>CADBHQ010000022.1 GCA_902794535.1 Fibrobacter succinogenes | reverse complement strand
CGTGAAGTTTATTGAAAAAGAAAAGAGCCTGTGGACTAAGTAAGACCAAAGATTTTGTATCTTATGGATATGAAATCTATAGCTCTTAAAGTTTTCGATTACACTAAAAACTATTTAAAATCCCTGAACTGGATTGTTCTTTTGGGGATTGCCGCATTCTGCATTGCGCTTGCCGTTATCAACAACATTCGCGTTGAAGACTCCAAGTCGGTCGACTGGATCGGCAGCCAGGAAATTCTTGCCAAGCCGGACGAGGTGCTGTAATGAAGAATACGATTATTTCTGCAGTATTGCTCGTTGTTGCCTCGATTCTGGTGGCCATCGGTGTCGCCGAAATTTCGTTCCCGGAATCATTCTTGACCTTTACCGACCAAGACTGGCTGATTGACATTTGGCCAAAGGCTTACCGCTACAATATTCATGTGGGTCTTGGCGCGATTGCGCTTGCGACCGCCATTTGCGTTCCGGCTTACCGCCTGCAAAAGGACTTTGCCATCCGAGCCCTCGAAACCTTGTTCCGCGTGGGCATTGGCGGCATGTTCATTTTCGCAAGCATCTACAAGATTCAGGACCCGCACCAGTTTGCAGTCCTTGTGGCGCAGTACCAGTTCTTCCCCGCTTTGCACTTGGAAAGCGTGAACAACTTCTTTGCGCTGGTGTACCCGCAGTTTGAATTCTGGTTCGGACTTGCGATGATTGTAACGCCGTTCGTACGTGAATCCGCTTTCGCCATTTTCTGGATGTTCGTAAGCTTTATCATTGCTCTCGCTTGGGCTCTTGGAAACGATCTCGGCATCACTTGCGGCTGCTTCGAGCTTGAAGACGGCGACGCCCACGACAAGGCCGAAGCCTGGACAAGCCTGATTCGCGACTTGATTCTGATTTGGCCCACGCTCTGGCTTGCTACCAGAAAGAACCACAGCCTGATTAAGGTGTGGCGCCGGAAATAGAATTAAAAAATTCTACAACTCGTTTGCTGAAAGACTCCATGGAACAATGTTCCAGGAGTTTTTTTGCATTAGATTCATCGAGCACGTTTTCGCCAGCGAGCACGCGATCGATCACGCGGGCGTATGCCTCGGCATCCGTCGGCGGATTGATCAGTGGGCAAACGCCTTCGAGGTTTTCCTTGACGGCAGAGGTGGCGGCGCAGAGCGCAGGCGTTCCGCAAGCAATCGCTTCGATGGGCGGAAGGCCGAACCCTTCTAAAAGGGACGGATACACCATCAAGTCTGCGTGGCGATAAAAGTCGCGCAATTCATGCGCCTTGAACTCGCTAAAATGATAGACGTTATAGAGTTTCTTTTCGTTCACGATGGCACGCAGGCGTTCCGAGAACTTGCCCACTCGCACAAAGGCCACATGCGGTCTGAGGCTTGCCATTTCAAAGAAAGTCTCGATATTCTTGCGGGGTTCATCGAGGCTTACGTTCAGGCACATGCCATCGAAATTCTTGATACCGTACTTGCGCAAGAACTGCTTTTTTTCTTCAAGGGTCGGAATCTTTTCGGGCTTGTTAAACAGGGCACTATCGATGGGGCAACCAATTACGGTTCCCGGTTTCGACGACATCTCTACGCCAAAGTGGTCCGCCGCTTGTTCGCGAGTCCAATTGGAATTGTACACGAAAAAGTCCGCCTTGACTGTCGGGCGAATGTAGAACAGGTTCAACAGCTTGAACTTCGTGCTGTTCGGGTACAAGGTCTCGGCAAAGGTGTCATGCACAAACATGACCGTCTTGGCGCGGCCCTTCACCACCGGCACCAAGAAACCGAGTTCCGGACGAATAAAGAAAACGATTTCGGGTTGGATTTTTTTGACCAGCTTTTTTAGCGGTGCGCGAAAGCTCAAATATCCCGTATAGAGCGATTTCGCCCACACTTCGTGAGATACATAATTCGAATCTTGCGAAGTCGCCGCTTTCTTATCGGCTTCACCAAAGAACTTGGGAGTCTTGAGCCAAAGCACATGGGCATCGAATTTTCCCGACACCGCCTTGACCAGATTCAGCGTCAATCGCCCGAAACTGGTACACTCGTTTTTATCGCAAACAAAAAGAATCTTTTGCATTAGTTTAAACCGTTCCGTCTGCGATTTTCCATTCGCCGATGGGGAATTTCTTTAACACCATGTCATTAATATAACAAAAGAGTCACTTTATTTCAAAGTCGCCAATTTCATCGTGCAGGATGACGCCGTCATTTTTTATTGCAGAAACGGTCACACCCCAATATTCACCGTCCTAGAATCTCTGGATATTTCTCTTTCCAACGCCAGTTGAACTTGCCACACTCGCGGATCATCTTTTCCCTGTTGCCGAAGTTGTCCCAGCGGCAGGCGCTGAAGTCCTGCTTTATGATGGCGGCCATCTCGTTGTAGAACTCGATGTATTCGGGAATGCGGGGGTCTTTTTTCATGTTGTCATCAATGCATGAAGGCCAAGGCATGTCAAAATAGTGGTACTTTTCGCCATCAAAAATAAACATGTTTAAGGTTTCAAAACAATCACCACCACGACTATCAATTGATTGCTTGTCGTCTAGCAAGAAAGACTTCATTTTATCAATCAAAGCCTGCGGCATGGAAATCTTTTTCCGGCACAGGTTATAGACTGTAGACATCCTTTCTTTGATATTTTTTTCCATGCAACGTTCAAAAGGTGGGAGCGTTTCGGCAAGATGTCTAGTATCAATGGAGTACAACATGTAAATTAGAGCTTCGGAACTATCTTGAGGCAAAGACAGGATGTATTCAGAACGGACATGCTCATCACCATCAGAAATATCGTAAAAATGAACGTAAAATATCCCCTTATCTTTTTCCCATTCTATATCTTCTGCATTGAACAACAAATCAAAATCTTCTTTCAATGAATGATAATCTGGAGAAAAGGTGCCAGGCTTAATAAATTTAGAGTGAATGGGCTGAGCAGAAGGTTTTTCTGGAATATGTGTGTCAAAAAAACACCCGGAAAGCATTACAAACGGAAAAAATAAAAATATAAAGAATCGCATACTGGAATTCAATCTAAATTAATTCACGCATAAGGGCAACCGGCTATTTGCGGTTTGCGAGTTTTTTCGCCAACTCAAAACGATATAAACGACATCCACTTTCGGGAATGTCTCGACTTATACGCCTTTTGGACAATGTCAAACTCAAATACAGTCTCTTTACCTTCCTTCGTGACAACTATTTTAAGTCGGCTTGATGGCTCGGGCAATCTTCTCTCAATAAAAATACCCAACATACCCTTTATTACCGTTCTATATTCAACAAGAGACGAGTCAATCCTTTCTGTTTCGCCACCATGTGTGATATAAGCATCTACAGAAACGGGCATACTGAGGTTATATACATTTACGGAATCTATATATAGGCAAAAAGATTTATAATATTGTTCCTGAAGAGTATCGTTAACAAAATCATACCATTCTCCATTTAGGCCATAATGCATATCGCGATATTTTTCTACTGCATCGACATCCACCGATTTCTCGATAGTGTAGAAGCAGTCACTGCCGCAAAGAGGGCAACAGTTCCAGAAAAATAGGCAGAGGATTAGGCATGCAAGTTTTTTCATAAATAAATCCTTATGGATTCGGGAATAATTAATCCATAATTAAATACGGCAAAACATCAAGAATGAAATGTGTAATCCAATTGTGCCCATAATTGTAACTCGGAGCAGATGCATAGTCTCCTCCCGGGAAGAAAAGTCCCTCAACTGACGGAATCCAGAACCAACCATATAGGAAACGGAATACGCTTTTCTGTTCCATCCACATCTTGTCTGTGTTACTAGGATGGAAAAGACTAGCTATCCAGGGGTATTTTCCATAATCAAGATCATTATCTTTAGCAAGTTTTTCAAATTGTTCTCTGCTTATCCCTTTTCCGTCTTTCCCCATCACCTCTTTCTGATTATCATTCCTGTTCCCGTGATCGTACATGAATACATCGCTAAAGATGCCAAGGGTGGGGATGCTCAGGCCAACATACTTGCGGGGTTTACCTGTTTCAGGATCTTTGCCCAAATTTTTCATTTTATAATAGGCCTTTTCTTCAAAGCCCCAGTTCGTTCCGCCGTTCTGCGACACTTCCGCATGCAAACCGTAGCCACTTATTCCGGCGTACATTCCGCGGCCCTCGGCCCCGAAGAACCCCTGCTCGTATCCATATGAACTACGCCCTCCCGCAAAGGCCGCGTAGACTTCGGCGTAGACGGTCATCCCGACAAATCCGCCGCTGCGGTCCCAGCTGTACCCCTGGCCAAGCTCATAGCCGGCACTCTTGCTGACCGACGTTCCCGTATAGGTGTTCATGTTGAAGCCGCATCCCCCGTTAAGACACACGCCGTCCACGCATACGCTCGCGTTCGTGTTCAGGCCCAGCGACCTGGAGCTGTCCTGGTTAAAGGTATACGACGCGTTCACACCGCTGTCTTCGAATTCAGCGGCAACACCGACAGTCGTGCAATTCATTTTGCAAGCCAAGCTTAATCTTTTATGCAACGAAGATAAGAGCCTCCATTCTTAAGGAGTTTTATCGGTATAATAGAATCAGCCCCTTCTAAAAAACATTGACTATTCGCTATATCAAAACGTTCGTTTAACTTTTCATTCATACCTTTAGTAAGTTTAACAAACCATGCAAATGTTGTATCAATCACACTTTCTTTATTACATGTCCAAAGTCCTGTAGCGCGTTTTTCACTTCCATTATCTGCACCATCGGACAATTCCTTTACATTAAATGCAAGCCCTCCTAAAAGCAGGTTGAAACCAAATTCATCAAAATTTTTTTCACCATAAATTTCTTTATCACCAGCAATTTCTTCTTTCGTCCTACTTTTTTTAGACCTCAACTTTAATGCTACCGATGCTTTACCCACATACTCATATAATTCATTGAACTCATCAATTGAAGGTATGTGGAATCCATCAGGGCAAATGCCTTGGTGGGGATGCTTTCCTAACAATTCGCATTTGTGGTCATAGCAAGAGTCAGGGAACGCCATAGCTGCAACCCATGTGTAAAGACGACCGTATTTTTCGCAATTTTCTGCAATATTTGCATAGCACCAGGAATCCTTTGCTGCACGAGTTCTAAGATTTTCAGCCATCCAAACCTGATTACCAATCTTTACTATTTTATAGCGATTTCCATCAGCATCTCTCACGTCACTACTACATCCAACATAGATAATCATTAAAAATAGGACAAAAATTTTGCGCATTCGAGTATTTCCTTTATTTCTGAGGAAGAAAAGTTTCCCAATCTCCACCATCCAAATGTTCTACTCTATATGTAGGCTTTGAAAACGTTTTAACAAATTCAAAATCCTGGATCGGAGCCACAACAGTTAACCCAGTAAGATTTGCCAACTCTTGTGCAAAATTAAGACTCCCATCCCATGTTTTTCCTCCCGTAGAGCAAGAATAAAGTTTTATAATCGTTTCATTTTTATAATTAACCAATTTAGGATATTTTTTGATAAGAATAGCAAATTCAGCGGCACTCATAGATGTGAAAGGCATGAATTTGCAGAAGAATTGCATTTTTCATTTAAAGGAGATTCAGCCGAAATTCTAAATGATAATCTTCCTTTTAAGCCATTACAATGCAAGCCTATCGACAAGAAACGAATTTTTATTTATTTCCAAGGTCATCTTGACTCTGCTACACATTCCTTAGCTGGCTTTAGCACAATTATCGATTAAATACAGCTATTAAAACAGGGATATTTACTATATTCAGAGTATGGCTAAAATCGGCATAGTCCTTGCGACCTACAATGGCGAAAAGTATCTGGCACAGATGCTCAATTCGCTTGTGGCGCAAACTAGGCAAGCCGACTTTATTGTCGCCGTCGATGACGGCTCAAAAGACAATACGCCCGCGATTTTAAAAAGCTATGAAAACCGCTTACCGCTGCAAGTGACAATTCTCGAAAAGAATTCCGGGCACCGCGCCGCGTTTTCAAAGGCTTTGGAACTTGCGCAGCCGCAATTGAACGATAACGATTTGATAGCGCTTGCCGACCAAGACGATATTTGGCTCCCGCAAAAGTTGGAATTACTCGAAAAAGAAATTCAGGACAAGGCTCTTGTTTTCGGAGATGCCCAAGTGGTTGACGCCAACGGAAAAATCACGGCCGAATCTTGGCGAAGCTATTCGAAGATTGAAAAGAAAATTTCGATGGAGCAGCAGATAGCAGGCATCAACAATGTGACGGGTTGCCTTTCACTTTTCCGCGCCGCATTGCTGAAGACAATTCTCCCGATTCCCGAGGGCGTGACTGTTCATGACCGCTGGATTGCGATGATTGCGGATAGACAAGGCGGAATTGCCGCCATCGACACGCCCGTTGTGCAATACCGCATTCACGGCAACAACGCCGTAGGTGGAGTGGCCGCACCTTCGATGAGCAAGACGCTTGAAACCCAGATTCAATGGATTCAGACTATCCTTGATAACGCAGGCAAACTCTTGCTCACCAAAAAAGAGATTCGCTTTGCCAAAAAACTTTTAGGCCTTGCCAAGGCGCGACTCACGCGCGCAATTTCGCCGCTCCGTTTGCTGTGGATTGCCAAGCACCGTAAAGAACTTTTCTTGAAAGATTCCGCCGCTGTTACCATGAAGCGCATTCTATTTACCGCAGTCGGCCTGCCACTTGCACGCAAGATTTGGAAAAAAAGCTAATGCGTATCGGAATCGACATCAAGTGTTTGCGTTACAACAATAGCGGCATCGGTCGCTATCTTTGTAGTCTGCTGGACGCACTCCAGCAAATTGACAACGAAAACGAATACTTCTTGTTTTCGCCGCATGCCATCGAATACCCGATTACAAACAAGAATTTCAAGCTTTGCCCCTATTCTGGGAAATTTGCATTCCAAAAGAAAATCCCTGGCATTCTCTGGCAGCAACTGACGCTGCCGCGCCTGCTCAAGCAACACCAGATTGATGTATTCTGGGGACCGGAGCAAACGCTGCCCTTGGGCAAGTCTGACTGCAAAAAAGTTCTGACGGTTCATGATTTCGTATACAAGCGCTTTCCTGAAACCATGCGCAAATCGGTCCGCTGGATTAACAACCATATCGGCGAGAAATCGATTCTAGAAGCCGACGTTGTCGCAGTCAATTCTGACTTTACTAAAGCCGAGCTTTTGCATTTTCACCCGAGCATTGCGCTCGACAAGATTGCGGTAGTCCCTTGCGGGATCAATTGCGCTGTCACGCCTTTGTGTGCAAACCCACAAAGAAAAGGATTGCTCTTTGTCGGGAGCTTGGAACCGCGAAAGAATTTCGGCAACCTGGTGAAGGCACTTGAGATTCTTGATAAAAAGGGAATTCAGGTGACGCTCACCATGACGGGCCCCAAGGGCTGGAAAAACAGTTCTGAAAACAGCCTGTTGCAAAATTCGCCGGTGGCAAAGAACATTCAGCATTTAGGGTTCGTGAGCGACGACGAACTGCGGAACTTGTACGCCAACAGCGCCGCGGTCATATTCCCTTCTGTGTACGAGGGTTTCGGGCTCCCGGTATTGGAAGCGCTGAACTACAAGACGCCGGTGTTAACCACCAAGGGCTCCGTGATGGAAGAAATCGCGGGAGATTGCGGGATTTATTTTGACGCCAACAGTCCGGAATCGATTGCGCAAACAATTGAAACCTTTTTAAACAGGCAGCAAGATTTCTTGAGCGACAAAGAAGACAAGCGCAAAGCCATTCTCGAAAAATACCAGTGGAAAAATTCGGCGAAGCAGTTAGTGGAAATTTTTGAACGACTGGGCCGTTCTCGCGGAGGTGCCGCATGAGAACCGCCGTCATTCTAGTGACTTTTAACGGGTGGGAAATGACCCGCAACTGCCTAAACGACATGGCGGCGCAACTCAAGGACAGTGAGCATTTCGTGGTAGCCATTGCCGACAACGCGAGTTCCGACGGCACGGTAGAACATTTGCGCAAAGAATTCCCGACAGTTCATGTTTACCCGAGCGACAAGAATCTTGGATTCGGAGCCGCCAATAATTTGGCAATCAAGGGATTGCTAGGCGACGGAGAATCGTTCGATTCGATTTGTCTGCTGAACAACGACACGCGATTCTTGCCGAACATGCTCCCCCGCTTGCAAAAAGCATGGGAAAAGGCAGAAGCATTCGCTCGCGAAAGTGGAAATTCCTACGCCATTATAGCGCCGAGCACCAAGAACAAAGACGGTAGCGATCAGCCGAATTACTTTGCAGGTCTTGGCCCCGAAGGAATCGGGAGTCTAAAGTTTTTCTCGAATGCGCTCCGCAACGAAGAAGGCGCCGCCGAAATTTTGCAAGGCAAGCCTAGCAAGACTGCCCAAGAAAACCTTTTTGAAACGAACTGGCTCAGCGGCGTATGCTGGATGTTCGGCAAAGAGCTTTACAACGCCTTAACAAGCGAAGGCGGCTTTTTTGACGAGAAGATTTTCATGTATTACGAAGATGCGGACCTCGCCCTGCGCGCCCGCAAAATTGGAGCCAAATTCTTTATCGCAAATGACATTACTTTAACGCACTTGGGCGGGGGTTCAGCCCAAAGCAACACGAGCCGCGCCTTGCAACACGACCGCGCCCAGCAATACGTATTTAAAAAGCATTTTGGCATGCACGGACTTTTGCTTTCAAAGGCATTCCGCATTTTGCGCAGTTCTGTACGGATTGCGTCGGCTATTCCGCACATCGGTTCTAGCGAAAAGAGAAAGTACCTTGTGCACCACTTGGCCTTGTTGAAGGCTGCTTTATGGTAAGGATTATGAAGAGTTCTTGTAAATTAACGGTTTTAGCGACACTTGCAACGATTGCTGCTGCATGGGCTAATCCGCATATCACGTTCAGCGATTCCGCGCGCCACCACGAGGTGAATATTACCGCGCAGTTGCTTGATTCCCTTGCGATTACGAACCTGACGAATGCGCCCACGCATTACGACAATTCGGCTTCGGTTCGTTTGTTCTTGAACGGGCATTTTACCGAACGATTCTTGTTCAACGCCCGCGTCAAGGTGAGCACTGACCACACGAATAAAGACATTTACGATAACTTTTACAACCCGAGCGAAGGCATTCCCTACAACAAGCAGAGCGACAACAAGCGTACTTGGGACCTTTTTGCAGCTAATGCCAGCTATGACTTGGATGCCGTTCGCCTGCTCGCAGGATTTGATTATTTGAGCATGGGACCCGCCCGCAGAAACCACGTGATTTTGCGCGGCGAACAAAGCAATTACCGCCCGTGGCAAGATTCTACGAGCCGCATTTTTGAACCCGCCCCCACGCCTTATTTCGGCTACCAGTTTGAATTAGGCCCGATTGTTTACACTCAGTACGCCATGAAGCTTTTCGAGAAAAAGAACTTCGGCAAGTACATGCACGTACACCGCTTAGATTTGAACTTGCCCAAGGACATTACGCTGGGTATTTCGGAAACGGCACTCTACGGAAGCACCACCGAAGAATTCCCGAACCCGAACGAAGACGCCGACAGCACCGGCCGCGAATTCGAATGGGCTTACGTGATTCCCTTCATTCCTTACGTTTTCCAGGAACACCTGCAGGGCGACCAAGACAACATTTCGCTTGCGTTCGATTTGAGCGTGAAGACGATTCCGCATTGGGAATTTTACGGCGAACTTTTGTGGGACGACATGAAGTCGCCTACGAGCATGTTCGATGACAGCTGGTGGGGCAACAAGTGGGCTACCTCGGTCGGCGTTGCCCGCGACAGCCTTAAGCTCGGCAGCACGCTTTGGAACTGGTATCTGGAATACACCCGCGTAGAACCGTGGGTCTACACACACCACAAGGGCGGCGGCTACACTTACCGCAGTTATTCACAGAGCCTCGGCACCGATCTCGGCCCGAACAGTCGCGAAGTTTACAGCGAAGTCAGCGGACTTTACAAGGTCGAAAGTGGCATGCTGAAAGACGCCTTGTTCAAGGGAACTCTGCATGCAAGCGCCGTCGCCAAAGACACCGCCTTCGGCGGCAACATCACCGACATGCACACGCCCGAAAGCGCCACCGACAAGAAGTTCTTGAACGACAAGACCACCTTGCACTACGTGGAAGTCGGCGGTAAAATCGAAATCAAGCCGTGGGAATGGATGACATTCCGCGCGGGCTATGACCGTTACTTTGGCGATTACGAAGGATTCCGTGCCATGGTCGGCGGAAGCGTGCAATACTAATTAAGCAAAGCTTTATTCCTCGAACAGGGCGTTCAGCTGTTCGGGGGTTTTTGCATCTAACGCCTTTGCACGCCACTCCGGGTTCAGCAGCTTACGCGCAATGCCTGCAATAAATTGCGTATGACACGTTGCAGACTCTGCCGGAGAAAGCAACAGGCAAATGTACTGAGGGACCTGGCCTTCTTTCACGGCAATGTCGGTAAAACCCTTCGGGCAAACCGCAAAAGCAAACAGCGGTTGCGGAAGTCCCGGCACGCGAGTATGCGGCAAAAGCAGCCCCTCGCCCATATAGATTCCCTGGGACACGCGTTCCGACAAAGACTTCCATGTTGCCATGGGGTCGAACTTGACCGGGCCATGCACCAAAGCATCGTAAGCAAAACCCAAAGCCCTAGCAAAGGACTCGGGTTCTGAATAATGTTTTACGTAGATTGGCTGCATTTATACCAGTGCGTTGTCCATGAAGTCGAAGGTCTTCGGAGATGTAGCCTTGGCAATCTTCTTGAATTCATCGAAGACTACGCGCAACTGACGCTTACCCGGTTCAATGTACTGTTCAAACTTCTGGATTCCCTTGACCTTACTCAAGAAGCAGTAGGCGCCCATGGCCTGCATCACGCGTTGCAAGCTGGCGTGAATAAAGGCTTCCCAAGCATCATCCTTGGTGTAGGTCTTGGTTTCGCGATAAGAAACGCGCCAGTATTCAAAGAAATCCTTGATTTCGGTCAGAGAAAGTTCTACGTACGGATCCCACAAGAGAGAGGCCAAGTCATAGAACATGGCACCGCGGCGAGCGCCCTGGAAATCCACAAAGGCGATTTCGGAATTCGGCTTCACCATGATGTTTTGGCTCTGGAAATCGCGATGCATCAGGACCTTGTGCTGGGCTTCCACAGAAACTGCAATCAAGGAATAGAACTGACGCACGTATTCGGGAATTTCCTGAATGCCCTTGAAATTCTTCAGGTAGTTTTCAGTAAAGTAGTCGGTTTCCCACTTGAGAGCAGCGAAATCAAAGCGACGCAGCCAAAGGTCAGAGCGAGAGCTGAACAGCGAGCGGGAAATGTTCTGCCACTTGATCAAGGAATCGATGACTTCGGGGTAGAGAATACGAACGTTGCCCGTCTTCTTTTCGGAACCCGGCGAAACAATGTTGTCGAGCAAATTGTGTGCGCCCAGGTCTTCTTGAAGCACGGAGCAAGAAGCTTCGTCTACGCAATAAATCTTAGGAACCGGAAGTCCGAAGGAATTGAAAGCTTCGGCATAATCCACAAAACGCTTAAAATCTTCATCGACCGAGGCAGATACCTGCAGCACAGCACTCTGCTTGCCAGAGGCAATTCGATAATATTTACGGCCCGAACCGGCACCGGCGATAGAGGTGACTTCGTAATCGGCATAGCCGCGGGACTTCAAATACTTTTCAATAACAGGCGAAACAATTTCGTTACTCATAGTCTGTAATATAGTTAATTACGAAAATTTGATGCGAGGGTCTACGAGCGTGTAGAGGATATCGCTGAACAGGCGGCCAATCATCGCCATCAAGCTGCTGAGGAAGATGACGCCCATGACCACGTTGTAGTCGCGGTTCACCATGGAGTTGTAATAAAGCAGGCCCATGCCGTCGATATCGAAGACCTTTTCGATAAGGAGCGCGCCCGCAAACATCAAGGTGCAGATTTCGGAAAGGCGCGTTGCAATCGGGATGAGGGCGTTACGGAGTGCGTGGCGAACGAGCGCCTGGTTAAAGCTCATGCCCTTCGCCAGAGCCGTGCGCATGTAATCCTTGCCCAGTTCCTCCAGCGCGGAGTTCTTCATGAGGAACGTCAAGAACGCGAATTCGCTAATCATGTAGCAGAAAATCGGCAGAATCAAATGATGTCCGAGGTCCACAATCTTTTCGAAGAAGGTAAAGTCTTCGAAGTCGTCGCTTGTGAGGCCACCCAGCGGGAAAATGTCCAGGTACGAACCGCCCGCGAGGAAGATAATGAGCAAAATACCGAGAGCGTAGCCCGGCATCACGTAACCCGAAAAAATCACGCCCGAAGAAAGGGAATCCAGCTTGCTTCCGTGATGCACCGCCTTCCAGAGGCCAAGCGGAATGCAAACCAGGTAGCTCAAGAAAAACGAAGTAATTCCAAAGAACAGCGAAATCGGGAAACGGCTCGTAATCACATCCCACACAGGGAGGCCATAGGTATAGCTAGAGCCCAAGTCCAGGTGCAGAACATTCCAGAGCCAAGTCAGGTAACGCTTCCAGGCGGGTTGGTCAAAACCGAAGTACGCCTGGATTTGCGCAATCTGATCGGGCGAGAGCGCCTTGGAGGCATCTACCCCGCCCTTCATAGCCGCAGCTTGCTGCGCACGCGAAATCATTTCCTCCACAGGTCCACCCGGCAACAGCTGGATAAGAATAAAGCATACCAGTGAAATCCCGATGAGGGTCGGGATCATCAAAAGTAAGCGGCGGAGGATATAAGAACGCATGAGCTTACAATGCGATTAGCGCATCTTGCCGGAGCGGAGCACGTCCATCATGTTGAAGGGTCTTGCCGTTCCGTTTGCAATGTGGCAAGCGAGGAAGTTCACGGCGTCCACAGTACCTTCGGCGTAAATCTTGCGGCCGCAGACATTGTGCTGGAACTCAAAGTGAACCGTACCGTCAGCGCTGTCGAGGCTGTAGGTGTGGAAAGCGTGACCGCCGAGGTATTCTTCGGGCACGTGCATGCGTTCCATCTGTTCCTTCTCGTCACGAACCTTTTCGATATCATCGACGGTAAAGTCAAAACCCATCTTCTGGAAGTCACCCACCACGGCGCGTGCGGTACCGCTGGTGTCAGCCTTGGTCTTCTGGTGGCTTTCGACCACGGAGAGCTTGTAGCCGCTGAATGCCGTCGGGAATTCCTTGGCCAAGAATTCAATCATCGTCTGGAAAGCGACAATCTGCTTTGCCATGTTCGGAGCAATCACACTCGGGTGATTTGCGTCGGCAACGAGCTTGGCGAGCGCTTCGCGGTCGCCGCCGGTGGTGCCCATCACGAACGGAATCTTGTGCTTGACGTAGAAAGCGGCGTTGTCATTCACGGCCGTCGAACTTCGCCAATGCGAGCTTCGCGATTGCTCGGCTTCAAAAGTTGGATGGTCTTGCCGGCGACTTCGGCTTCGTTTTCAACGATAATTTCACCCGTCAGAGAATACGGAACGAGTTCAAGACCGCGGGTCACGCAGGTTTCGGCCACGATGCGGCCCATGTTGCCCGGAATACCATTTACCATCACTTGTACAGACATAATAACTCCTGATTTTTTGGACACAAGATAGTTTTTTTAGACGAAAGACGAAAGACGAGAGACGAGAGAATGCCGAAAAAGATGTTTGGATTTAACGGTTTGCCGTTGGTCTTTGGTATTTAAGCTATCCAGCGTTCTTTTTCATAATCATTTAGAACCGCAAGAGCATTACTTGCCTTCTGGATTTTTTTGAGATGGGTTTGGTCCTCGGCGAGGTGTGAAAGCGCAATCCTAACGCGAGCCGCAAATTTGCCGACCGTTTCGCCGGGCTCCCGTCTAAAGCCGGCGCGGGCTAAATCACGCTCGGCGCGGTTCAGCTTGCTTACCCATTCTAGAGACCGCGCCGAGACATAAGCGCGATTCTTGGAGCTTAATTTATACGCAATATAAATCTTGCGTCCCGCAAAGCCCGCTACA
Source organism: Fibrobacter succinogenes (assembly GCA_902794535.1). GTDB lineage: Bacteria > Fibrobacterota > Fibrobacteria > Fibrobacterales > Fibrobacteraceae > Fibrobacter > Fibrobacter succinogenes_O. The sequence continues at coordinate 43,734 of CADBHQ010000022.1, read as the reverse complement.
AGAATCACCAGCACTGCATACAGAATCGGACTTTCCAAGAGGGCGGTCGATTGATTTTGCCAGCTATCGACAACACGGCGCCACTCGCCTTCTTTAAGAGCATGCATCACGCGGGCGAAACGCCCGCGCACGCCCTCCCATTTGACGCTCCACCAGCTGGGTGCCTGTGCAAACTGCGGCAAAATGGGAGGCGTCGGGTCGAAGATAACCCAGCGATTATCTACATACGCTTCGACCCATGCATGCGAATGCTTGCGGCGGAAAATGCTATAAGGCAGCCCCTCGACAACTTCAGGATTCGCAAAGCCCGTCACATACCGCGCCGGGATTCCCAAACGGCGAAGTACCAGCGCCGAAAGCGTCGCATAGTATTCGCAGAAGCCCTGCTTTTCGCGCCAGAAAATCGCCAAAGGCTCATTCTTCGCACCACCCCAGCGCGTAATTCCCGGCACCGTAAGCGAATAAGTAAAGTTCGTGAGGTAATAGGCAAGCATTTTTTGCAACACTAATGAATCTGGCATCGATTTTGCAGGAGTCTCCGAATCCGCAACTATAGAATCCGCATAGACTGTGTCACGCAACTGCATCGCCGCAATCACGGAGTCAATCAGCGGCAAATACCGCTCGCCTACCAGCAGATCGCCTTCACTCGGAGCCATCAGAGAATCCGGCAACGAGCAAGCCTCCGGCGCATTCTCCGCCGAAACGGGCCTACATTTAAAATAATGCCAGTCAGAGCGTTTTCCATTACCATTCAGGCCCTGCACCATACCGCCCGAATAATAGGTCAACGAGTCCACATCTTTTGCCGCAAAGCCCACGGCACCATAGGGCGCAAACACAAAGCCAAAATTATCCAGCGTCGATTGAACCCAGATTTGTTCCACCTCGCGCAAGGAATCGGCCTTCGTCAGCGAATCCGCAGTCTCAAACACAGCATAATCTACCTGGTAGTAGGCCGGATAAAGTCTAGTCGTAAATTGTGTAGGCAACTTCCAAATGCCCGCCACGTACTTTTCGTAGCTGGCCGCCTTAAAGTATCTTGAGGGCTGTTTATCCCACACGCGCAACACGACTTGGCTATTATAACGGGAATTATAATTGCTTCCGAAACTACCCAAGGCAGCGACCGGATCAAAGCCCATCATGCGTTCGCGCTGGTAGTAGTCTTCGGCCATTTTCGCGCCATAGCGGTAACGCTGCGATTTCCAATGTTGCCAACCGCCGTAAGAAATCGCGCCGAGAGCAGCAATCACGAGCAAAAAGAGTCCGTACTTGTAAGGCGCTGTTCCGCGACGGCTATAAGCGCAAAGCGCAAGTAAAAATCCGACAAGTCCGACAACACCCCAACCATGCGGCACCATGTACATTCCAAAGAGCAAAGCGCCTACGCCATCGAAGGCGACAAAGACTTCAAAGCCACCGTTTCCTCGGCTCCGTTCCTGCAATGCCGCCAAATACAGCAAGTAAATTCCTGGCAAGAAAATCAGATAAGGCGACACGCCGTTTTCAACGGACGGCGTCATCACCCAGAAAAGCGCAAGCGGGACAATCGCTCCGTACGCCAAGATTTTGTTGTAACGCGGGCGTTTCGCAAATTCGCGGCGACGCGTCGCATTCAGCACACCGATGACCACAAAGTAAATAGCAAACAAAAGGCCGAGCCACAAGAAATCAAAGGTATGGCCCAGATTCACCGAAGCTAGGCAAAGGAACAACACCTTGAAGGTGTAGCGAATATCTACTTTCTCGCTCGCCATCATAATGTTACCCTCTCGCCGTCGCAATCTTCAGGCGAAATCACTAGCAGTTTGTCTTCGGTCGAAGCCGGCAGCGTTCCGACCACGACATGCTTATTCACAAGCGGTTCATCGTTTTCGTAAAGTCCAATGCGAAGCACCGGATCCATCGGGCGCGCCGCAGGGGCCCAAGGCGCGGGTTGCTTTGCGTGCGCAAGCGATGCGGGCGGAATTCTCGCCAAAGCATCCAGTAAATTCTTGCGGCTTTCGTTACCGCCATCCAAGGCAATCTCTTCGCTATCGATAAAGAATCTTCCGAGAATTTCGCGGTCCAGGAGCCACTCGCCCACCGCCGCCGTCATACGAATCGCATGTTCCAAGTACTGTCGAGACTTGAAATTCGGAGTGGCTGTGTCCAAGAGCAAAATCACGCCTGCACCGCGCTCGACTTCAAATTCCTTCGTGAAAGGCTTTCCGTAGCGGGCAAAAGCTTTATGGTGCAAATCACGCAAGGAATCGCCTTCGCGGTAAGGCCGCACGCCGATAAAATTCATGCCGCGAATAAGACTTGGCATCAAGAAGGGCGCAAATGCCATGCCCGAAGCGCCCTGCGTCAGGAACGGGAATTCCTGAACCTTTAGCGCCCGCGGGTAAACTAGCAATTCTACCGAGCCGTTAAAGCCATAAGGCCAGCGCAAAAGGCCCATAATCTCGGGCACATTCGCCGAGACCTTATTGAGCATGAAGGAGCCGCGGCGCGTCGTGCGCACTTGGCATTCCATCTTGCGCGGCGGCTCGCCCTTCTTAATCTTCTCGCGGTCCGATTCAAAGCCTGTAAGCGAGGGCGGCAAACGGTTCGCCCCCAAAGTCACGCAGTCAATCGTCGAGCGCACTGCCACATACGCCGTGACCGTAGCCGTTTCGCCTTCGCGCACACGATTCACCGACACGCTTTCAACCGCAATCTTGCTCCGCTTCGCCGTCACAAAAAGGCTAAAGACAAGTCCCAAGAAAAGCAGGAAATCAATGCCCGCAAAAATCCAGGCCGCCCAAAATCCAGGCACCGCCCCCGCAAACATCGCCAGCAAAAACAACGAAGCAAATGCGCGACCCGCCGGAGTAAAGTAATCTAGCCACCAAAAGTAAACAGCCATCAAAATCCCCGATTTTTTCGGGGCCCGCGGAATCGCGTTCAACAGCCATTTAACTAAAGTAAGCATTCGATTTTACTCAGATTTCAGAATTTTTCAAACAACGAACAGAAAAACCGTAAGACTTTTTATGAGTATACATGAAAGCCTCCCAATAATGGTCATAGGTCAAGCCCATAAAGCGTGCATAATCTTCTGTATACTCCGAGGAACTCCAAAAATACGCAATAAGACCTTCGTAATCAAAATAATCATCAACAAATTTTCTACCAGCAGGCAAAGCACTAAAGCCCGTAGAATCTGTTCCGCAACCATGAAGGAACCAACCGCTTTGAGATTTAAGCACTCTACCGGCAATATCCTTTCCGCCCAAGGCATCTAACAATGCATACCATTCTTTTTCCTTTGGCAGGTGCCAACCCGGCGGACAAATACCATAAATAGTGTCCGGTAGCCAGCATCTTTTTCCATAGCCGCAATCCAAAGCTTCATTTTCAGCCAACCCGACAGAATCAATAGCGGCAGCCCAAGTATAATAACGGCCCACTACATCACAGTTCATGGTATCATTATGATAGCACCAATTGTTCCCTTTTAAGCTTTCCGTTTTAACGCTATCCGCATAATTCAAGTTTTCTGCCATCCATGTTTGAGAGGCAATTTTTATCGTCTTATAAACCTTACCATCACGAGGATCTACTAAAGTATCATAGCTTATTTCAGGATTCAACCGAGCTTCTTTGGGAACTTCCCAACTCCAATCCACATAATCAATCCAACCATTTGCCGTGCAGTAATATTTACTGTAGTCAGACACGGCTCCATTAATGATTTTTCCGACATCAGCCAAGGTACAAGTTTCACCGTATGTATCATACTCTGAAACTAATGCATAGACCCATTCAGAATCTCTACAGACATAATACATTTCATCCTTAACACTTCGAGCAATTTCGCCTTCATTTTCCATCGAGCAACTAGGCAAACCCATGTCAGGTTCATTACTACCAGATTCGATGCTGTCTGATTCAACGCTATCTAACTCAAGGGTATCCGGTTCAAACAACACATCATCATAAAGATGAATCAGCGAATCTACTTTTCTTTCTTCAGCAGCATCATCTAGCGGCAAATACAATATAGAGTCACCGCTACTACTAGAACTTACAACTGGTTCGAGCCATTCATTCTCATCATTGACACTCGTATCTTGCATAGCCTTATCAGCAGCTTCAAAAGGAGACTCTTCTAAAGCCTCATAATCAGCATTGCTGCAAGCCACAAACAAAAATATCAAGCCCACCCAAAACGGCAATATAATTTTCATAAAGATTCCGTTATCGAAAACCGTCTTTGCAGTGTTATTTGGGTATATTGACCTGCTTCAGGATTCCCTGCAAAATCTTCTTGCTGGCATCGGGATCGCCGCTATCCTTAGCGAACACACGGTGTTCCATCACTGGGAAGAACACACGTTGAATATCGTCCGGATTCACGAAGTCGCGACCATTCACAAATGCACTGGCCTGCGCCATGCGCACCAAGTTCATGCCTGCACGCGGGCTTGCCGCCAAGCGCACGCTACCATCGTTACGCGTCGCCTGCACCAGCGAAATCACATAACGTTCCAGCGATTCATCAATATGAATATCACGCACCGTGGCGCGAGCCTTCAAAATTTCTTCGGGAGTCGTTACCGCCTTCAAAGCATCAATCGGGCGACTGCTGCGATGCGCTCGCAAAATTTCAAGCTCTGTTTCTGCAGTCGGATACCCAACCGAAATGCGCACCATAAAGCGGTCCATCTGCGCTTCGGGCAACGGGAACACGCCGTGGAATTCCACCGGATTCTCGGTTGCAAGCACCATAAAGAGTTCCGGCAATTTAAAACGTTCGCCTTCTAGCGAAACCTGGCGCTCTTCCATAGCCTCAAGCAATGCACTCTGTGTACGCGGCGAGGCTCGGTTGATTTCGTCTGCCAGGAGCACCTGCGTAAATACAGGCCCTTTACGAATTTCAAATTCACCCGTATTCGCCTTGAATACGGCACCGCCCGTTACATCAGCGGGCAGCAAATCCGGCGTAAACTGGATTCGTGCAAAGTCGGCCCCAATTGCAGCCGCAAGCGCCTTCGAAAGTGTGGTCTTGCCCGTGCCAGGAACATCTTCCACCAGCACGTGACCATCGGCCAGCAGCGCCATCACCAAAAGTTCCACCGTCTCGGACTTTCCGAGCAACACCCCATTCAAAGCATGAATTAAATCTTTAACCATGCTTTAAATATATGTTTTTTAGTTGATAAAACTTGTTTTCATCAATTCTTTACGCAACGAATAGACATGAAACTCGCTTTTTCATGGGCTTCGATTTTGAAAGAAGTCGATGAATGGTGTAATGTATACACTGTAAAGGTAGTAGCCGAGTTTTCCGTTGACGAAACCATCGAAAGCGTTGCTGAGTAGCCACTAAATAAAGAACCATTTGCCACACCAGAGAAACCCGTGGTATTCGTTGGATATGAATCACCGGCAGGTATATCCCATAAGCCATTAACCGATTCAAGCGATGGAGAAACGCCCGTCTTGACGTTGTTAACCGTATTTTGGGCCGCCACATAATTTATAAGCGTTTCGAATTCAGACTTTTGCGGAATGTGATAACCATCAGGACATAGTCCCTGTGCAGGATGATACAAGTATTTATCCGAACCATCTGATTCTGTTGCACGATTAGAATTGTACATATCATCCAAATTCAGCGCTGCGGCCCAAGTATACAAACGCCCAAAACGACGGCAATACTCATCTCCATTGTCTTGAACAGAATTATTTCGGCAATAGCTTGTTACTCCACCATCGGCATACGAAAGATTCTGTGCCATCCAAGTCTGAGTTCCAATCTTTATCGTTCTGTAAACCTTATTGTCCCGTTCATCCACAAGAATTCCATAATCACCATTCTTAAGCATTTCCTGATTCAAGAATTCCGTAGTAACAGTATCATACTTGGGAACATAAACAACCGTATTCGTATCATAAACACGTAAGGTATCGTAATGATTCACAACAAGGGTGTCAAACGAATAGACTGTATCGACAAAATAGATTGAATCTTTCAAAACTAGCGTATCTTTCACAACCAAAGTATCATAAGAAAACACAGTATCTTTGGAAACGAGCGTATCCTTCACAACTAGGGAGTCATACACAAGAACAGTATCTTTAACGAAGAGTGTATCCTTAACAACTAGGGTGTCATACGAAAACACAGAATCTTTGTAGGCTATCGTATCCTTAATAACTAACGAATCATACAAGTACAGCGTGTCTCTAGATATTAACGAATCCTTTAAATAAAGAGTATCCTTAACAAGGACCGTATCCTTTACCGATTGTTTATCAAAGACTAAATTGACTAGAATCCATTTTCCCTCAGAACAAGACCAAAAGGAAGAAGAGTCTAAATACAGAACATGAATCTAAATTTTCAACAGACTCAATTCCCGAATACTGATCATCCACGATATACGTATTTTCATCACCGCAGGCAGAAAACATCGTCACGCAAAACAACGTTCCTACGAGTATGCGAAAAATATTTCGATTAATCATTATTCGCTCCCTAATTGGTATTTTCTATAGTAATTATAAAAAAAGCTAAGCGCCAAAACGGCGAACAACCTGACGCAAAACGCGCAGACCGTAGGTAAAGACGTTCAAATTCGACTTTTCGCCAGCATAACGCGTTGGAATCGGGAGTTCTGCAAGCTTGTAGCCCAAAGAATCCGCAATCGAGATAATTTCGAGATCAATATCGAACGATGTACTCAATTTATCGAGTTCAAGCGTCCTCAAAAATTCCGAATCATACACAATAAATCCGCTGTGACGATCCGTCAACTTCTGGTAAAAAGCCAGGTTCTCGACAGCCGTCAAGAAAGCTCCGCCAACACGCTTGTGCAAGGGCATATTTCCCGCCTTTGCACCACCGCGAGTCAAGAGACGCGAGCCTTGAACCAAGGCAAACTTTCTTTCGTCTTCATGGTCAACATGGTTGACCGTCTTGAGATAGCCAAAAAATTCATCGAGCTGTTCTGCCGGGTACTGTCCATCGCCATGCAAACATGCCACGAGTTCGGCACCAGAACGGAGCCCCTCGGCTATACCCTTCTTGACCACAGCGCCATAGCCCGCATTCAGTTCAAAGCGCATGTAGCGCAGCCTTGACTTTTTATTACTATCGAGTGTCGCAACAAAGTTTTCAAAGGCTCCGCGGGTATCGTCAATAGAGCCATCATCAATCACCAAGATAACCGATGTACTCCAAACTTCGTCGGAAATTTTTTGCAGAACAGAGGCAAGAGTATCAGCTACATTATAAGCGGGGACAAAAATAAAATGGTCACACTTCATAATGCCCCACAAACCAGGCCAACGATTCTTCGAGAGCTTCTTTCAGCGGGATTTTCGCCTTAAAGCCAAGCAAGCGTTCTGCCTTTTCTACAGAAGGCAAGCGGCGCAGGGAATCATCGTAGCCCTTGCCGTAATATTCTTCGCCCGAAACAGTTTCGACTCCGGGAACTGCACTTTCAGGAATTCCCTTGACTTCGGCATACACCGAGCGCATCAACTGCGAGAGTTCCGCAATCGAAACCTCGTTTGCGGCATTGCCCACATTAAACGCCTGCGAAAGCACTCCGGCACGACGTTCCGGATTTTCGCCCGCCGCAAATACGCAGAACATAAAGTCTACCGCATCGTGCACCGAGGTAAAGCAACGTTTGGCTAAGCCGCCGTTTACAAGCTTAAGCGTTTCGCCGCGAACAAGCGCCGTCGAAAAATTTGCAAGCACACGCGGGATTCCTTCGCCATCGACCCCCGGCATAAAGTCCATGAACGGGCCCACGAAATTAAACGGGCGGACTACCGTCCAATTCAAGCCCGCGAGCCCTGCCAAATAACGTTCGGTCAAGAGTTTCGCTGTCGCATAGCTCCAGCGACTTGCCGCTACCGGCCCAAGCACAATTTCGGACTCGTCTTCGAAAAGCGCGCCCGAATCAGCCGCCGTCTTGCCGTAAATTTCAGAAGTCGAAAAATGAATCAGCCAGCTACCGCTCTTGGCACAAGCGTCCGCCAAAGCTCGCGGATGATCGTAATTGCTGCGAATCACCTCGGCCGCTTCGGCCATGTAGCGACCGGGCGTACAGATGGCCGCCAAGTTCACCACTACCGGGAACTGCGCAATGCGCGCTACCACCTCGGGGTCAGCAAGGTCTGCGCTCAAAAATTCAAACCGAGGATTCGTCAAATGCTCTTGAATGCGGTACGAATCCAGATCCACGCCAAAAACACGCCAACTAGTGCGTTCAAAAATGGCGCGCAAAAGGTGACTACCAATAAAACCACCGCAACCCACAAGGGCTACGGTGATTGAGGGGTCTTCGAATTTTAAAGTCGAGTTCAAGACTATTTTGTCACCTTAAAGGTGGCAGAATTACCAGCCTTGGAGGTCTTTTCGTACGGAATCACGCGAATGATAGCCGTTTCGGTCGGTTCAGCGACATCTTCAGTCAGCTTCACCTGCTGTTCATAGCAGGTCTTTCCGTCCGGTTTTTCAGGACCGGCAGATTCTTCGAGCATATCGATACCAGCATCTTCTTCAGACGTCTTGAACACAAAGCGGTAACCGGAGCCCTGTACATCAGAACCGTAAACCACCGTGATGGTTTCACCCATCTTGAAGGAATCGCCCTTCTTGGGAGAAACAACTTTCACGCCATCAGAAACCGAGCAATCAAGCTTTTCGTCGTCATTGGCACTTGCAGACGAAGAATCGTCACATGCAACAAACATAAATGCAGCAGACACTGCGCACACAGATGTAATCAATTTAAAAAGCTTCATAAAGCCTCCGTTTTTTTCTTAATATACAAAAGGTTGCACCAGCAAGAGCCGCCCATTAAGCGAAATTCTCGCAAAATAGCGACCTTTAGCAAGTTTTTCACCATCAGAAAGCAGAGAAACCGTACCCGGAGCCACATTTCGAACTTCACGTTTCAAGGTTTTGCCCATGACATCCATCAATTGGACATCCATTAAACCACCCTGAGTCGAAACAGTCAAATGACGAGCATCAAACGAAACACCCGAAGCAACCGGATTCACAAAAGAGGTCGTGCTGCTAGAAGATTCCACATCGTTTTCAACCTTAGCAGGCTTACAACCCGTGCGGTACACTCCCTTCATATCAAAGGCAATCATATCGATATTCGGGCCGCCGTCACTTGTCGTCGAGGCAATCTTCATCTTAAAGTCAAGAGCATCCACCCAAACATCTTCGATATAAGCGGTATCCCACTTGTCCCAGCTGCCCGTCGAGGGGAAAGCCACATCGTAAGTTCCGTTATCGATCGTGAATTTCATATCGCGGTTAGAATTGCCTTGGAACGAATAGCGGATCATGACGCGGGCATTGGAGGCCGACTGGTCAGACGTCAGCTTGTAAGTCGCAGTGCTGTAGGCGCTATTTTCAATATTGAAGAAGCCCTGCCCCGTATAGCCCTCATGGTTCGATTCCGTCAAGCCATCTGCAATTTCAGGATTCGACATATCAATCGGAGAAGGCCACGCCGCATCAGCGGTGCCGTCAAAGCAAAGTTTCGGATCAATGGAACTAGACGATTCCGGGCCCTCGGAGCTAGAGGACGTGGGATTTTCGTTGCCGGATTCTTCGCTATCGTGAGCTATTTTCTTGCATTCGGAACCGCCCTTGAACATCGCCGTATAAGTGATATTGCGGGCCTTGGTCTTGAAACCGTAATAAATCATGTTCTTCGAGATTTCGTTACAGTCGTCGTCCACCCACTTTTCGAAGGTCTGACCGTTCGGAGTCACGCGGAGCGTCATCGGGGAACCCGCCGGGAAATACTGAGTCTGCGTGATGAGACCGTTGTAATTCGAAAGGTTTGTCTGCACCTTGATGGTGTAACGTTTCTTGATAGTAGAAACAAGCGTGGTGAGCGCCGCCTTTGCGTCGGCAGAAAGATTCGAATTGCTCTTGAGATTTTCTTCAAGTTCTTCGCAAATCATCTGGGCATGGCCCATCGAGCCCATCTCCTGGAAATGTGTCGTTCCATCGTTCACGCCATCCGGGTAATTCGGATATTCGCCCTTCTCCAGTTTCTTGTACAGATAACGTGTCACGTAATCCGGCATGTTCTTGTAAGTCGTATTGTAGGTATTGTACGACTTCATGTTCAAATCCACAAACGGGACCTTGTTGTTCTTCGCCACCGTCTGCATCATGCCGCGGGCATCGTAATTTTTGTCGCCGGTAGAGAACACGTTGCGGCTACCGTTCAAGTTCATCGGCGAAATCAAAATGGCATTAGCCCCCTTCGCCTTGGCAGCATCCACATACTTCTGGATGTAGCCAGGAAACTGCGACGGTTCCACATAGCGGGCAGCCTTACTGTAGTCGCGGTCATTATGCCCAAACTGCACGAAAAGGTAATCGCCCTTCTGGAGCTTGCCCTTGACTTCGTCCAAACGGCCTTCTTCAATGAATGTTCTAGAGCTACGGCCACCAATGGCATAGTTATTCACCTTCACGCGAGACGCATCAAAGAAATAGCCAAGAACCTGGCCCCAACCCGTTTGCGGATAGACGTTATCTTTATAGGTTTGCACCGTCGAATCGCCAACCACGTAAATTGCGAAACTGGTGGAATCACTCACGGCAACGCCAGCAAAAATGGCGGCAGCAACGAAGAATTTTAAAACACCCTTCATAGCCTACCTCACCTTTGCCCATGTGGTTGCATACTTGGCGCTACCTTGGCGAACCATAACGCGGTACAGGCCATTTGCCTTCACCAAGTTCGACAAGTCAACTTCACCACCCGCAATCTTGCGAGCCATCAAGCGACCGCGCATATCGAACACATCAATACGGGCATTACTGCCATTAATTTTCAAAACATTGCCATTCAACTGAGCAAATGCAACCTGCGTAGAAGCCATTGCAATAGCTGTTTTCGAAGTATCCTGTTCTTCGCAACCTTCGCTTACGCGGCAAACACCGTCGATACTGAAACCGAAGGCATCTAGATTCGGAGCGCCATCGCTTGTAAGCGACATAATCTTGAGTTCGGCTTCACCTTGCGGGGCATCCATCACCACGTAGGCGGTATCCCACTTGTCCCAACCTCCCGTCGGCGGTGCACTCACGAGGTAGTCATGGTCCAAATAGGCATTGAACATACGGTCCGACGATCCGCCGTTTGCATAGCGCACCGCAAGCGTCACGTAGCCTGCGCCTGGGAACTTGACCTTATATGCGGCAAACGAGGCATTCGTATTATCCAGATTGTAATAGCCTTCGCCCGTAAAGCCAGTCCATTCGTTCTGAGTCCAGCCGATTCCAGCCGTATCCGGAGTGCTTGCATCAAAGAATTTCTTGATATCCTTGTCAATTTTCACCGTATCCTGCGTGCTGCCTTCAATCGGGGTAAACGGAACAAAGGTCACATCGTCAAGGCTCTTCGGAGTCGTGGTCGGGAACGCAGTTAACGCGGCACCATCGCCGGTATATTTCTGCGCCGTTCCGCCCTCGTAAACCGCCGTGAACTGCGTCGAGGCACTACCCATCACGAACGTATGAATGTAAGGAGACTTCACGTTCGAACGGCTCGGGGCACCCACTTTGTTGCCGTTGCCATCGTACCAGCCCAAGAACTTCTTGCCGCTCTTCGGAATAGTCTTGAGCATCACGGTCATACCCTTCGGGTAATAGGCGTTGATCGAAGTCGCTTCGGCTGCACCTTCGGGGCTCACCTTCACACTCACCTGGTACATCGGCGCCATATAGTCACCGAGTTTTTTCACAATCGGGTCACTGTGGGCGCGCATCTGCTCGGTAATGATTCGACCGAAAGCGTTCGCACCATTCATCTGCAAATGCACGGCGTCTGTCTGGTCGCTTCCCAAGTTACTGTATTCAGACTTGGTCGCATAATTGAAGACATACTGTTCCGCGTAGCGTTCACCCACAGAAATCATGTAGTTCGCGACCATTTCACTCATGTCGATAAACGGCACGTTGAGTTCTTCGGAAAGACTCTTGTTCAGCGCCGGGTAGCCGCGGTAGCTGTTATGAATCTGTGTCGGAGAATCGTAATACTTACGACGAATCGGGCTCATAATAATCGGGTAAGCGCCCTTCGCGCGGACATCGCTCACCATCTTTTTCATGTTCGAAGCAAAGAAATCTTCGGTACTGTAGTTCACGTCATTAATACCGAACTGGATCACGACGTAGTCGCCCGCCTTGAGTTTTTCAGCGATGCAGTTGCCATTGGAGCAGCCCTTCTTGAAGAACATGTCGTAATAGCCGACAGCGGTATTACCCTTCTTGTCAAGACCGCCGCCACCGAGCGACATGCCACCCTGGCCGCGGTTCACGACCGTAGCCTTGGTCGGATCAAACCAAAAATGGAAATCCTGGCCCTGCCCCTGCTTGGGGTAGTAACCCTCGGCCCAGTCCTGCATGGTGGAGTCACCACACATGTAGATAGTCACTGCCGACCATGTGAGCGGAGCGACGACCATCGATGCGATTACGGCAGATTGCCAGATTTTATTAAACATCTTCATAACCAAAATCAAAAATCGCCTAGCCCCGGTCCAACATTCGAAAGACCAAGGCTAGGCAGTGAGGTGTTTATAGCTTCGAGAATCTCTTCGTCGAAACAGCCTTTCCGTCAAGCATTACCTTAACGAGATAAGTTCCCTTCGGAAGCATTTCGCGGTCAAGCGAAATCGTCGTAGAGCCAGCATTCACGTTCCGCGACACCCCCATGCGCATTGCACCGGACATATCGTAGAAGTAGACTTCCGCAAAGCCAGCCTTGGGCGTAAAGAGCACGCCCGTAGAAGGATTGAAGGAGACTCCATTCTTGAACGGAATTACCGCAAGTGCAGTCGGATTATCAATCTTCTGCGTACCGTCATAGAGTTCTACGCCGTCGATACCGAAAGTGAACATGTCAAAGTTCGGGCCACCGTCACTCGTCATCGAGGTAAACGTAATCGTATTCACGCCAGCAACAATCTTCACGTCGATCTTCGCCTCGGAATAAGTCGTCCAGGAGGCATCTGTCGAGGGGAAGCTAATCGTGCCGGCAGAAGCGCCATTTACGGTAACCGCCATATTGCGGGAGGTAGTCCCACCGTTCGTGAAGCGCACCGTAAGCGTCGTCTTCGCCTCGGTCTTCGAGAAGATTTCCCAAGTGCCGTAGCTCGAAAGCGCATTGTCAAAGTTATAGTAGCCGTTCTTGAGGAAGCCTTCGTTTTCGCTCTGAGTCCAGCCCTTGCCATCCTTCGGGGTAGAGGCATCCAGTTCGGACTTGCCGTTGTTCACCACCGGGGTCGTGTCGGCAGGAGCCGGGTCCTCGCCTACCACAAAGATGCTCGGCTGCTTGAGCGACTTGACCATATCGGGCAGATAATAGCCCACGTGAGGCGGCTGGTTGTAAGCCGTATTTTCGGAAGCGACCGCCGTGCGGTAGGTAGCATCGTGCATCAGCGTATAGACGCGGAGCTTGCTTTCTACCGGAGTCGAAACGATGTACAGCAACGTCGGATCCTTTTCGCTACGCACTACCATTTCTTCGCGCCAGTCGCCAAAGAGGTCGGCCACAAGGCTCGGGGTATTCTTGGTGCCATTGCAACCGGTAACACCGAGGGCAGAAGGACCATCGAAATAAGTTTCGGATTTTTTTGACGAAGAATTGAACTTGGTCACAAAAGCGCCGTCCAAGAGTTCATCATACTCATCGCCATCAAAATAAATGCGGAAGTTCTGAGACACTGCAGGCGTTCCAATGAGTTTGCCCTTAGCAGTCTTCATTCCACCGCCCTTTGCAGACCACATTTCATAGCCACGATATTCAGAATCAACGTCCGCCGCCATGCCACGGCCATTATCAACACCCTCGGCAGAAGGCTGCGGAGTGCCCCAAATAATCTTGCCATCATTGGCGCGCATTTCTTCGGTATACTTGGCATCCTTGTGTTCGTGCACGTCCCAGGATTCAAGACCCGGAAGATCCGGATCCAGATCACCGATGTGATGGGCATCGCCATGACCGAGGCCCGTGCGGTAACGCAGCGTTCCATCGTGGTTCAAGGCTGCTGCCCCGAAGAAGATTTCGTCGTAGCCGTCACCGTCAAGGTCCACCGCCTGAAGGCTGTGGTTTCCTTCGCCGTACAGGCCTTGGCCCGGATATTCCGACTTGTGGAGCCAGCGGAGCTTCAAGTCCTTACCGTCAAAATCATAGGCCGCCACATAAGAGGAACTGTAGTAGCCGCGTGCAAAGATTGCACTCGGGTGCACTCCGTCCAGATAACCCGTTGCAGCCAAGTAGCGTTCACAGCGGTTGCCGTAGTTATCGCCCCAGTAGCCATGGGCATCCTTGCCCTTCACGTGCTGGTTAATATCACGGCTCGGTTCGTACGTAACGGTCGAAATCGCGGCACCGTCTACACCACGGAAAACGGTCAAGTACTCAGGACCTTTAAGAATCGTACCACTCGCGTCGCGGTAATCCTTCGACTTGTCGCCAATCGCCTTGCCCGTACCGTCAATCGTGCCGTCGGCAGTCTTCACGATCATCTCGGCCTTGCCGTCGCCATCGTAATCAAAGACCTGGAACTGCGTGTAGTGAGCACCCGCGCGAATATTCTTACCGAGGTCAATACGCCAAAGGCGCGTACCGTCGAGCTTGTAGGCATCGATGAATACCGTACCCGTATAGCCCGTCTGCGAGTTGTCGTGGGCATTGCTCGGATCCCACTTCAAAATCAGTTCGTATTCGCCGTCGCCGTCGAGGTCGGCCGTACTCACATCGTTCGGAGTGTATGTGCATTTTTCGCCATCGGGCATCGTCTGTGCCGCGGGGACTTCCAGTTTAATCGTCTTATACGGGAAAGACTTTCCGCTGTTGGAGACCGTCTTGTCGAGCACCACGGAAACACCCTGCTTGGCACCTTCCTTGCCGCCAACTACTGCCGCGACCGTATATTTGGAAGTTGTCTTGCCGGCGGCGTCCAGGTAGTTCGTGCCACCCGTCTTACCAACGGAAGCAATTTTCTCGCCATCACGATAGAGATTGAACTCCACGTCCGGAGCGTCGGTACCCAAAAGGCGCCAACTCACGAGCATACCCTTGCCCGTGTTCGTGACAGCAAGACCGCGCGAAAGATTTTCCATCTGGCGGTTAGCAGAAAAAGCCGGAGATGCAAGCCCAAACGCCAGCACGACTCCTGCAAAAATTGTCGATGTTTTTAAACCAATACCCATATAAACTCCATTTTCTATGGCCTTACTGCTAATCTATTTCTAAATGCTAAAAACAGAACGCAAATTATTCTTAGTTGTAGTCTTTAGACAACAGGCCTCCACAGCAATTCCTTTTCTAAATATAATCAAAATTTTTATAAAAAGTCCACATTATTTTAAAAATTTTCTAGATAATTTGGCGTTTTTAAAAATTGTAATAAAAATAAAAAGTCTACACTTCTTCATTAATGCCGTCAAGTGTGGACAATTACGGAATCGCCCGCAAGCTCGTCACAAGCAAAGCGTCTTGTTTCAAATTAAAACACAAGCTCCTTAAAGCCTTAAAAGCCGCCAAAAACGTTTCAAAACGATACTACGAATTGCCTAATAAGACCAAAACAGACACAAATCGCCCACCAATAGAACTTGGCACAGAAATTGCTTACTCTAGGGCGAAACAAAAAAAATAGTCCAGCTTGGACTAAAAAGTTCAATCAGGGCGCAAAAGCCCACAAAAAAGGAAAAGTGAAAATGATTAAGCCTCTTGCAGATCGAATCGTCGTCAAGCCGGCAGAAGCCGAACAGAAGACCTCCTCGGGTCTCTTTATCCCGGACAACGCCAAGGAAAAGCCGATGCAGGGTAAGGTCGTGGCCGTGGGCCCGGGTCGCAAGAACGAAAAGGGCGACCTCGTTGCCATGGAAGTCAAGGTCGGCGACGTGGTGCTTTACGGCAAGTACAGCGGTACTGAAGTCACCGTTGATGGCGAAAACTACCTGATCGTGAAGGAATCCGACGTCATCGCTACTCTGTAATAGCGCAACAAAAGGTTTTAATAAAAAAGGAAAAACAAAATGGCAAAGCAACTTAAGTTTGATGTAGCAGCTCGCGAATCCCTGATGAAGGGTGTGGACAAACTCGCCAACGCAGTGAAGGTCACTCTCGGTCCTAAGGGCCGCAACGTGATGATCGCCAAGGCCTTCGGTGCTCCGAACGTCACCAAGGACGGCGTGTCCGTCGCTAAGGAAGTGGAACTCGAAGACGCTTACGAAAACCTCGGCGCCCAGATGGCCAAGGAAGTCGCGAACAAGACGAGCGACGCTGCTGGTGATGGTACCACCACCGCTACCGTGCTCGCTCAGGCTATCACTCGCGAAGGCCTCAAGAACGTGGCCGCCGGCGCAAATCCGATGGACATCAAGCGCGGTATGGACGCTGCTGTCGAAGCCGTGATTAAGGAAATCGGCAAGATGGCCGTGAAGATCAACGGCAAGGAACACATTGCCCAGGTCGCAACGATTTCTGCTAACAACGACCCCGAAATTGGCGAACTCCTCGCCAACGCTATGGAAAAGGTCGGTAACGACGGTGTGATCACCATCGAAGAATCCAAGACTGCTGAAACCATTCTCGACGTTGTCGAAGGTATGCAGTTCGACCGCGGCTACCTCTCTCCGTACTTCGTCACCAACACGGACAGCATGGAAGTGGCCCTCGAAAACCCGTACATCCTGTTGTACGACAAGAAGATTTCTACCATGAAGGATTTGCTGCCGATGCTCGAACACGTTGCTAAGCAGGGCAAGTCTCTCCTCATCATCGCCGAAGACGTCGATGGCGAAGCTCTCGCAACGCTCGTTGTGAACAAGATGCGTGGCACCCTGAAGGTCGCAGCCGTTAAGGCTCCGGGCTTCGGCGACCGTCGTAAGGCAATGCTCGAAGACATCGCTATCCTCACTGGCGGTATGCTGGTTTCTGAAGACACTGGCGCCAAGCTCGAAGACGCTCCGGTGACCGTGCTCGGCCAGGCCAAGTCTATCACTATCACGAAGGACAACACCACGATCGTTGAAGGTGCTGGCGACGCCGCTTCTATCAAGGCCCGTATCGGTCAGATCAAGAAGCAAATCGAAGCTACCACGAGCGACTACGACCGCGAAAAGCTCCAGGAACGCTTGGCCAAGCTCGCTGGCGGCGTAGCCGTGATCAAGGTCGGTGCTGCTACTGAAGTTGAAATGAAGGAAAAGAAGGACCGCGTCGACGACGCTATGCACGCAACTCGCGCTGCCGTCGAAGAAGGTATCGTTCCGGGTGGTGGCGTTGCCCTCATCCGCGCCGAAAAGGCCATCGATTCCCTCAAGTTTGATAACGCCGACCAGAAGACTGGTGCCGCTATCATCCGCCGCGCTATCGAAGAACCTCTCCGTCAGATTGTCCAGAACGCTGGCCTCGAAGGCTCTGTCGTGGTGAACAAGGTGAAGGAAGGCAAGGACAGCTTCGGTTACAATGCGAAGACTGACACCTACGAAGACCTCATCAAGGCTGGTGTGATTGACCCGGCTAAGGTGACCCGTACTGCCCTCAAGAACGCCGCTTCTATCGCTTCGATGATCCTCACGACTGACTGCGTGATCGCCGAAAAGAAGGAACCGAAGCCGGCAGCTCCCGCCATGGATCCGTCCATGGGCATGGGCGGCATGATGTAATCGGCTAGCCGCTAGATTCTACTCCTTATGGACGTCCGGTTCTGTGAACCGGACGCTTTTTTCTTATGGAAAATTTCGAGGCGGGAGTCTGCTCGGCAAAGGCGCTTTCTCGGCGGGATGCTTCTCCGCTTTGCGGAGAAGCTCCGGCTTCGGCTCAGCAATGCCCGAGCAAGCTCGGTCGCTGCGTTCGCCTTACGCAGAGGTCGAACCCTTCGGGTTCGCCCCGCCGAGGGTATGAAAAAAGGTCCCCAAAAAAGGGGACCTTTTTTCATACTCGAGGCGGGATTCGAACCCACGACCCATTGCTTAGAAGGCAATTGCTCTATCCAACTGAGCTACTCGAGCAAACTCATATAAGGTAGCGCAAATATAGACAAAAATCATGCTTGCGTCAATCTTAAAACTCCATCTTGGCAAGCAAACTGAAATTGCGGCCTTTTTCGGGCATCACCGACTTCAAGCGAGAAAGATGGTTGCGTACGTCAGCGTCAAACAGGTTGTCTGCGCGAAGCACAAGGCTATATTGCGCAAGGGATAAGCTCCAACGGAGTTCTGCCAGCAGGCCTAGAGTTACATAGCCCGGAGTCGATTCTTCGTAACGGTCTACATACTTTTGCGTTAGCGCAAAATCGCTATAAGCCAAAGCGCGCAAACTCTCCCATACATACCCTAATTCGCCATGGAACTTGAACGGAGGAATCTGCGGCATGTCGCCCCAGTCGCCATCGCGGAAATACCCTCGCACGTAACTCGCCGAAGCAGAAGCATGAACCCCTTGTTCAGCGACAGTCTGTATAGAGGCACTTCCGCCAAAGAGCAGAGCTTCGTCTCCGCGCACTTGGTAAATGGGCAACAGCTGCGACCAGTTGGTATCGCCTGTGGCGCGCGGAGCCAGATGGTTCAAGAACCACGTGCCGTGCGCAGACGCCCGAAGCATCACCCATTCTCCATAAGAGCGGTACTCGAGTTCTGCGCCATAACCGCTTTCAGCATCTAACTTGTGATACCCGCGTTCGTATGTATACGCCGCCAAGTGCGGTCCCTGGTTATAGAGCTCCTCAATCGTCGGCGCCCGCGTCGTCCTGAAAAGGTCAAGCGTCATAAACTTACCGACACCGACTCGTTGCGAGAATTCGGCGTCGAATGCCCACAGCGCAAAATTGCGATCCGAGATAGCATCTTTGTCGGCAACCACGCTTTCACGCGGGCGGAAGAACGCACCGCCAAACCGCCCCGAAAGCGTGATTTCAAGACCACGCCACCCACCCATGCTCGCAACAGCAAATAAAGAGGACGTATACGAGCGGGTCGGTGGCGTAAACACGTAGCCGCCCATTTTAACCGAACGGCTGTCTAATTCAGCCCCCAGGCGAACGCCGAATAGGGGGCCCAGATTCGCCATGAACTTCTCCAAACGAAGATTCCCCTCATTCACGGCGAACTCGGCCCCCACCGCTTCTCCTTCCAGTTCCTTGTGATGATATTGATTAAAACGTACCGTAACATCCAAAGTATCCTCAGGCCGGTGTGCTGGCAAATAGATTCCGCGCAAAGTCAGGTCCCGCTTCCACAAATCAATGTCTACCCCATTCGGATGCCCGCCAATAAAGCCGCCAGGAATTCCATAGTCACTATCAAACCATCGATAAGACGCACCCAGCCTTATGCGCCCTAAGGCGTACGCGGCACCCACGGCACCACTCTTGTTTTCGATTTCTGTATTTTCAAGAGTTCCGTCGGGAGTTTCCATATTGCGCATGCTGCGCCCCGAAAGTTCTCCTTTGAGAGAGAAACCCATTACCGAGGCATTTGCGCCAACGGCTGTCGCATAACCCGGTTGCCCCGTTTCTCCGTACCACGAAACATAACCATGAAACACCGAATCATCAAAAGGAATATCTTTGCGGTCCACTTGCACTACCCCGCCCGCAGCCGAGTACGAATGCAATAAAATACGCGGGCCTCGCAACACGCGCAAGCGCCGCGCAGTCAACACTTCCGATGCAACCGCATGGTCCGGCGATGTCGCGCTCATATCGCCACTTATAGAGCCATCTTCCGTCACCTCGACATGACTCCCCGAAAGTCCCTTGATTACAGGCCGCGCCGCCGCAGGCCCCATCGAGCGAATTGCCACATCGGGTTCATTTCCGATTGTTTCTGCAATCGTCGTTGAAATTTCACGTTCAAGAGTTGCGCCTTTCAAATCATCTTCATCGCGCAAACCTTCCAATAAAGCCTGTTTCGATTGTTCGGCCTCAATGGTCGAACTTCCTAAATCTTGTACAAATTCTTGGGCAAAAGAAAAATGAAGGAAGCCTCCCAGAAGGAGGCTCCCCATGGCAGCCCTAAATAGGCTAATTTTCATGTTCGTGCTCGTGATCGTGGTGGTCATGATCATGGTCTTCATCATCGTCGTCATCGTCATCATCATGGTGATGTTCATGGAACGGGCATTCTTCTGCGTCCAAAGCCTTGTCTACGACAACGCGGATTGCCGGCGTGCGAGCGTCAGCATGGTCGTGGTGATTTACCTTGAGAATCAAAGTCGTTTCGCCTTCCTTGACGCCCTTCAGGTGGAAGCCCCAGCTGCCGCAGGAATGTACATCCAGAATTTTTTCGTCGGCAATTTCCCAGGCGAGGGAATGTTCGTCGTCCGTCGGGGGCTCCACTTCTTTCTTGTTGTCGTCAAGAAATTTGACAGAGATATGCTCACTCATGCAATTTGCATTCACGTGCATCACTTCGATAGAGGAATCGGCCTTGCCGCGGTAAACGCTGTAGGCGAGCTGCCAGTCACCCCAGTAAAGGTTCCAGCCTTCGGCTTCAAAATGTTCGTGCTGGTCAGTAGAGGTGCTGTTGCTGTCGCCGCAGGCGGCAAAAAATAGGCTAAGGATAATGCCCAAAAAGGCGAAGGAAAGGGTCTTAATAGATTTCATTTTTCTCTCGTTTGAATACAACGATCCTATCCGCGAAAAGATTTGCGGACAACAAGGCCAAAAACACCTAGCGATTTTTCGCGAGGCAAAAAGCAGGATGTTGCGATTGAAGTTTTAGAGGATTATGTCGAGAGAATAGGTGGGGCGCGAGGCCTCGAAAAATGAAAGTGCGGATTCGTCTTGAATACACGAATTTCGCTCAGCAGTTCACAGATAACCACCAAAAACACGGCAACATCAGGGATATCGCCACTAAAGTCGAGACCATTCTGCACCAGCGCGCAAACCGGGCAATCGTCATGCTCGTCAAAATCATCATGATGGTGCTGGGCAATAGAAAGTAAGCCCGCCACCATCAACGCAACGATTATGGTCTTCAAAAATTTCACTAAAAATTCCAGTAAATCAATCTGTCAAACAACGAATTTATTTTTCGATATGCATTTCGGCATTGCGAATGATAGGGAAACCTCCGCCCCCTTCGTCGCTTTCAAAATCAAAGTCACCTGTAATCGTGATTATGGCACCTTCGGCGGGGTATTCTTTCGGAAACTTACGCGGCTTTGCAAGTTCAAAAGCAAGCCCTTGCGAACAACAAGCGAGGGCATCTTGGATTACGCAACCGTAAAAGCGCCGTTCCTGTTCTTCATCGTAATAGCTCGAGAAGATTCCCTTCATCTTGATATGCTTTCCGAGATACTTGCTCGGATACATGACCATCTGGTAAACTTGCCCATAGACCATGGTCCCGCTCATGTGGGAAATGTCAATGTCGTATTTCTCTTTACCGCCGGGTTCCTTTGCAAACAAGGCCGCAAAGGCAAGCAGAACGGCAAGAACTACTTTGAACAACTTAAACCCCTCTGCCTTGAATCAGGCTGATAGAATAGAAGATACCAAAAGCCACAATATCTGCCGCCACGATGGTCGAGCCCACAGGGGTGCCTGCAAGGATTGCGACAACGATTCCGACGAGCGAGCATACGACCGAGATAATGGCCGAAGCGACCGTTACCGCAAAGAAGCTCTTGAACACGCGCATGGCCGAAAGCGACGGGAATACCACCAAGGCTGACACCAAGAGGGCTCCCACCAAGTTCATAGCGAGCACAATGATAACGGCCACGATGACTGCAATCAGCAAGTTGAATAAGGTCGTGTTGACGCCTGTTGCCTGCGCGAAATTCTCGTCAAAGGTGATGGCAAAAATTTTGTGGTAGAAAAGAATAAAGACAGCGAGGACAGCAATCGAAAGCGCAACGCACAAGTAAACTTCTTCTACTCGAAGCGTCAGAATAGAAGTCGAGCCGAAAAGCGTCGTGCACACGTCGCCCGAGATATTCGCCGAAGTCGAGAACACGTTCATCAGCAAGTAGCCGATGGCAAGCGCACCGACCGAAACCATTGCAATGGCAGCATCTCCCTTAATGCGGGCGTTTTTGCCCGTGCACAGCAAGAGTACAGCCACAGCAACCGTTACCGGCAAGATAAGCAGCATATTGTTCGTAATCTTGAGCACTGCCGCAATCGAAAGCGCGCCGAAGGCGACATGGGAAAGACCGTCACCAATGTAGGAGTAACGCTTGAGAACCAAGGTCACGCCCAAGAGAGACGAGCAAAGCGACACGAGAACGCCTACGATAACCGCATAACGCACGAAAGGAAAATCAACATAGAACGTGAGTTTTTCAAGAAGTTCTGGCATGATTATTTTCCCTTCACCGAAATGGTGTTGAAGTCCAGCACACGGGTAGCGTCATCTAGGGCCGTATCCACATCGTGAGTGACCATGACAACGGTCATTCCCTGCTGATGCAGGTTTTCGATAATGCGGTACATCGTTTCTGTAGATTCCGGATCGAGACCCGTTACCGGTTCGTCGAGAAGCAGCAGGCGCTCAGCGGCGCACAGGGCCCTCGCTAAAAGCACGCGCTGCTTTTGGCCCCCCGAAAGCTCGCGGAAACAAGATTTCGCGAGACTTTCGGTACGGGTTAGCGCCATGCATTCCATGGCGCGATCCCGGTGCGCCTTTCTGTAAAATGGCAGCAAGCGGTGCTTTCCCTGGAATGCCGACAGCACGATTTCTTCGACCGAGGCCGGGAAATCCTTTTGCACGATTGTCATTTGCGGCAGGTAACCAATCTGGTTTCGAGAAAGGCCATCGCAAAGTTCGATGACTCCCGATTTCGGCTTGAGCAGGCCCGCGATTCCTCTCAAAAAAGTCGTCTTTCCGGAACCGTTGCGGCCCACAATGCACAGGTAATCTCCTGCGTTTACATCGTAGTCCAAATCGCGTACCAAATCCTTGTTCCCGTAGCCGAGAGTCAGTTGCCGACACTTGAGCAACGAGGTATGGGCGGTGAGCTCGGTCGCCTGCGGCTCCCTTTGAGAATTTTGGCTTAGATTTTTTTTCTGTACATCTTCACTATTCATTATTCATTCTCAATTTTTAATTTTCATCGCTCACTACTCGTCATGCATTCCGCACTATTTAAGCGCTTTCTTCAGCACTTCTAGGTTCGACTGCATAATGCTCAGGTAGTCTGTGCCGGATTGCATCTGTGCATCCGTCACCGACTGCATCGAATTCAGCGTGAGAACCTGAGCGTTCTTCGACTTCTTGCTAGCATCGAGAATCGCACGGGCAATCTTGCCGTTGCTACCGTCAATCGTAAATATGGCAGGGAGTGCAAGCGAATCCATTTTGCCAGCCAAGAAGGCTACCGTCTCGAAACTCGCTTCGCTTTCGGCGGAGCAACCAACAAACGCGGCAAAATACTTAATACCGTAATCATCCACCAGATAGCGAAACGGAAAACGGTCACCGAATAGGATTGTCTTGAGGGCAGTGCTGTCCGTTGTTGCTCGATACTGGGCATCCAAAGCGCTAATCTTTGCAATGTAAAGACCCGCGTTCATGTGGTATTCCGTAGCGTTCGCCGTATCCACTTTCGAGATGGCGTCTGCAAGGTTCATCACCAATATTTCGGCATTCTTCAGCGAGAGCCAAACATGTTCATCGTTTTCGGCTTCTTCAGCATGTTCATGATGTTCGTGCTCATGTTCTTCTGCATGCTCATGATGTTCATGTTCGTGTTCTTCTGCTTCTTCGCCATGTTCGTGGTGATGTTCCTCTTCGGCTTGCATGCCTTCGACGATTTCTTCTTCCTTGACGCGGTCACCCAGCGCCTGCATCAGATTCACCTGCACGCGGCCAGCCTTCGGTGTTGCAGCCAAAGCTTTTTCAACCCAAGCATCCGATTCGCCACCCACGTACACAACCATATCGGCGCTTGCAATTGCGGCAATATCTTGTGCCGACGGCTTGTAGCTGTGCAAATCTGTGCCGTTCTTGATGAGTAATTTCAGGTTCACAGAGTCCTGACGATCTCCGAGAACATTCTTCAGCCAATCATACTGCGGATAAATCGTCGCGACAATAGAAACTTTCTTTTTTGCAGGCGCTTTCTCGCTCGATTCCGCACTGCAGGCGACAAGCGCAAAGGCTGCCACCAAAACAAACATTGCATAAGCTGCAATTTTTTTCATTATAAGTCCTTTACCCTTTCGGGCTATAAATTGAATTGATAATTAAAACCGGAATACGGCAAACATCAATTCAGTAAAAGGACTTTCTGCGATACAAGTGTCACCGACTGCGAAGTCGCAGCCTTAAAACAAACTAGTTTGAAATAGAAAAATCGAAGTGCAAGTTCAAACGGCGCCACCACCAGTTCCATGCATACCGAAATCAGTTCCAGACAACGATGGATATGGTGGCATACGTGGCAATGTTCGCCATGACAATGATGCTTCAAGTGCTTGGCGACATAGAGCGAAGCTAGCGCCACAAGCAATTTGTTGAACAAGGCGTTAATCATGACGCCTCCGCGAACAACCGGAGCAACGTCCGAGTAAAACCGATTGTTGCTGGTCTAGTTCGAAACCACTGCGCTGAACCGAAAGTTGCAAAACCTTGAGGGCGGGGCCTTCTAAATGGAAAAACTTGCCGCATTCCTTGCACACGAGGTGCATTTTCTCTTCGCATTGGCCAGGGCCTGTGTAACGGTATTGCAATTCATTATTATCTGCGGCACCGACAATTTGGATCATTCCCGCTTTTTCGAGCCTAGAAAGATTGCGATAAATGGTACTCAGCGAAACTTCCGGAAGACTTTGCGCAATTTCAGAGGCCATGAAAATCCGATCAGGATTCCCGACCATATAGTCCAAAATCATTTGGCGAGTCTGTGTTTTATATTCCGATTTGGCCATTTTAAATTGCAACCTATTTGCAAATTCAAATTTAGTCAATTTGCAAATGATTGTCAAGTTTGCTCAACTATCTAATTTTTACAGTGCAAGGGCACTCCCGCCTTTTGCACTTGCCACATTCCCGAACATTTTATATATTTATGCATATATTAAAATATTTGCATAGACTTAGGGTGCCGGTTCGACCCGCCCACGGAGAGATTATGAAGATTGTTGACATTCTTAAGCAAGACAAGATGAGCCTTTCGTTCGAAGTGTTCCCGCCTAAAAAAGAGACGAGCTTCGAAAGCGTAAAGGCCGCCACCGAATCGATTGCAGCCCTTGGCCCCGCCTTCATGAGCGTGACTTACGGTGCAGGCGGCGGCGTTAGCCACTTCACTCTTGATATTGCCAAGAACCTCAAGCAAAAGTTCGGCATCCCGATGCTCGCCCACCTTACCTGCGTTTCCAGCAGCAAGGAAACGGTGCACCAGCGCATCGAAGACATGAAGACCGCAGGCATCAAGAACGTCATGGCTCTCCGCGGCGACTTGACTCCGGAACTCATCGAAAAGGGCCGCGACAATTGCGACTACCACTATGCCGTCGAGCTCATCCGTGAACTCAAGGCCTCTGATGCCGACTTCTGCATTGGTGCCGCCTGCTACCCCGAAAAGCACCCCGAAAGTGCAAACCAGGCCGAAGACATCAAGCACCTTAAGGAAAAGGTCGATGCCGGTGCAGACTTTTTGACCACGCAGATGGTGTTCGACAACAACTTGTTCTTCAGTTTCCTCTACAAACTGCGCGATGCAGGCGTCAACTGCCCGGTGCTCCCCGGTATTATGCCGATCACGAATGCAAACCAGGTGGAACGCGCCATCAAGCTTTCCGGTTCGTTCATGCCGCAGCGCTTTAAGTCGCTGGTCGACAAGTTCGGTAGCGATCCCGAAGCCATGAAGCAGGCCGGTATCATTTACGCAAGCGATCAGATTATCGACCTTTACGCCAACGGCATCACGAACGTTCACGTGTATTCCATGAACAAGCCCGACGTTGCAGAAGGCATTCTCAAGAATGTCACTGCGATTTTGGGAAAGAATTTCGCCGGTTAATTTTTCGCGAGGTTAAAGAACAATCGTCTTTAGCCATTCGCGCATTTCATAGACATCAACATTCGCCCGCAAAGACTTGTGGGCGATTCTTGCACCCGGTGCTGTCGCCATCTTTTTCGGATTGAGCGACATGCCCACACGGCCGAGATCTAGGCGGTCAGCGTCGTAGCAAGTGTTGATGGTCGGATCATCAGTCTGATGTTCCTTGGTGTGGTAAAAGCAGGCGTGATACAGTTTGTCGAACTGTTCCTGCGTGATATCAAGAAGGCCTTTTTCGAAGCATTCCTTGGCAAAGGCGGCTCCGCGTTCACCATGTTCGCCATCGTAGCCGTCATCTTCGCGTTTGCAATCGTGAAAGAGAGCGAACAGTCGCACAACTGTCACGTCGGCCCCTGTAATGGGAGCAAGGAGCAAGCCATTGAATTCCACCTGCCGCCAATGAGAAAGTCCATGAATCGTCGAATCTACGATTCGATTGCTATAGACAAACTCTTGTAAGGCGGCAAAGTCAATCATTTCCCGTAATGCTCCTTCAGGTCCATCAGGCATTGGAGCGCCTGAATCGGAGTCATTTCTTCGGGTTTCAGGCGACGGATTTCTTCCTTCAGGAGCTGCGTAAATTCGTCGGGAGGTGCGAACAGGTCGACCTGCGGCTTTTCCATGAGCTTCTTGTGGGTAGCGCCATCACTCGGGTCAATCTTCTGCTTTTCGAGGCGCAAGAGAATCTTGCGGGCGCGGCGGAGCACGTTGTTCGGGAGGCCCGCCATTTCGGCCACGTGAATACCGTAGCTAGAATCGCAAGCGCCTTCAAGAATCTTGTGCAAGAAGATGAGCTTGTCGCCCTTTTCCTGAACGCCCACCTGGAAGTTTCCGGCGTGTTCAAGGCTTTCCACAAGGCCCGTGAGCTCGTGGTAATGCGTTGCAAACAGCGTGATGGCAGCGCGGGCCGGTTCATCGTGCAGAGTTTCCACAATCGCCCACGCAATCGAGAGGCCGTCAAAGGTACTGGTTCCGCGACCGATTTCGTCGAGAAGCACCAAGCTGTGCGAAGTCGCATTGCGCAAGATGTTCGCGGTTTCAATCATTTCGACCATGAACGTCGAAAGGCCGCGGCTCAGGCGGTCGCTGGCACCCACGCGGGTAAAGATGCGGTCCACCACGCCAATGCGGGCACTTTCTGCCGGCACAAAGCAGCCGATTTGCGCCATGAGCACAATGAGTCCCGTCTGGCGCAGGTAAGTCGATTTACCGGCCATGTTCGGGCCCGTAATGAGCATCAGGCGGGTCGCTTCGGGCGAAAGATTCACATCGTTCGGGATAAAGTCCAAGTCAGAATTGACCGCGACAATCACCGGATGGAAACCGCCCTTGATTTCGATACCCGAGCCTTCGAAGACTTCGGGGCAAACGTAATTGTATTTGCGGGCGGCGCGGGCAAAGCTGTAAAGCGTATCCACATGCGCAATCGCATTCGCGATTTCCTGGAGTTCGGCACGCCAGCTGTTCACGCGTTCGCGGAGTTCGCAGAAAATCTTGTATTCCAGCGCATGAATATTGACTTCGGCGTTACTGATGATGGATTCGCATTCCTTCATCTCGGGCGTAATGTAGCGTTCGCCGTTCACCGTCGTCTGCTTGCGAATGTATTCGTCGGGAATCGGGGCGGTCGCCTTCGCCATCTGCGCCTTGGTAATTTCGATATAGTAACCGAAAACGCGGTTGTAGCCAACCTTAAGGCTCGGGATTCCGAGGCGTTCGCGTTCACGGACTTCGAGCGAGGCAATCCATTCGCGGCGTTCCTTGATGTCTTCGTTCATCGCGTCGAGTTCCGCATTTGCGCCCGCGCGAATCATGCCGCCCTCGCGAACGGTCAGCGGCAAGTCATCGTTAAATTGCGAAAGGAGCTCTTCGCCACGGCCACGGGCGGCAATGAGGGCCGCTCGCATCGGTTCAAAAATCGGCGAGTTCAAGCCCTCAAGTACATCAGCCACCTTAGATGCCTGCGAAAGCGAACGGCCCATGCCCGCCAAGTCGCGGGCATTCGCGCGGCCAGAACCGACGCGGCCCATCAGGCGTTCCATATCGAGAATCGAAGTCAGCGATTCCTTCAGTTCGTCAAGCGCGACCGGATTATTGACGAGTTCTTCGACGGCTTCTTCGCGTTCCTTAATGCGGTCCACCGAAATCAGCGGGTGGCTCACCCACTCCTTCAGATTGCGGCCGCCCATGGCAGTCACCGTAAAGTCGAGCACATAGCAAAGCGTACTGCTAATGTCGTCGGCATTCAGCGGGCGCACTAGCTCCAGGTTACGCAGCGTACTCGGATCAAGCGTCATGTAATCGTCAAGATTCAGAATCTCGAGCGTCGTAAAATGCGAAAGTTCAGACTTCTTCTGGTCCATCAGGTACTGGAGAAGCGCTCCCGTCACCTGCGTTTCGACCACTCGCCCATCCAAGCCGAGACCGTCCAAAGCCTCGACCTTAAAATGCGTAAACAGCACATCCTTCGCGGAATCTTCGCCGAACAGGAAAGCCGGAAGTTCCGTCACCAGAATGTTTTCGGAGCGGATCAAGTCCATCACGCCGCTAGGAATCACGGTTCCTTCGGGCACCACGACTTCTTTCGGCATACGGCGGCAGAATTCACATTCAAAAGCCTGCACCGAGCTCTTGCACGCGGCCAAGTAACCGGTCGTCACGTCGGCAATCGCAAACGAGACCGAATCCTTTTCGGGAATAAACGCGCAAAGGTAATTTGCCTCTTTCGCATTCAGGTTCGACTCGTCCATCGCGGTACCGGCGCTGATAATTTCCACAATGTCGCGCTTGACGATACCCTTCGCGAGTTTCGGGTCTTCTACCTGTTCGCAAATAGCAATGCGGTAGCCCGCCGCCACCATCTTGGGCACGTAGCGATCTGCAGCATGATGCGGGAAGCCGCACAAGGGCGTTGCTCCCGAGGCGCCGTTATTGCGGCTCGTGAGCGTGAGTCCTAAAATCTTCGAGGCAATTACGGCATCGTCTTCGAAAAGTTCGAAGAAGTCGCCCATTCTAAAAAACAAGATGCAGCCGGGATTCTGTTTCTTGATCTCGTAATACTGCTGCATTAACGGGGTCACAGCCATTAGGCATCTCCCATCGACAATTCAACCTGGTCCGGATTTTCTTCGGGCTGCACCGGTTCTTCGGGGCTCACCGATTCGGGTTTCGCATACTGCGGCACCAAGGCGCCGGCTTCCAAAAGTTCACTGAATTCGCGGAGTCGCGGCAAGTCTTCGGGAATGCGGTTAATGCCGAAATACTTCATGAATTCCTGCGTGGTCACGTAGGTATAGGGGTTTCCCACCGTGTCGGCGCGGCTACCCAGCGCAATAAAGCCCTTGTCGAGCAGGTTACGGATCGGGCCATCCACCGACGACACGCCACGCACCTGTTCAATCGCCGCCTTGGTAATCGGCTGCTGGTAAGCGATGACCGCCAAGGTTTCAAGCGCCGCCTGGCTGAGCCTACGGGCGTTTGCTTCGGGGAACAGCTTGCGCACCCACGGGTAATACTTGGCGCGGGTCCGAAAGCGGTAACCGCCCGCCTGTTCCACAATTTCAAACGGGGAATTAATCTTGTTCAGCGAATCGTTCGCCGCAATCAAAGCATCGGACACCAAGCGCGCATCCAGAAAATCACCCAGAATTTCACGCAGCTTTTTAAGCGTCACAATGTCAGGAGACGCAAACACCAGCGCCTGGATAATGCGGGCCAAATCCTCTTGGCTCTCGACTTTCGGGAGTTCCGCCGATTCTTCGGCCAAATCGTCCAAATTCTGATTTTCTTCCATACGCTTACCAAGATACAAATTTTCAACTAGAACACGACCAAGTCGTTCTTGTGAATCAGTTCGTCGGCAACATCCTTGCCCAAGAGTTCATGAACCTGGGCAGTCTTCTTGCGGAGAACAAGCTTTAACGTTTCGCTGTCGAACTTTGCGACACCGCGTGCCACGGCTTCGCCGTCTTGACTCAAGACTTCAATCAGGTCGCCCTTGTCAAAGTGTTTCTTGACGGCGCAAACGCCCACGGGGAGCAGGCTAGAATGCTTTTCGCGCAGAGCCTTCACGCCACCTTCGTCAACCACCACGGCCCCGCGCGGAGTCGTCACGAAGCTGAGCCAGCGCTGACGACTATTGAGCTTCTTCTTGGAGCCCACAAACAAGGTACCTTCGGCATTTTCAAATATCACTTCGTGCGGCAACACCTTCATGCCACTGGCGAGGAACGCATTGCAACCGCTCTTGGTCACGTTACGGATGGCTTCGAGCTTGCTGCGCATACCGCCAGTACTCACGGCAGAACCCGTTTCACCGGGCTTACCCGCAAGGGCCAAAACAGCAGGCGTAATTTCCGGCACAAAGCGGAGCAAACGGGCGTTCGGGTTCTTCTTCGGATTGTCATCGAAGAGTCCGTCTTCGTCCGTGAAAATCAAAAGCAAGTCGGCATCAAGGAACAGCGCCACATCGCTCGAAAGCTTGTCGTTATCACCCACCTTGATTTCGGCTACAGCGAGCGAGTCGTTTTCGTTGATAATCGGAACAATCTTACGGGCAAGCATTGCCTTGATGGTGTTCTGCAAATTCTTGTAGCGGTTGCGGTCGCGGAAATCTTCAGCAGACAAAAGAATCTGGCCCACTGAAAGCTGCATCCAGCGGAACATTTCGCGGTAGGCATACATCAAGTCAATCTGGCCCACGGCAGCACAAGCCTGCTTTTCGGCAAGCACCGTCGGCTTTTCCTTGTAACCGAGCTGGCTCATGCCTGTTCCCACGGCACCGCTTGTGACAATCACAACTTCTTTGCCGGCTTCCATCAAGCGCGACACAGAACCAGCAAGCTTCTGGATATAGCGGGTACGAACGCCGCCCTTTTCGGAGTCGACCAAAATACGCGAGCCGATCTTTACGACAATGCGACGGGATTCATCGAGAATATTCTTTCTTAATTCACTCATAGATTACCTACACACCAAAAGCCTAATTGCATCGAGGCGGAGTTGCGGGTTCGAAATTACTTTTTTCCATTCTTGGGCATTCTTGCGGAGCTGTTGCAGCTGGGTGTTGTTACCCGCCTTGCCACGCATGCTAAGCAAATGGTTCATACGCTGGTATTCCTGCTCGGCGCGGGCTTCGACAGCGGCAGCGGCCACTTCGGCAATTTCCTTTGCCTTGGCAGACACAATGCGGCGAGCGATGGCAAGGCCTTCTTTACCGAAATACTTGAGCGTCATGTTCACAGCGGCATTGCCCTGAGGAACAGGCACATCCTTGAAGCTTGCGGCTTTCAGTTCCGGAACCTTTTCGGTCAAGTCTTCGCCTGTCGGGTTCACAAGCACGCTAATGTAGCGCGGGCCCGCAAGGTCCGACACGCCCCATTCTTCGGCCACCGAGAAGTCCACCGCAAAATTGTACTGCATCACCAGGCCGCGCATTCCGGAATTCTGCCAGATGTTGCAAGCCACAGCACCGTTGTCCAGCGAGGTTTCAAAGTCAATCACGCCCTGCGAAAGCGGGTGTTCCAAGCTCACAAAGTCCACTTCGTCGTGCACCATGGCCACGTTGCGGTCAAAGGTCACGGTCAAGCTAGACGTATCGCAGAAGCGAGCATCTTCGTCGCCACCGCCCGAGCTTTCTTCAAAGTTTCCGACAGCCTGCGTCACGCGGCCACCGCCACCGGCGCCCGCCATGCCAACGCTTTCGGGCATGCCAGGAATCGAGCCCGATTCCACCTGCGTGCCTTGGCTGATAATGTAGCAGCCCTTGATTTTGCTCTTTTCAATTTCAAGACCGCGGTCCATCAGCGACGAGAACACGAGAGTTTCCAAGTCCTTGTCGGCATCAATCTTCAAGATGGCGTCGGTGATTTCTTTTGCCTTCGCCGGGTTGCGGGAGTTGAATTCCAGCAAGCGGTCGCGGCCCTTTTCGATATTCTTGCGCATGGTGTCGCAATCTTTCTTGACCTGCGGAATCACCGTGTCCACAAAGTTCTGGAGCAATGCCTGCGGTTCGGCCAAAGCGGCAATCAGTTCGTCGGTGTACTTGAGGAACAATTCACCACCGCTCATCATCGGAGTACCGAAGGCGTTCAAGCCGTTGTGGTACCAGCGGAACATAACTTCCTGGCCAGAGCCCTTCACATACGGCACGTGAATAATGATGTTTTCGGTCTGACCGATACGGTCCAAGCGGCCAATACGCTGTTCCACCAAGGCGGCATCAAGGGGCAAGTCGAACAGAATCAAATGGTGAGCAAACTGGAAGTTACGGCCTTCGGAACCGATTTCAGAAGCAATCAACAGGTTCGCGCCGTTTTCTCTGCTGAAGTTTGCAGCGGCCTTGTCGCGGGCCATAATCGTCATGTTCTCGTGGAACATCGAGAACGCGCCCTCGCCCATGTATTCGTTCAAGAGCGTTTCAAGAGCCTGCACCACCTGAATCGATTCACAAATCAGGAGCACCTTGTCGTTGGCGTGTTCCTTCAAGAATCCCTTGAGCCACACGTAGCGTTCGTCCAGCGCCCAAGCGTCGGAATAGCTCGTGCAAAGCAAACCATTTTCCTGAATGTCGGTGGACATGTCCAAATCATTTTCGGCAGCCACGTTCACCATGTCGCGGTAATTCTTGTTCGGTTCCAGCGGAATTTCGTCGAGCACGCGCTTCGGGAATCCGCCCACGCCCTTACGGGTATTGCGGAACACCACCGAGCCTGTACCCACAGCATCCACAATGCGGCGGATCCATTCGTCGGCAGGCATGCTCTTTGCGCTTTCCTGTTCAAGCCACGGGCGAATAATCGACTTCTTCGGCACGCATTCGTTCAAGTCGTCCCAGCTCATGGTCTGGCCGGGGTCCGTCGGCAACTTCGAAAGTTCGTTCACCAGCTTGCGGTAAGCGTCCTGGTCCTTGATAAAGCTGTTGTAGTCCGCAAAGCGCACGGGGTCGAGCATCTTCAAGCGGTTGAACTGCGATTCCGGATGGAACTGCAGCGGCGTACCCGTCAAAAGCAGCACACCCTTCGAGCGCTGAATCACGGCGTTAGCGAGCAAGTATTCGTGGCTCGTGAATCCGTCTTCGCAAACCAGGTGGTGCGCTTCGTCGATAATCACCATGTCCCAAGTCGTCTTGAGCAAGTCTTCAATCAAAGCGGGCTGCTTGATCAAGAAGTCGATGGAGCAAATAATATCGTTTGCAATCGTGAACGGATTCGGGCGGTCATCGTCGTCGTTCACGAACAAGCCCTTGATGTAGCCTTCGTCCACCAGCGTGAACAAGTGGTTAAAGCGGCGCTTCATTTCCACAAGCCACTGGTGCTTCAGCGTTTCGGGCACAATAATCAAAGTACGGGTCAAGCGGCCACGAGCCTTGAGCGCATGCCAAATCATGCCGGCTTCAATCGTCTTGCCGAGACCCACTTCGTCAGACAGCATCAAGCGCGGGAGCGTAGAACTGTCGCAGGCGCGCTGGCACAAATAATACTGGTGCGGAATCATCGAGGTACGCGGGCCAATCATGCCACGCACCGGCGAAGAAATCCACTTGCAAGAAAGTTCCATGGCCGATTCGCGGCGACCGAACTGCACACTGTTCGACACGCGGTTTTCCATGAGGGCCTTGAACAGGTCCGCCGGGCGCGCAATCGAAATTTTGCCGCTCAGTTCAGATTCCTTCATCTGTCTGCCGGCACGACCCGTATACACCAACAAGCCGTCCACCTCTTTCACCGATTCCACGGTAAAAGACATTCCCTTTTCGCTCTTGGCGGTATCGCCCACCGAAAGTTCAAAGCGGTCCACAGGGGCACCCATGGAACGGTAGCAACGGACATCACTTACAGCGGGGAAAGAAATCTTAACAATACGGTCTTGCACCTCGGTGACTATACCAAGCCCGAGAGTAGGTTCCGATTGACTTACATAGCGTTGGCCAATCTTGAAATTCATCATACCTCCAAAATGTAGCTTTTTTTCTAAATTATGGCTCATCATGATTTGGTACTACATAGATGAAACCGTAACAGACTTTGTAAAAGACGGCACAATAAAAGACGAAACTTTAGTGTGGCATTCGGGCATGGAAGCCTGGGTCGCCTGGAAAGACACCGAAGAATCCAAGGAAGTCCCGCTTTCCGAAGAAGAACAGATCAAGGCAGCCCTCGAAGCAATCATCGCCGAACACAACAAGGGCAAGCATTACGCCGGATTCTTTGTCCGCGCTATCGCCTACTTTATCGACAACGTTATTTTGTCTGCAACAGGAGTCTTGATTCTGATGATCATGAGCGCCGTTCAGGCGATTGACCTGAACGCCCTCGCCGACGCCATGAACGCCTACATTAGCAATCCCACCTCCGAAGAGGCCTTGAACAAGGTGATTGACGTTCCCGGCACGCACCTGTTCCTGATTATTTGGGGCGTGATTCAGGCCGTTTACTTTATCGCATTTACCGCCATCAAGTCAGCAACCCCCGGCAAAATGCTCGCTCCGCTTTATCGCAAGCCTGATTACGCAATGCACGCTCATGTTCTACGGCCTTGGCTACCTGATTGTCTTTATCGACCCCAAGCGCCGCGCCCTCCACGACCACATCGCCCGCACACGAGTTGTGCACGATATGATTAGACGAGAGACGAAAGACGAGAGACGAAAGAAAAAAGAATAATTAAAAGGGAGAGGTTTCTCCCTCGTTCAAACCCCGGCTGCACACAGCCGGGTTTTTCTCTACCCTCTCTCCTAGGGGCACGCCCCTAAAACCCGGTACTTTTACTATCTTATAAATGCAAAAAATTTAAGTCTAATTTTACTATGTACCAGTTTATTGTACCTCAGGTTAAAAAGCCGCTCGACGGCGAAGTTGAAATTTCCGGCGCCAAGAACGCAGTTTTGGCAGTAATGGCAGCAGCCCTCTTGGCCGACGGCGTCTCCGAAATCACGAACGTTCCGCACCTCAAAGACATGAAGACCATGTCCGATGTGCTGCGCGTAATCGGTTGCCACATCGGTGGCGAAGCCCACACCTTAAGAATCGACACCCGTGGTGCCGACCATCTAGAAGCCCCTTACGAACTCGTAAAGACCATGCGCGCAAGCTTCTATGTGCTCGGTCCTCTGGTAGCACGCTTTGGCCGCTGCCGCGTGTCTCTCCCGGGCGGTTGCGCTTGGGGCCCGCGCCCTGTGGACTTGCACCTGAAAGGCCTCGAAGCCCTGGGCGCGAAGATTACCGTGACTCACGGCTACGTAGAAGCCACTTGCGACGGACGCCTCCCCGGCGGTACATTCCATTTCCCGATTTCGAGCGTGGGCGCCACGGTGAACGTGCTGATGGCCGCAACGCTTGCCAAGGGCACAAGCGTGTTGCAAAATGCAGCCCTCGAACCAGAAATCGATAACCTCGTCGATTACCTCATCGGTATGGGCGCCAAGATTCAGGGTCGCGGCACGCGCACCCTTACGGTGCAGGGCGTAGAATCCCTACGCCCGGGTAATGGCGTCACCATTCCCGACCGTATCGAAGCAGGCACCTTCCTCTGCGGCGCCGCCATTACGCGTGGCCGCGTCAAGGTCACCAAGATTATTCCCGAACACATCGCCTCGACGCTCGATGCCTTCCGCGATATGAACTGCAAGGTGTCCGTCGGCCCTGACTGGGCCGAAGTCGACGCCCGCAACGTGGAACTCAAGCCGATTACGATTCAGACGCTCCCGTTCCCGGGCTACCCCACCGACATGCAGGCGCCCCTCATGGCGACACTTCTGTCGGTTCCGGGCAACAGCGTAATTCAAGATACCGTCTACAATGACCGCTTTAAGCATGTGGCCGAAATGGAACGCTTGGGTGCAAACATTACGCTCAGCGGCAACACCGCCACCATCAAGGGCGGCCTCCCGCTGGAAGGTGCCGACGTGATGGGCTCCGACCTGCGCGCCTCTGCCGCACTTGTGCTCGCCGCATTAATCGCCGAAGGCGAAACCAAGATCAGCCGTATCTACCACCTGGACCGCGGTTACGAAGACTTCGAAGCTAAAATGGCAAAACTTGGCGCCGAAGTCAAGCGCGTCATCATTGACGCCGACGAACCGTAGACTAGACGAGAGAACGCCGCTACGCGGCTACAGACGAGAGACTAAAGAAAAACTCCGGCGAATCAATCGGCGGAGTTTTCTTTTTGAAAGATTTTGAACTATTACAGAGCGGCTTCCGTAGATTCGGTCGTTGCGCTTGCAGTCGGTTCAGAAGCATTATCGGTCGTCGACTTGCGGGAGGTCGGCTTGACCGGTTCTCGAACCACAGGCACGCATCTTTCCACAGGTTCACCGGCAGATTTCTTGTCTTCTTTTTCCAAGATTTCCTGCAACATTTCGGCTGCCTGTTCGAATTCGGCAGACTTTTCGCAAGACTTGGTCGAAAGAATCTTCTGCAGGTACTGCTTTTGCTTGTTGATGTCGCATTCTTCGCCATAAAGGGTCGAAAGCTTGAACAATGCGGGGCAGGTCTTCTGGCCGTCGGGGAAGGCTTCCGACATGCGAGCAAAGACCTTTTTCGCCTTGTCAATCTGGGCCACATCAATCAGGCAGAGCGCCATCCAGTAAAGCGAATTCTCGGCGAGTTCGCCTTCTTTCATTTGTTCATAAACCTGTTTGAAACCGCTGTAAGCCAGCTTGAATTCACCGCGATGGTAATCGGAGCGGGCCGTATTGAACATCGCTTCGGCTTCCACCAACTTTTCGGCTTCGCGTTCCAGGCTATCCATGGAGACCGGTGCTGTAGGCGCACCGCTCACGACCACCTTCTTTGCCAAGATCTTGTCGGACTTGCCGAGCAACATATCCAAGCGGTAGATGATTTCTTCTTGCCTGGAATCGTTACGTTCAGACTCATCGCCCACACGGCGCGAAAGCATAGTGATTTCGGCCTGCATGCGCTTCTGAGCAAGGTCAGCCGCAGCCAATTCTGCACGCAGAGAATCGTTTTGAGCCTTTAAGCTCTGTACTACAGAATCAAGGTTGGCCTGAACTTCAGCGCCGACAGCCTTTATTTCCTTAGTACGGAGCACAGTCATCTGGCTACAACCCGTAAGGGCTGCTACCATAAGCAAGGGAAATACGATGTTCAATTTTTTGTTTTTCATATAACAAGTTCTTTTTAATTACCCGCATAATTCCTCGCCCGCAACAGGCAAGACGAGGACGAAATTTAAAGAATCTTATTCCTTGATGTTCACGCGGAAGTTGGCGCGACGGTTCTGGGAGTAAGCTTCTTCGGTCGAACCTTCAACCTTCGGAGCTTCCTTACCGTAGCTGACCGATTCCATGCGCTTGGCGTCAATGCCGTAAGCAACGAGGAATTCCTTCACCTTCATGGCACGCTTTGCACCGAGAGTGAAGTTGTAGTCTTCAGTACCGCGAGCATCGGTGTGGCCTTCAATCGTAATCGTGAAGCGTTCTTCCTTAATCAGGAGTTCGCCCACCTGAGCCAAGAGTTCCTTAGCCTTTTCGGTGAGTTCAGAACGGTCAAAGTCAAAGTAAACGTCTTCGCTCATGATCTGGTTGATCAAAGCTTCGAGGCGGGCGCGTTCGGCTTCCAAGCGAGCACGTTCAGCAGCCAGGCGTTCAGCTTCGAGGCGAGCCTGTTCAGCAGCCAGAGAATCTGCATTCGGTTCAGCAGCCGGAGCGGCAGCGGCAGGAGCCGGAGCGGCTTCCGGTTCAGTCTGGGGCTGTTGCTGCTTGGCGCAAGCGACAAGGCAGAGAGCTGCGGCAGATGCCACGAAAGCGAGTTTCACGAAGTTCTTCATTTTTTACCTTCCTTTTGTTGGTTGTTTAAAATCGTCGTAGAAAAAAGACCACGTGGGCGAAGTGTTTTCACCGGAATTGGTAATACGGGTCACGTTCGAGCCGTCTTTTCTCATAATGTAAATCTGATACGAACCGCTACGGTTGCTAGCAAAAGCAATCAGCTTGCCATCAGGCGACCAAGTGGGGTGTTCGTTGTTGCCGGCGTTGCTCGTGAGCTGCACAATGTCAGAACCATCGAGAGCGCAGGTATAAATGTTCATGTGGCCAGCATCCATCGAAGTATAGGCAATGCGGTCACCTTCGGGCGACCAACTAGCACGTTCGTTATAGCGGCCCATAAAGGTCACGCGGCGCAAATCGGAACCATCCTTACCCATTGCAAAAATCTGCGGGCCACCGCCACGGTCACTCGTAAAGAGCACTTCAGAAGCATACGGGCTCCATGCCGGGCTAGTCTGGTTCGACTTGAGGTAAGCAAACTTTTTAGCCCTACCCGTAGAAGGATCTCCGATGTACAAATCCGTCTTGCCGTCAACCGTGCTCGAGAACAAAAGTTCACCCGTCTTCGGGTTTACAGCCGGGCTATAGGTCTGTTCCAACTGCGGGAACACCGATCTTTCAACGCCGCCAAAAGTCTTGGAATAAAGCTTCGGACGGTGCGTCTTGAAATTCACATAGTAAAGGCCTGCGTTACCCTTCATCCAAACAGGCATCATGCTAATGGTCGTGTCGCGGGTAATCTGGCTGCGATGGAATCCATCGTAATCAGAAACCACCACCTGCTTAACGCCGTCAATCTTGGAAACATAGGCAAGCTTGGTAGAAGCGACACCGCGTTCACCCCACAGGCGGTAAATCACCTGGTCAAAGAACTGGTGCAAGGCACGGCGCATATCCTTCTGTTCCACCGTATACGATTCACCAAGCATCACGTCTTTGGTCTGCGATGCATACAAGAAACATTCCACCTTCAGCAACTTACCTACAGGAGTCACCTTACCCGTAATGTAATGCTTGGCATGAGTCTTGCTGAACAAAGGCAGGTCGAATTTGTCCGAAGAAACAACGTCGAAACGGCCCGAAAGATTTGCATCACGGGTCACAATCAAATGCGGTTTTTCTTCGATCCAGTCAATGGACTTCTTTTCTGCAAAAGGAACAACGCCAATGGGCATCGTCTTAAAGACAGAAATACCCACATCTACGGCAATCGTATCGATGGTCGCATGCGATGTCACCGGCAGCATGGCCAGCGCAAAGGCAGCGACGCTTGCAAGAAATCTCATTTTTTCCATTCTAATCCACTCGTTTGTTCAATATAATACAATTTTTCGCTACCCCAGACCACTATCACCTTAATTTGGCGTGAAATTAAAGTGAAGAACCAACGAAGGGGCTCTAAAGTTAGGCGGAAGCTCCGGAACCTTAGAAATTTGTACTGCACGAACTGACAAATGATCCCAAGTCTTATTTCCAGAACTACGCTTGAGGGTAATTGCTGTAATACCGCCAAAGCGGTCCACCGTAAACTGCACCGTGGTCTTTACATCGCGACGCACATTCAAGTTCGAAGGCGGATTGAAATTACTCATGATAATTTGTTTTAAACGTTCCAGATAAACTTGCATAAGCGGGTCCATATCCACGGATCCCACCGGATTCAAGCTCGGGGCTTCGACAGCCGTCGGCAAATCCAGATCGTCTACTTCAAAATCATCCTGCGGTTCCGGCTCCGGTTCTGGTTCCGGCTGGGGTTCTTCCACCGGCTCCGGTTCGGGCGGTTTTTCTTCGACCTTAGGTTCAGGCGGCAACTGCTGGTCCACCTTCGGTTTCGGTTCGGGCTTAGGCTCAATCGGCTTGGGCTGTTCTGGCTTAGGTTCTACCGGCTTCGGGCGCGGCGGTTTCGGACGCGGCTGCACCGGCTGGTTAACCTGCACCATTTCAAACACCGGAATCGGTTCCGGTTCATGCTTAAAGTTCACAAAATGGAAAGCGATGCAAATTCCCGCAACGAGCAAGTGGAATACTACAGCGCACACGATGATTTTCACCATCGTTCCATCATCTTGCGACGAGAAGTACTGGATGTTTCTTTCTTCGCTCACCTACTTCCCCGGTTTTTCCTTGGGATTCATCGTCAGGAATCCGAGCTTGGTCACCCCGAGCTTTTGCACCTGGGTCACCACTTTCATCACAAGGCCATAGTTCACCGACTCATCGGCATTGATGACCACCGCCATCTCGCCGTTCCAGAGCGACTTGAACACGTTGTTGAAACTTGCAAAGTCAACCATCATGTCGGCAATGTAGAGTTCCTCGTTCTTAGTGATTGAAACTTTCAAGAGCTTCTCTTGTTCCATGGTCGGAGCTTCTGCCTTAGGCAGGTCCACCTTGACCCCCTGGCTCATGAGAGGCGCAGAAATAATGAACACAATCAGAATAGCGAACACGATATCAATCATGTTCGTGAGGTTCATTTCCTGCTTAAGTTCTTTACCGCGACTGCGCTTCACTATGCCTCCTAGCCAGCCACTTCTTCAAGAGCGAGCAAGTCACCGCGCTTAAAGAGGCTAAGCACCTGGGAGCCGAAGTTGAAGTACGAAATTTCGTTCTGACCGTTGCGGGCGGTGAAATAGTTATAGCCGGCAGAAGCAGGGATTGCAACCACAAGGCCTGCAACCGTCGTAATCAAAGCCATAGCGATACCCGGAGCGACCACGGTAAGGTCTGCAGAACCATGCTGACCAATCTGGAAGAAGGCGACCATGATTCCCCACACCGTACCCAAAAGTCCGAAGAACGGGGCGAGGTTCGAGCACGTGGCCAAGAAGCCAAGGTAGCGGTCTTCAGTCAGGCGCAAGCCTTCAATCGAGCGCTGGATGGTGTCTTCCAAAAGCGATGCACGGTGCTGAATGGAATCGTAGCTCACGAAGTTACTGAACTTGGAGGCTTCCTTAAGCACTTCGGAGGTCAAGCTGCGGAGCGCACTGTCGTCTGCGGTTTCGCAGAGTCCCTGCAATTCCACGAACTGGCGCACGTTAATAAAATCGCGGAAGAACACGACGTTTGCGCGCTGGTTCTTGCGATTCACGATGTACTTTACAATGATAATGCCCCACGAACCGAGCGACATGATGGCCAAAATGCCCAAAATCACGATGGTCGCGATATCGGACTGCGTAAGCATTTGGAGTAAAGGTACCGAATTGTTCAAAATCACCTCCCGTTAGCCGGAAAAAGACTCGTATCTTGTTGTTTGGCAACAATATAGCAAAAGACCACGGAAAAGTTTCCGGGGTCCTAGGTAAAATTTGCAACAATATCGTAAGAAACAAAAGTTTACAAAAAAAGGCTTAAAGATCTAGCTCGGTTTGTAAACTCTTGGGGTGAAAGCTTTTACGATGTTCCGCAGTCATGCCGAGACGGCGGATTGCGTCAAGGTGAGCCTTGGTTCCATAACCGGCATGCTTGTCGAAGCCGTAACCGGGGAATTTCTTTTCGAGGTCATCCATGTAACGGTCACGGAAGACTTTTGCCAAAATCGAGGCCGCCGAGATGCTTGCAATGCGGCCATCGCCCTTGACCACGGGAATCTGCATTTCTTCGGGAATCCCATGAATTTTGAGGTTGCCGTCGACTGCAATGAGCAATGAACTCTGAGCCTTGAGCGGCGAGCCGAAAACCTCGGCAAAGGAGCCTTTCTGAAATACCGGAATCTGAGGGGCTGATTCATGCAAGCCGGGCATGCCGAGGGCCTGCAGGGCGCGGCGCATAGCCAAAAAGTCCGCTTCCAGAATGTTCATGCGGTCAATTTCTTCAACCGAGGCGCTCGCTACAGCAAAGCAGGCGCATGCATCTTGCACGTCCTGATACATGGCTTCGCGCTTGGGGCGAGTGAGTTTTTTGGAATCGTTGAGCGTCAAGAGCGCATCGGGCGCCTTAAGGACAGCCGCACATGCCACAACCGGGCCAGCAAGCGGGCCACGACCGACTTCGTCGATACCGACTACGATTGCACCTTTCCCCGCTTGCGCGGCGAACTTGCGCATGGCAATTTCGCCATCGACAGGAGCTTCTATTCCTTCAAGAAATGCCGGAACCTTGAACTTCATGGGCTACAAGCCTATTTGAGCGGCGTAATCCTTAATCGTCTTCCAGTAGAGGGCGTGTTCCTGCACCAGCACTCGGGCTGCAAGCGTTTCCGGCGTATCGCCTTCTTCAACAGGCACGCGAGTCTGCGCAAGAACGCGGCCTTGGTCGATTTCTTCGCTGACCAAGTGAACCGTGGGGCCCGATTCTGTATCGTGCGCGGCAATCACCGCTTCGTGCACGTGAATTCCGAAAAAGCCCTTACCGCCATACTTGGGCAAAAGCGACGGGTGAATGTTCAGAATGCGGTCCGGGAGCCTTTTAATGAGGCTTACAGGCAAAGCCTTCATGTAGCCAGCCAAAATCAACAAATCAATATCGTAGCGATCGATGACTTCTAAAAGGGCAGTTTCGTAGGCCGCCGTATCGGGGTGCGTTTTGCCCGAAATATGGAATACAGGTATTCCGTAGGATTCTGCATGAGAAACAGCCCCACAACCACCATTATTGGTAATCAGGAACTTGCATTGGGCTTCGAGGTCGCCCTCGCCAATGCGGTCAATAATTGCTTTAAAGTTGCTTCCTCCACCGGAAGCCATCACGCCTATTTTAAACATGGGCGCAAATTTAGAAAAAAATTAGCAGAAGCAGTGAACAAGAACCCAGGTAACTCCACCAAAAGCAACTAAGTAGTTGAATGCGAAGTTCCAGAAGATTTTTGCTTTCTGTGCAGACTGTAAGGCAATGTTCTTAGTCATGTCCATAATTTAGATACAAATTGCACATAAATAAAGAGACGGAAATCACAATGCGATTTCCGTCACAAACTTTCAAAAATATTACGAAATTTGGCAGTTTTTGGGGTTTTCTAGCCCCTAAGCACTACAAACAAAGTTCTATTTTTCTTCGATCTTTACAACCGGTTCATCCATCATCTTTTCGGCGATAACTTCCGGCGTTTCTTCGGCCACAGCAGCGTTAGATTCTTCAGGCATCCACGGCTTGTCGAGGTTCTTTTCCCAAGAAACCGTAGGTGCGGGCTGAGCTTCGTGCGAGGAGTCAACAATCGGGAGACCCAAGAGTTCACGGGCACGGTTGAGGGCAGCATCAATGTTACCGAGGGCGTTTTCTTCGCCGAGCTGCTTGAGCACACCGGCACGAGTCAGGGCCACCACCGGCTGGGCATGCACACCCGACAGCAACAGCTGCGTACCTTCACGATTACAACGGCTAAGCAAGTCTTCAATCATCTGGATACCGGCGGCATCGATGCTAGACACGCTACGCATGCGCAGAATAAGGATCTTCGGCTTGTCCGAAATGCGGGCCATGGTATCCTTGAACTTGTCAACAGCACCAAAGAACAGGGAACCAGCAAGTTCGTACACAGCCACACCCTTCGGCACCTGACGGCTGAGGTCATTGTGGGCGGCTTCTTCGTCATCTTCCTTGAGGGCTTCGGTGACCGTTTCCATTTCAGAAACATCGCTCATGCGCTTAATGAAGAGCACAGCAGCAAGCAGCACACCGACTTCGATAGCGACCGTCAGGTCAATAATCACCGTGAGGAAGAAGGCCACGAGCATCACCGCAATGTCGCTCTTGGGAGCCTTGAACATCTTGATAAAGCTGCGGTAGCCGCACATATTGAATGCCACCTGGAAAAGCACAGCGGCAAGGGCTGCCATCGGAATCATTTCGGCATACTTACCAAGCACCAGCATAATGAGGAGCAAAACAATCGCATGCACCAAGCCAGAAATCGGGCTCACGGCACCATTACGGATGTTC
>CADBHQ010000021.1 GCA_902794535.1 Fibrobacter succinogenes | reverse complement strand
GAAGGAAGGTTACCCGGTTGCTGGCGCTACGGTTAACGTCAAGGATGTGAGCATCTTCCGTTACCTCGCTCTCGACCTCGAAATGTCTCACGATGACCTTTGGGCCAAGAAAAATCGCGGTTTAGTGTGGGCCGCCAAACTCACGACCCGCTTCGGTGACACCCGTGAAGAGAAAATCGGCGAAGAACGCTATCGTCGCTTGAATATTGAGCCTGAAAATGACTACTATGCAGCTATGAATCTCTATTTGAATCGTCGGTTCTTGGATGCCGCATACGCTTTTGGTAAAATCCAGACCAAGTACCCATCATTCCGCTTGGCGGACGAGGCTGCTTTCTACATGGCAAAGTCCTTTGAAAACCTCCGTATGCACAAGGCTGCGAAGTCCATCTATGAAGACGCTATCAAACGTTATCCGCAGAGCGATCAACTTGCCAAGTTCCACTTCCAGTTGATGAACCTCGACTATAAGGAAGGCAAGTACAAGGAAGGTATGGACAAGTATCAATTCATTGCCAAGAATTTCGGCAAAAGCGATGCGAAGATTGACGCTGACTACATTGCTGGCCAGATCAAGTTCGAACAGGGCCTCTATCAGGAATCCATTGACCTGCTCTCCTC
This sequence comes from Fibrobacter succinogenes, assembly GCA_902794535.1. GTDB lineage: Bacteria > Fibrobacterota > Fibrobacteria > Fibrobacterales > Fibrobacteraceae > Fibrobacter > Fibrobacter succinogenes_O. Next base: position 33,214 of record CADBHQ010000021.1, on the reverse strand, counting down.
CATTCTTCCGGGTAACGCCAATTATTTCTACGCTCGCTATACCATGGGCTTTGCTTACAGTCGTATGAACATGGCTGACGAAGCTGAAAACAGCTTCCGTGCTATTACGGAACAGCCGGTTTCCAACAAATCCGAACGCGACATTCAGAATGCTGCTAAGGTCAAGCTCGGCCACATATTCTTCTCTGTTGAAAAGCCGGACTTCGTTGCGGCTGCTCAGATGTATGTCCAGGTGCAGAAGGATTCTCCGGTGTTCGACGAGGCTATGCTCGGTATTGCATGGTGCTTTCTCAAGGCTCGCAAACTGGATGACGCTATGAAAGTGGCAAAGTGGATCATCAACAACTTTCCGGAATCATTCATCGCTTCCGAAGCGTATTTCGTGATTGGCTTCTGCTACTACATAAAGGAAGACTGGCGGAACGCTATCGAACCTTTGAGCGAAGCTGAAAAACGCACGGAAAAGCCGATGGTGTCTGTTGCTTCTCGCGATAGTGCTCGTCAGGCATACGATGCAATGCAGAGCCAGTTCGACTCCGTTCAGGTTCTGGCATTGGATCTAGCTCGCCAGTTGCCGACTCCACGTGTGGAAAGCAAGCGTAAAGCTTTGCGCCCGACATTCGACAAGGTTCACCAGGCTGTTGAAGATTACGCGTCGTTTATGCAGAGATCGATTCAGAGTGTCCACTTTGAATATAACCGCAAGCGCGTTTTGGATGACGCTGGCTTTTATCTAGCATGTGTTCGTTCTGGATCTGCTTGTGCACCAGAAGAGATCGGTCCTCCAGAGATCGGTCCTCCAGAGATCGTGTTTTGAATCGACGATTTTACTATTGCAGCGTAACCATAGCAGTTTCGCAACTATACGGCAGTCTTGACAGAATTATTTCTTTGAAGATGTTGCACTTTTCTGTTTGGGCAATTTGCAATCGGTCGAATGTAAACGATTTTGCCCCTGTTTTGCCTAGAATAAACAGATTGGTATAACATCTTCCCAAGCAGTAAAACAAATGTTCACTATATGGTGAGGTGCACATGGCCCTAGAAAATATGGATCTGGAACGCTTGGATTTGGAACAGCGGGAAGCGGTGGAAACCACCGAGGGCTTTGTGCGCGTGGTGGCAGGGGCTGGGTCCGGTAAGACCCGGACGCTGACCCAGCGTTACCTGTATCTGGTGAAGGAGATGGGAATTTCGCCGTCGAACATTCTGTGCGTCACGTTTACCAACAAGGCCGCGAACGAAATGAAAAAGCGCATTCGCACGGTGTTGGGCGGCGACGACAGCGGCTACATTTCTACGTTCCACGGTTTTTGCGTGCGGTTTTTGCGCGAAGAAATCCATGTGCTGAACTACCCGAAAGAATTCATGATTCTGGACGAAGACGACCAGAAGTCCCTTTTGCACAAGGCCTATGCCGATTTGGGATACACACTTAAAGATTTGAAAATCAGCAGCGTGATTGACTACATCGGGGGCCGAAAAGCGGCCGACATCAATTACGTTTCGCTGTTTGCAGAACTGCCGTCGGAAGGCATGACCTCCAAAGACCATTTGCTCGCGCTTTCGGAAGCTGCCGATGACAAGTGGATGCGTGTTTATTACCGCTATCTCTACGAGCAGAAAAAGAATTATGCGCTTGACTTTGACGACTTGATTCTTTCAACGCTCTACATTCTCGAGAACTTCCCGGAACAGCTTGACAAATGGCGCAAACGCATGATGTATATCATGGTGGATGAATACCAGGATATCGATGGTCAACAGTACCAGCTGGCAGATTTATTGGCACAAGAATCTTTTTGTGGTGGGTGACCCGGACCAAACCATTTACGGCTGGCGCGGTGCCGATGTCAATCGCATTTTGGAATTTGACAAGACCCACGAAAACACCAAGACGATTTTACTGCAGAACAATTACCGTTCCACGCCTAGCATTTTGAAGGTGCCGGATGCGGTCATCAAGAACAACAAGTTCCGAATTGAAAAAGTCTTGAGGCCCAAACGTGTAGGCGGCAAGACGCCAGTCTTTTACCACGCCAAGAACACCCGCGAAGAGGCCAAATGGATTGTTGAACAAATCCAGAATGCCGTGCAAAGCGCAGCCCATTACAAGGATATTGCGGTGCTTTACCGCATGCACTCGCAGTCGCGCTCTGTAGAAGAAGCCTTGATGGCAGAAAACATCCCTTACAAGGTTTACAGTGGTGTCGGATTTTACCAGCGCAAAGAAATCAAGGATGTCATTTGCTACTTGCGAATGCTGGTGTACGCCGATGATTTGTCGTTCATGCGTACGGTGAATACGCCCAAGCGCCAGTTCGGTCCGCGCAAGATTGCGACGTTGCAGGCCTTTGCCGATGCTCGCGGTGTCGGGCTTTACGAAGCGCTACTTGAAATTGTCTCGGAAGCGGGTCTTTTGAATAATGTGGCGGTCGATGTTTCGTCGCAGGCGGAACTTTCCTCTGTCGGCGACGAAAATCAAAAGATTGATTTCGACTGCAAGGGATTTTTAGCCCGAAGCAATGTGGTGGAATACGTGAAGCTGATTGAAAAGTACCGTTCTCGCTACAAGGACATGAGTGTTTCTGAAGTCCTCGCGAAAATCCTGCGCGAAACCAAGTACGAAGAAATGCTGCGTCTAGACGGCGACGAAGACCGCCTGGACAATCTGGCGGAACTCAAGCAAGGCATTCTGGAATTCGAGAATTACTACGAAGAAGACGCCTCGCTAGACGAATACTTGCAGAACATCGTATTGTTCACGAACACCGACGAAGATACCGAAGAAAAAGATCGCGTGCAGCTCATGACGATTCACAATGCGAAGGGCTTGGAATTTCCGTATGTATTCGTATGCGGCTTGAACGAAGGCTTCTTTCCAGTCAAGCGCGTGCAGAACAAAATCCAGCTGGAAGAAGAACGCCGCCTGGCCTATGTGGCATTTACCCGCGCCGAAAATGTCCTTTACTTAAGCGATGCCGAAGACGGCGTTGCAGGCGAAAGCGGAACCCGCTACCCCTCTAGATTCCTGCTGGAAATGGATATGGGCGGACTGAATATCGCCCGCGGCATTTCAGAAGATTTTCTCGAAGCCGCGAAGGCCTACATTGCAAACATCGATCGTGACCGAGAATTTCTGAGCGACGAAAGTCTTGGACTCGTAAAAAAGGCGCCTTCGGCCGAGTTTGCCGAGGGCGACCGCGTAATGCATAAAATTTTTGGAGCAGGAACTGTGAAGGCCGTAGACGAAAAGAACTTCTGCTACGAAATCGCCTTCGAAAAGTTTGCGACCCCGCGCTCTATCCAGTTTGATTATCCTTTGACGCGGATATAAAAAACGTTTCTAGAACGCGTAGCGCACGTCTAAAAGATACGACGTACCCGTTGAAGCTCTCTTCGACACCGGAGTGAACATCATTCCATTCAGGCCCCAATGTTCGTTAAAGTCCCAGTTCAAGCCGGCCGCAACTTCGGTCTTGGTGTCAGCAGCATGCGCCTTGTTAATCAAAGTAAAGCCGGTAAGGAAATGGATATTGTTGCCGCCTAAGTAAATCATGGCAGGCACACGAAAATATTGCGTACGGAAGCCCTGCCACATGGCATTAAAAGTCATGTACACCCCATTTTCGTGACTCAGGCGAACTTTCAAGCCAAGGCCCGCATCCAGCAAGCCGGCATGCAGAAAGAAGCGGCACCTGGATTCACTCCATGCAGATTCAGACGTTTTTGCGGCAAAGCTAGAGGCCGAAAAAAGCAACAAACAAACCAAGACCATCTTTAACTTATTCATCACACCCAAAATAGATAATCTTTCAACAAAGCGTTTTCTATATTGAAACACAAGTTATTTTTTTCGAGCATATATGAAGAAAAATCAGGCAACGACGCTTTTTATTGTTTGGGGCAGCATTTGCCTGTTTGCAAATATTCTTTGTTCTAACGCATCGGCGTTCGGAGGAGATCAAGGGTATTGGGCAGACTGGGTGCAAAAACTCGCCAACGGCGGTTTTGAAAAGTTCAACGGGAACTATCCCCCGCTTTACGTTTTTTGGCTTTGGGTAGTCTCCAAGATTTATGTCTTGACCGAAATTCCCATCGACAAGACGTTCATGCTAAAATTCCTTTGCCTATGGCCCATTTACTTTTCGCACTTGGGCTTGGTCGACATCACGACCCGACTGGTCAGCAAAAGCAAACTTGACCCGGTCAAAATCAACCTGATTATTGCTCTAGTCGCACTGAACCCCGCTTTACTGCTCGACGGCCCTATTTGGGGACAGGTCGATTTGTTCCCCTGCGTGTTCGGGGTGGCGGCCCTCTACTGCATCAATTTCAGGAACAAGATTAAATACGCCTCCATGTTCTTTGCACTTGCTCTGCTTGCAAAGTTCCAAATGATTCTCTTGCTCCCTGTGTTTGGCGGAATCTTTATCCGTCGCTACAAAGTTTCTTGGCGCGGGCTCCCTGCCATGGCTGTCGCAATCGCCCTCGTCTTTTTGCCCTTCCTTATTTCGGGGAACTTGGGCGGCATGCTTTCCAAAGCCTACGTAGACACCACAAGCCAATACCCGTTCTCGACTTACAATGCGGCTAACTTGTGGATGCTCTTGTCGGGCAACTTGAGCAGCGACGCTACCCCGCTCTTTAACTTGTCTTCTAACGGTATCGGATTCTTACTTGCCCCCAGCTGGATTGGCAAGATTCTCTTTGTGATTATTTCGGCCTACATTTTAAAGTGCGCCCTTTTTGCAAAGACTCTCCGCAAGACTTTTGAACTTGCCACCTTGAATGCTTTTGCATTCTTCTTGCTGTTGCCCGGTATGCACGAACGCTACCTGCTTTACGCCATTCCGTTCGCCTGCATTTGGTTCGCTCTCGATGTTCGCAAGTCCTGGTTCTGGGCGACCGCTATCACGACTCTTTGTGCCATGAACATTGCGATTGTGAACGGATTCAAGGGTGCTGACCTTTGGCCCTGGGTTTCTGGCCTCACGGTAATCGTATTCCTTGCCGCGGTCATTCACACCCTGGCACCGCGTGCATTCCCGTTTGTCGCAACCGTTTTCCAAAAGCTTTCGATTCCGCGATTTGCGCCTTATGTTTTGCTCGGTTCCATTTTGCTGGTCGAACTCGGCTGCGAAATCAAGAATTCCCTGCCGGCAGATATTGAGCTTGCCGAAAACCAGATGTACCTGACCGATATTCGCATTGACCATTTCACGCAAGAATACAGCACTCCCAAGATTAATCGCTCTGTCGAAGGTAAGACTCTTGCCGTCAAGGGAAGGCAATTCGAACATGGTATCGGAACTCACGCCAAATCACAGTTGTACTTCAACCTGCCTGCAAACGCCGAGACGCTCGAATTCATGGCAGGCATCGACGACGAAGTTTCGGGCGGCGGTTCAGTCAAGTTTAGCGTGAACGCTCCGGACAAAGTCCTTTGGGCAAGCGGTGTCGTACACGGAAGCAACCCGCCTGTACAAGGCAAGGTTGACGTTTCGGGGCTTGAATACATTTATCTCGAAGTCGATGCCAACGGCGACAACGCTTACGACCATGCCGACTGGCTGAATCTTGTTTTGACGGTCAAGAAATAATGCTCGCCGTAAAAAAATTCCTAATGCACAAAGTGCAAAGCTATAAAGAAGCCTGCATCGCACACCCTGTGCGCATTTCGCTCTTTTGGCTTTCTTTGCTCATCGGAATTTTGGCAAGAACTTTCATGTTTGGTGAAGTCCCTGGCGACATCAACCAAGACGAAGCTTTTGCGGGCTACAACGCCTACACACTCTTGCATTACGCTAGGGATTCCTACGGCTACCGCCTGCCGGTTTACCTGACCGCATGGGGCTCCGGCATGAACGCGTTGGAATCTTACCTGATGATTCCTTTTGTCGCTCTTTTCGGGCTCAAGATTTGGGCGATTCGCTTGCCGATGTTGCTTGTCGGAATATTCTCGCTTGTCGCCGTATACAAGATTGTCCTGAGATTTTCGAACACCAAGTTCGCTTTGTTGGCGCTTTTCTTGGTCGCGATTTCGCCTTGGCATGTTATGCTTTCGCGCTGGGCACTTGAATCGAATCTCGCTCCGGGATTTGTTCTGTTCGGAATTTTCTTTTTTATTTGGGGACTCGACAAACCCAAATACTTAATGTTTTCGGCCCTCAGTTTCGGGCTATCGCTTTACGCCTACGCCACCATCTGGGCCGTCGTTCCGTTTATCATTGTGGCATGTATCCTTTACGCAATCTGGACGCATGCGCTCTCTTTGAATCGCTACGTTTGGATTTCACTTGGCATTTTAATTGCTCTCGCATGCCCGCTCGTTCTTTTCCTTTTAGTCAACAAGGGCGTAATTAACGAAATCAGGCTCCCCTTCTTGAGCATTCCAAAGCTAGTCTATTTCCGCGACAGCGAAATTTCGTTCGCCAAGATTCCTGAAAATGCGGCAAACCTTTGGAACATTCTCAAAAACGAAAGCGATGGATTGCCTTGGAATTCCATTCGAAATTTCGGAATCTTTTACAAGGGTTTGATTGCGTTTTCGGCTGTCGGTCTTGGCATTTTCATTTGGCAAACCATTCAAGACATTCGCAATCGCAGACTCGGTCTTTCGACATTCGTTATCATTTGGTTCTTGGCGGGCCTTACTATCGGGCTTTTGATTAACGTGAACATCAACCGCGTGAACATTTTGTTTTTGCCCTTGCTGATTCTTGCCGCGCAAGGCATGATTATCACGGCCAAAGTCTCGCACCCCAAGATTCTTTATATTATGATTTTCGCCTTCTCACTTTCGTTTGCGGACTTTGAAAAGGAATACTTTACCACCTATAAAGATTCTATTGGCAAGCACTTTTGCGAAGGCCTTGAAGACGCCATGAATTTTGCACAGAGCAAAATGAAAAGCGGCATGCGAATGGTCGTAGACCCGAACACAAGCTACCCGCGCATTCTGTTCTTTGGCAAGGTTGATTTAGACTCATACCTTTCTACCGTAAACTACACGAATTTTCCAAGCGCCTTCTTGTACGTGCATTCGTTCGACAAGTACGACTTTACGAACGATTTGAATCACGTTAGGTCAGACGTTATCTACCTGCAAGAAAACGACGAATTCCGCATGAATCGCCTGCAGGAATCCGGCTACAAAGTCAAGAATTTCGGGAAATACATTGTAGGCTATTCAGCCCAGTGATTGCCGTTGTAATTGCGGGCGGTATCGGCGTCCATGCCAATCTGGCGCACCAGATCGTCCAAGCTCGGGAACTTCTGTTCGGGGCGTAAATAAGCCATCAAGTCAAGTACCATCGGGCGGCCGTAAATGTCTTCGTTAAAGTCGAGCAGGTAAGCTTCGATAGCCAAGCGCTGGTTGCCAGTAGAAGGCTGCGTGCCAATGTTCACCACCGCACGGAAGCAACGTTCATCATGCGCACCATCGGCATCGACACCACCCGGGAGGCGGGCGGTTGCCACATACACGCCATGCTTGGGCAAGAACTTGTACTTTCCCACCTGAAGGTTCGCAGTCGGGAAACCGATGGTATGGCCCAAGCGCTTGCCTTCGACAATCGTTCCGGACAAACGATACGGGCGGCCCAAATAAGTTTGCGCGCGCGAAACATCGCCATTCAAAAGCGCATTTCGCACAGCAGAAGAACTCACGCGTTCACCCTTGTGGAGCACAATCGAAAGCATGGCCGTCGAAAGTTCCGGGAAGGCTGCGGTAATGGTTTCGTAGTTACCCTTGCCGCCGGCGCCAAAGCAATGGTCGTGTCCAAAGAACATGGAGCACACGCCGCGTTTTTCAATCAGTTCCTGACGAACGAATACATCGAACGGGAGCTTTGCCACTTCGGGCGTAAACGGGAGCACCAAAAATTCAAGGCCCAGGCTTTCGATAAATTCGCGCTTTTCTTCGGTAGTCGTGAGGAGCAGCGGATCGCCAGGAGTGCGCAGCACATAGTTGGAATGCGGTTCAAAGCTTATGACGGTAGGCTTCAAGCCGTTCACTTCGGCAACAGCCTTAAGCGTGCGGAAAAGCGCCTGGTGTCCCAGGTGGCATCCGTCAAAATTACCCATCGTCACAGCACGCTTCATTTTTACCTCATTTGTCATTCCCGACTTGGTCGGGAATCTCCTTTTTACCCATCTTCTCCGAGATAGAACTTAGGTTTGATTCTTCCCGGTTCATAGTGGCACAGGCTCAAGACTTCACCTTGCATGTTCGCGGCAAACACATGGCCCTCGGGGCCTACGCCCTCGACTTTCTCTTTCCACGGCAACCAATTACCCTGGCGAATCACAGCCACCTGTTCGTCAGTAAGGCGCACCACAGGAAAGTCGAGCACCGCATCGACCGGCAACAGATTTTCACGGGTCAGGTTCTCACCACGCACAGCCTTATCCAGCGTCACATTGCCGATGCGGTGTCTGCGTATCTGCGATACGCATGCGTAGGTTCCAAGCGCACGCCCGATATCGCGACCGAGCGCACGAATGTAAGTTCCCTTGGAGCATTCGCAAATCAAATCGAAGGTCGCAAATTCCTTGCCGGAGCAGCCTTCGGTCACTTCGCCCTCGCCAATGATCTTGAGTTCGCCAATGTGAATCTTGCGGGGTTTCAATTCAATATTGCGGCCACGTTCCATCAAGTCGCTAGCACGCACGCCGTTGATTTTTACGGCGCAGTACTTCGGCGGCACCTGTTCGATATCGCCCGTAAACTGCGGAAGAACCGCTTCCAAGCGAGTTCTCTCGTCTCTCGTCTGTAGCGAGCCTGCGAGCGTTCTCTCATCTTGTTCTACGACCTCACCGTCCCACTCCAAGGTATCGGTTTCGTAGCCCAAATGCAGCCTAAAGCTATAGCACTTGTCCTTGGCTTCGATAAAGGGCAACAGTCGCGTGCAGCGGCCGGTGGCAGCAATAATCAAGCCCGAGGCGCGCAAATCCAGCGTGCCCGCATGGCCGACTCGCTTTGTAGAAAAGACCCTTTTCAGTGGGAAAAGGGCCTTAAAAGAAGTTTCGCCAGCAATCTTGTCCAAAAGAACGAAGCCGGAATTGCTCAATTACAAGTCCCCTTTCTGCTTCAGTTCGGCCAGAATGCTTTCGATATGCATGGCGTGTTCCAAGTTCTCATCCAAAACAAAATTCAGTTCCGGAATCTTGCGGATCTTAAGCGCCTTGCCTAAAACAGTGCGGATATAACCCGCCGAATTCTTGAGGCCAATCAGCGAATCACGCTTTTCCTTGTCGGAACCCATCACGGACACCATGACCTTAGCGTAGCTCAGGTCATCGGTAATCGTGACGCGCGTGATGCTGGCAAGGCTGCTCACACGAGGATCCTTCAAGCCCTTCTGCAAGAGCTTGCCGATTTCCTCGCGGAACTGTTCGTCCAATCTGTCAGTTCTACGACTCATTGGACTCCTCAGCCTTCTTGGCCTTTTCTTCGGCTTCTTCGCGAGCGACATCCTTCAGGGTACGGGCAACCTTGACTTCCTTGAAGAAGATCAAGCTATCGCCTTCCTTAATGTCTTCGTAACCCTTAAGACCGATACCGCATTCAAAGCCACGAGCGACAGACTTGACGTCGTCCTTCATGCGCTTCAAAGACTGAACCACGGTCGTACCGAGTTCCACACCGTTGCGGTACACGCGCACATGGCTGGTACGGTCGACTTCGCCGTCGGTAACCATACAGCCTGCGATGAGACCAATCTTCGGAATCTTGAACACCTGGCGAATTTCGGCTTCGCCGGAGAGTTCTTCGCGCATGGTCGGCTTGAGGAGGCCTTCCACAGCGTTGGTGATATCTTCAATGCAGTCGTAAATCACGCGGTAGTTGCGGATTTCGATGCCTTCCTTCTGGGCCATTTCGCGGATAGAGAGCGACGGCATCAAGTGGAAGGAAATAATGATTGCCTGTGCGGTCGTAGCGAGCAAGATATCGGATTCCGTAATGGTACCCACACCCTTGCGGATAATGTTGACGCGCACTTCCTTGTTGGTAAGCTTTTCGAGGCTTGCTGCAAGAGCTTCTGCAGAACCGCCCACGTCAGCCTTAACAATAAGGTTGAGTTCGGAGAGCTTACCTTCCTTACGATCGTTGAAGGTATCTTCCAAAGTCTTCACGTTACGAGAACGCAGGTCGCGTTCACGAGCAGCCATACGGCGCTTAGAGGCAATTTCACGTGCGGTCTTTTCGTCTTCGACCACGATCAAGTCGTCACCGGCCTGCGGAGTACCGTCAAAGCCGAGCACCTGACACGGAGCAGACGGAGGAGCTTCCTTCATCTGTTCGCCACGTTCGTTAAACATAGCACGGACACGACCAGCGTAAATACCGCAGACAAACGGGTCACCCACATGGAGCGTACCGTTCTGCACGAGGATCGTGGCCATAGAACCCTTACCCACGTCGAGCTTGGATTCCACCACGGCGCCGCGAGCGTGAGCATCGGGGTTGGCCTTGAGTTCAAGCACTTCGGCTTCGAGGGCGAGCGTTTCCAAGAGGTCGTCCATACCCTGGCCCGTACGTGCAGAAACTTCGATACAGCTGGTAGAACCACCCCACTGTTCCACTTCCACACCGCGTTCAGCGAGCTGGGCGCGAATCTTGTCGGGGTTAGCGGTCGGCAAGTCGATCTTCGTGATAGCCACGACCATCGGCACCTTTTCACGCTTGGCAAGTTCAATAGATTCAACAGTCTGCGGCATCACCATGGAGTCGGCAGCCACCACGAGCACGATCACGTCGGTCACCTGAGAACCGCGAGCACGCATAGCACTGAATGCTTCGTGACCCGGGGTATCGAGGAAGGTCACCTTACCCTGCTTGGTCGTGACTTCGTATGCACCGATGTGCTGCGTAATGCCACCCGATTCGCCGGACACCACATGGGTCTTACGAATCCAATCAAGCAAAGAAGTTTTACCGTGGTCAACGTGGCCCATCACCGTCACCACCGGGTGACGCGGCTTCAGGTTTTCAGAAGATTCTTCTTCCACGCCGAGCACTTCTTCTTCGTATTCTTCCATCAGCTGGGCTTCGTAACCGAATTCGTCAGCCAAGAGCTGGATGGTTTCAAAATCGAGGCGGGCGTTGATGGTCACCATCATGCCCATTTCCATGCACTTCGCGATCACGCGGGCCGGCATCTGGTCCATAAGGCCAGCGAGTTCGCCCACGGTAATAAAGTCCGAAGTCTTGAGGATTTTCTTTTCTTCGCCGGAATTGTTGTCGTTGTGTTCCTTGCGATAAACTTTCTTGACAGGCTTCTTGGAAAGGTCAGCCATCACGCGAGAAACGTTCTGACGTACGGCTTCCTGCTGGAGCTCCTTCTGTTGCTCCATGCGGTCCTTGCCGTTATTGCGACGGTTCTTGTCGTTCTGACCATGACGGCCGTTCTGCTGCTTGCCACCCTTGCCGCCCTGATTCTGGCCACCAAAGCCCTGGGCTGCATTGTTGCTAGCGTTAAAGGCGTCTTGCATCGAGTTGCCGGTAAAGCCACCCGTGCGGCCCGTAAAGGTACGGCCACCATTGTTGTTGCCGCCATTGCCATTACGGTTGTCGTTACGGCGATTGCCGTTGCGGTTGTCGCCATTGTTGTTCGAAAGACGACCAAAAGTTCCTGTATAACCCTGCTGGTTACCGTTGTTGTTACGGTGACCGCCGCGGTTCGACTGAGCCTGTTGCTGAGACTTCTTGATACGAGCAAGAATGGCTTCGTCCGGTTTGAACACCTGAGCCTTCATCGGAGGCTGCTTGAGTTCCATGCCCGGGGTAACCATGGCAGGCTTTGCAACGGCAGGAGCTGCTGCGGGAGCAGGAGCGGCCGGCTTAGCAGCGGGAGCTGCAGGGGCTTCAGCCTTCGGGGCTGCGGGAGCTGCCGGAGCAGGCTTTGCTGCGACGGGAGCGGCCGGAGCCTTCGGGGCGACCGGTGCGGCGGGCTTTACGGCCGGAGCAGGTGCTGCGGCAGGCGCTTCAGCCTTCGGAGCAGCAGGAGCCGGTGCCGGAGCAGCCGGTTTCACTTCGGGAGTCTTCGGTGCGGGAGCCGGAGCTTCAGCCTTCGGGGCAACAGGTGCCTTCGGAGCTTCGGCAGCAGCCGGAGCCTCGGCCTTCGGAGCAGCGGGCTTCACCGTTGCGGCAGGCTTTGCTGCAGCAGGCTTCTTCGTTCTAATCAGCTTGGCCTTCAACTTGCCATCGCCAGCCGAAGCAGACTCGTTCTTCTTGTCGGAAGAAGCATTGGAAGTTTCGGCGGAAGATGCCTTTTTCAGATTCTTGTTGCGGGCTTCAGCCTTCTGGCGTTCCGCCTCGGCATCTGCTTCGATCTTCTCATAGTCCTTAGCGTCAAGCTTAGACACCTGAGTACGGACAGCAACGCCCGCATCACGAAGCAGCTTCATCACGACATCAACCTTGACGCCGTGTTCCTTTGCCCAATCTACTGGTTTAATTTGTTCTTCATTAGCCATGAATAGCTTCCAATGTTCCTTTTTTAAAAATTAGCGAGCAGCCTTACGGTTCTGGTTAAAATCGGCAGCGGACGGAGAGGTAATCTTTGCCTTCGTTTCGTCGTCCTTCTGGTTCCATTCGTTTTCACCGAACACGTCGAGGTTACGCTGCACGAGTTCTGCAGCGAGTTTCACGTTCTGGCCGTTCTTGCCAATTGCAAGTGCGAGGTTTTCGTCGCTGATAATCACCACAGTGCGGCGGGTTTCGGGCACGTGAATCAGCTTGATCACGTTAGCCGGAGTAAGGGCACGCGTAATGAAGGTATCCAGATCCGGATTCCACTGCACAATGTCAATGCGTTCGTTACCGAGTTCGCGCACAATCGTCTGCACGCGGGCACCCTTCATACCGACGCAAGCGCCGACCGGGTCAATCTTTTCGTCACGAGAATACACGGCAATCTTAGCGCGGAAGCCCGGTTCGCGAGCAACACCCTTGATTTCAACCGTACCTTCGTAAATTTCCGGAACTTCCTGACGGAAGAGTTCCTTGAGGAAGTCACCGTTAGCGCGGGACAGCACCACCTGGGCACCGTTCTTGGAAGATTCTTCCACGCGGGCAATCACAGCCTTGATGGAGTTACCCTGAGCCCAACGTTCGCGACGGATCTGTTCGCGAGCCGGAATCATAGCTTCGGTCTGCTTGCCGAGCTTCACGATGATGTTACTTTGTTCAAGGCGGAGCACTTCACCGCTCACCATGGTACCGATACGGCTACGGTAGGTGTCCATGATCTTCTGGCGTTCGGCATCGCGAATCTGCTGGTTCAGGAGCTGTTTTGCAGTCTGAATGGCCTGACGACCGAATGCAGAGATAGGAATTTCCATTTCGAGGAAGTCACCCGGCTGGGCGTCTTCGTTAAAGTCGCGGGCTTCTTCGACCAGCATGTAACCCTTGTCGAGTTCTTCCACTTCGGCAGCGGTCATGTTCGGGTCGTAGTCCGGATAGTCATCCACAACGGCCACGCGCAGATAAACGTGAACTTCGTTCGTTTCCATGTCGAAATCCACATCGATCTTCTTTTCGATGTGCAAGTACTTACGGGCCGCCGTGATCAGCGCTTCCTTCAGCGCGTTCAGCACAACGGAATCATCCATATCCTTGGCTTCGACAACACCTTTCAGCACTTCGAGCAAGTTAACCTTCGGTTCGTTCTTCATAACATGACCTTCCTATTATATTTGTACATCCACTTTTGCCACCAGCACTTCGCTGCGGGGCACAACCACGTCACCGGCATTGCCTTTCAGGGTGAGCGTCAAATTTTCTTCGTCAGCAGCCACGAGCTTGCCTGTAACAGGCTTACCGGTACTGCGGGTTACTCGCAGGAATCGTCCGATATTGCGGGTAAAATCAGCAACCGACTTAAGGGGGCGGTCTAACCCCGGCGACGACACTTCCAAAGTGTAGGCACCTTCAATAATCTCGGGATCCAGGTCCAAGGCATCGGACAGATGGCGGCTCACGTTAGAGCAGTCGTCAATCGTCACCCCTTCGGGTTTGTCTATGTAAAGGCGCAGCGTTTTACGTTTGCCTGCGCGGAACATGTCCTGTTCCACCAATGTCACGCCGGCGGCTTCGCATGCCTGGGCGATTAACGTATCCAATTTCTGGGCTACCAAATAGACCTCGTATAATAAACGGCGTTCGCATACGGCCCCGAAATCTGCTCATTTAAGCCTAAATCGAGTCCACGAACGTCAAGACAAACCAAATAGAGAAATTTTTTTGGCCTTAGGCAACCGGGATTTTAGAAAATGAGGCTTAAAAACCCTGTTAGTAGAGCTTAGTTGGTAGAACTTAACTACATTTGGCGCATGGCTTATGTACTTTTGATTCTCGCTTCTTTAATCGGCCTCGCCGGCTGCGCCTATTTTTTACGCAAGAACATTCTCGTGATTCGCGAAAAGAACAAGAATGAACCCAAGGCCTACAAGCGTAAGCTCAACTACGTTCTCACCGGACTCTGGTACGGCTACCTGACGATTTTCTTCCTGGGCCTTACAATTAACAACCTAGGCAATTGGTAAAATCTCTAGTCTCTCGTCTGTAGCGAAGCGTTCTCTCGTCTAAAATCGAGCCAGCGTTCGTACAAGAAGAGCGCAATAAAATTCTTTCCATCGATAAACTCGTGGGCGGCTTCTTCGTAAGGGAGCACCACCGTCTTAATCCATTCGATTTCTTCGGTGTATTCCTGGTCCTTGCCGTCCATAGCTTTGAGCTGTTCCGGCGTCACGTCGCGTTCAATAGCATACAGGCGAATGCGTTCGTCCAAGAGCCCGCAGCTGGCGGCAAAGCCGTCACTCTTGCCCTTATACCAAAAATCCATCAAATCAATCAGTTCAGAATCGTCAGCCTTGATTTGGGCTTCTTCTTCGAGTTCGCTCAAGGCAACCTTGCGGTAATCCCCCGTCCAGTCCAAAATACCGGCCGGAATTTCGAGAGACGCCTGTTCGCTAATGGCAAAGCGCGGCTGCTTTACCAACAGCAAATACTTTTTGCCTTCGCAGCGCAGCACCACGAGCACTCCCACGGCATTTCCGCGCACAAGCACAATGCCATGCACCGGGCGCCCATCCGGGAGAGTTGCCGTAGCATCGAGCTTAATGAATAACGGTTGCCTACCCTTGCGTAAAAAATCCACCGACGTAAAGTGAACCTTGGTCACTACGAATTTTTCTTGGGTCTTTTCCAGCCAATCCTTGTAAATACGGGATTCAAGGATAATCGGGCGATCTGCCTCGGCAATTTCAGGAGAATAGGTATATTCGATCATTTTTCTTTCGGCGCGTCGGGCGCGACGGTCGCCTTTTTCCAAATTTTATACAAACTATCAAGAGAAAGAGTGCTGTCGGTATCGACTACCATCTCTTTGCTTGACAGGTTATAGACCATCCAATCTTTCTTGGAATTCGGCCCGCAGAACGTTTCGTTTTCATCGGGCGTAAAGAGTTCGCGAATAAAGCGGGCTGTGCCCCCCACCACAAACGTATTAATCTCAAAACTACTGTAAGTTCCGCACTCCGGAATCTTTTCAGTATAGTAGGTGCTGTAATGCCAAATCGTATCGGGGCGTTCCTGCAACTTGCCAAGTTCCGTCGAATCGTTTTCCCATTTAGAATTAATGCAATACACCGAATCGGAATCAGCGCAGGCATAATGCACCGGCACCAAGTTCGTATCGTTAATATTCCAGGAACTCGGGTAAACAGTATCAGGCACCGTATTCTTACACATATCTACGCGGTGCGTGCAGGTAGACTTCATGGTGCGCCAATAGAACACGCGCGGCGTGAGGGAATCAAGCACGCGCAATACAGTCGGACCATGTTTTTTTTCTTTGGTGCGCAACGGGAATGCATTCACATCGGCAAACGATGAATCCAGATACATTTCAAACGTATCCCTCGAAAGCGTTCCGCGACGCAAAACGATAGAATCAAGCAAGGTGTCGCCATCGTTTTTCACTTTGATGACACCGACATCCGACATCAAATTAGAAGGCAACAAAAGTTTAAGAGTGGTGTCAGGGCGGTAATAAGGAGCGGCACAATCTTCGGCAGTGGCATGAATCGAAAGTGTCGGTGCAATCCAAAGTACCGAATCCTGTTTTTCAAAATGCAAATCAATCGATTTCAAGGCGCAGTTCGAAAACGTCCACATTTTCCCCATGTCCAAATACAGGGTATCCTTGGCCAGGTGAATCGTCTTGCCAGAATCTAGCCTTGCATACGCAAAAAAGCCATCGCCATCGTAACTAAAGTCATCTTTGGATACATTCAAGGGGCCATCGGAATCTTTCTCGCAGCCTGCAAAAAACACGACTGCAAACAGAATCCAAAGCAGGCCCAAGACCATGTATTTAGAGCGAAAGCGGTTCATAAGACCAAAGGTATTAAAAACCATGCAACTTTTCAAACGAAGCCAGCGAATCTAAGGCGACAGGATGCGTCGATGCATAGAAATCGTTCCAACGCACAAACTGGCCATTCAAGCGAACCGACAAAAAGAACGTCGCGCTGTCTTTAGGAGAAAGCCTTCCCAGCACCGATTCCATACCGACCGTATCGCCCACCGACAGCGAATCGCCAAGCGCACCCATTCCCAAAGTTTTGCTAGTCACGTTGTAGCCGTGGTCAATTTCAACAAAGTAACCAAGCGAATCGTGGCCGGTTTCAAGCACGCGGCCCGAAAGCACCGGATAAATGGGAGCCTCGCCAATACCGCTAAAAACGTCCATGGCCAACAAAGATTCCTGGCCTTCGAAGTCAAAGCCTTCGTCAATCGCAAGCGCCGACCATTCAAGCGGAAGCCTCGGGCACACGCCCGGAAACTTGCAACCCGTGCTTTTAGAAATCCATACATGGCTAGAATCGGATTTCATATAACGTAAATAGACCGAATTCTCACCATCTTCGTGCATGACAAGCAAGGCGTTCCAGAAGTCCTTGATGGGCGCAATCCAATGAAGTTTGGACTTTTCCGTTTTACGCAACGAGCCTACATAACGCAAGAACGAATTCGGCAAACGCGTCACCGGAATAGAATCGACCAGCACCCACGAGCACTGAGCCATACCCTTCTTTAACACAAACGGTGTGCCGCCATAAAGTTTGCACTGGTAGTCCCAAGTTTCAATCGGTTTTTCTTCGACATTCCCCGGCAGCGGAAGCGCATTGGCAATTTTAGAAACCAATCCCGAAAAATATGCCGAAAGTGCAGCTGCCGCAACCAGCACCAGCCTGATTAAAGGGAACTTATGTTGAGTATTGAATGATTTGTGCTTACGTTTGTATTCTTGGAACTCGACAGGCATCGGACTAAAGGCTGAAAATCGCGATGGCACCGCCTACAGCAGCCAACAAAAGCAAAGCAACAATAACCACAGTCTTGGCCGAAGACGGTTCTTCGTCGAACGGAACGTCCAGACCCTTCTTTTTAGACTTATCTGCAGGATCTTCCTTGGCAATTGCATTGAAGCTCTTGGTAAATCTACGATGTTGGCCTGTACGACGATCCAAGTGAGACGGAGTCACTTCGATAGAGCCCATGGTGCTACCCATATTCTGCGAAGCAACCGGAGCCGGTTCGTCACGGACTTCAACTTCGGGTTCACTTGCAGCCGGGTTCTGAGCCTGCAACGAGAACGACATCATGTCTTCTTCGTAAGCAAACACCATAATGTTCTTGTCGAGACCGGCCTTCTTGAGGCCAACGAGAATCGTCTGGTTACTGGTAAGAACAGCAAAAATGCCTTTGCGGTCTTCCATTTCCTGCTGGAACTGGATAAAGGCGTTATAGGCATCGCTATAGACAAAATCGAGTCCTGTCAAATCGACAGCTAAATACTTTTCGTCAGTCTTTTCGGCGAGAAGTTCGCGAACGTCTTTCTTAAACTGTTCGGCATCGAACGCCCCAATCGGGTTCAGGGGGGCGGACATCAAATCAAAAATTCCAACTTCGCGATAATTCTTTAATTGCGGCATATTAGAAATATAGACTAATTATGGTTCATCGTGTTTGCGTTATCACGAGAAAGCCCCCAAATCTCGCTAAAACTGCCACTTTTCGTTCCGTTTTCTACTCTAAGACCTCGTCATCTGTTTCAATCACGGCGTTTCTTGCCGGAGTCGGTGCAGTAGGAGTTGCTTCGGCCGGGCTTGCGTTGTGAGCCTCGGATTCAGCCTGTTCCTGTGTAGATTCCGGAGCCGGAGTGGGCTGTTCTGTCGCACCCTCCATAGCTTTGGATCCTTCATACGGTTCGCGTTCCATGTCTTCGTAAGAAGAATCCTCGTCGTTCTCTTCCGTCAAATTCTTGCTGCGGACCGGAGTAGCTTCGGGCGTACCCGGCTTGGGCGCATGGCTAAACAAGTACGGGCTGACGCTTACACTCACGCGGTGAACCGGAGACAATACCGGATGCGATTCGAAGGCGTAGTCGACTTTTACAAATTTTGCAATAACAAGACCCGCACCTGCAGTCACGCTCTGAAGTGTGGTAAAGCTCGAAAGGCCAGCCCTGAGAGAAAGGCCGAAATCAAACGTGTATTCGATACCGCCGCGACCGCCCGAAAGCCAATCCAGGGGATCTTCCCAAATGCGCTTACCGCGGGAATCGTCGGTTTCATAATCCATATCGCGGGCTTCGCGGTGCAAAAGGCCGGCCCCCTGCCAATACAGGTTCAACTTGCCATACAGGTAAGGCACCGGAAGTCCATAACTGGCAGCGAGATAGAGTTCAGGAGCAGCGTATTCAAACTCGCCCGATTCCCAACTAGTCGCCGAAGACGTCCAGCCCTTCAGGAGCGTTGACACATAAAGTTGATCGATAGCGCGGAAACGAAGACCGGCATCGCCACGGAAGCCCCAACCCGTCTGATCCATATCGCGATAAAGCCCGTGGAACCCGACACCAAGTTCTAGGCGGTCCGTAAGCTTGCGGCCAAAGGTGACTGAGAATACGTAGTCTGCAATCGAAAGCGTATTATAGTTTGAGCCTTCGGGCAGAGGTTCGCCCTCTTTAATGTAGGGAATATCGTCGGCACCGAATCTTGAAAAAGAAACGCCCAGGCCCTGACCCACTCCCAGCGGAATCACGGCAGACGCATAGTCATACTTTGTATCTTCGTAGTATTCGGTATGTGAAAAAGAAGCCCACGCATAGTTTACATTTGCAAGCTGATAAGGGTTCGACATGAGCCCCAAGTAGTCTCCATCGACAGCCATGGTCGCAGAACCCAAAGCGGCGGAACGCGCACCCGGTTCAATGTCCAAGGTCGCATTTGCACCAACCACACGGTCTGCGGCAAAAGAACTCACGACAGCTAATGAAGCAATACAAACAGATAATTTCGCAAACGTCATACTTTGATACTCAAAATAGAATTATTTTTATCCAGTAGACCACTAAAAACGCGTTTTAAATGAACCTTTCGGAACACATAGAGCAATATTTACAATACATCGCGGATAGGCGACGCTTTTCGCCGCGTACCATAGACACGTACCGCAAGTCGCTCGCAAAATTCTTGGAACATCTCGGCGAAGGCGCGGCCGAACTTTCGCTCAACGCCTTCTCGGAATCTAGTGTCAAGACATTCGTGTGGGACTTGAAGATGAAGCAGAAGCTTGCGCCCACGAGCATTTGCGAACACTTGGCCGCCTTAAAGAGTTTCGGCAAGTACCTGGTCAAGAGCAAGATTACCGAAAAGAACCCGGCAGAAAACGTACCTATGCCCAAGCGCCCCAAGCGCCTAGTGAATGTTCTTGGGCAAAAGGACTTGGCCGAAGAAAAATTCCCGGAACTCCCTGAAAAGCCAACCCTGCAGCAAGTTCGCGCCCGCATTCTGCTGGAACTCATTTACGGTTCGGGCCTGCGCATTTCGGAATGCCAGAACCTCACTTGGGACCGCATTAACGAAAGAGAATTCTTGGTGCGCGTACTCGGCAAGGGCAACAAGGAACGAATCGTTCCCCTAACCGAAAGCTTTGTCGGGCGAATAGCCAGTTACAAACAAATGCAACTGGAGGCAGGGCACCTGCCGACGGCCACGGGCTACGTATTCTTGAGCGAAGACGGCAAGCCTTTCGGCCTGCGCACGCTTCGAAACGACATTCAGAAACTGCTCCGCGACATCGGCTGGGAAGGCAAAGCCAGCCCGCACGTGCTCCGCCATAGCTTTGCTACGCACCTGCTCGAAAATGGTGCCGAGATTATGAGCGTAAAAGAGATGCTCGGGCACTCGAACATCTCAACGACACAAGTCTATACTCACGTAAATGCGGAACGCCTGCGAGCCGCATTCAAGAAGACGCACCCGCGAGCTTAGAAGAAACTTCCCTTGATGCCGACGGCAATGGTCCATTGCTGACCAAAGTCACTCCAGTCCGGAGCGTCCCACTTGCGCATGGGGCTTTCGTCGTATTCGTCATCGGGGTCAGCCGCATTGCTCTTGTCATGGAGCGGCAAGGAGATTGCGAAGAACACCGGGAAGTCCGCATTCGAGAATTCGATGCCGTAGGCAAACGCCACAGACCATGCCTGATGATCGGGGTCCGGACGCGGATCGTAGGTTCCGACCTTTTCAGAATTGATCCAGGCAACACCAAGCGGAACCGAGAAGTTCACGCCGAAGCTCTGCACGATTCCCGGACGGCCACGATAACCGTAAGCGATGGAACCGCCCACAGAAGGCGGAGTGTAGGCGCCGAGGTCGTTTTCGCCATACGGCTTAAAGCGATATTCAAAGCGGTCACCATCGTGATCCATGCCTTCCCAGTAAGAATCGTTGAATTCATTTTCGCCCGAAATCAAGTGCATAGCAAACGGATGCGTGTAGCTAAGACTGTACAGCCAAATTCCCTTGTCCGTGTCTCGGCTGTAATCCCAACCGAGCGTGAGCGAATACAAGCCCGAGCCTTTCTGGAAACTGCTCGGCAACAGTTCCTTGCCAGAATCAGTACCGCGCTTGATGTCGTACTGACCAGTGGGAATCGAGAGGCTTGCAGAAAGCGATGCGGCACCACCGCTACCGATTGTTTTGCTAAAGTCGATAGATACATCGCCCAAGCCGCCCGTGGTGCGGTCCGCCGGAATCTGGTTACTGCGGTACTGCACTTCGCCACTATGGCTCATCCACGGAATTGACACACCGAGCTTGGTCGACCAAGTAGGCTTGATAGACAGATGCGGCGTAAACGTGACACCCGTAAAGTTCTGACCGACGGTGTACTTGGTAAACGCTTCGACTTCAAGGTAACCGCCAGAGACACCCTGGCCAATCCACTTGATACCATCGCCCGAACCGCCACCAGAACCGCCTGCACCGCAACCACCAATGGACTGCCACGGAGTTGCTACTTCTACAGGCGAATTAAAACCGACATAAAATGCGCCACCCGCTACAGCAGCCAAGGCAACGCCAGACAAAATCCCGCTAAATAAATTCTTCTTCATCTTTTACCTCACGGGAGCTTCAGCAAATAGCCATTGTTTGCGCCAGTCGCCAAGAAGAATCCATCTGGCGAACGACCACCAATCATCGGGACCGAGGCAATTTCTTTAGCATTGTCCACCCATTCAAACGCAAGGTCTGCAGGAGCATTGGCAGCCAACTTGATTTCGCGCATCATCGTGCGGCCAGCGCTACCGTTTTGCACCGAAGCATCAGACAAATCGTTCTTGTTCACGTACTGCGAACCCTGCGGGAATTCTGTCCACACCACAAAAAGACGGTCAGCAAAAGTAAACCAGTGCGGCTGAACCGGTTCAGAAATCATGTCAGACTTCTTTTCGATTTCAAACGGCGTGGCATCTTTCGAAAGTTCCTGAATAAAGGAGCGCCAACCCGTCATCGCTGCGTTAATCACGTTATAGACCACATACTTGCCATCCGGCGAAATCATGGGGCTATCCATCATCCAGCCATCAACGCCCGAAGGTTTCTTGAGCGTAAAGGACTTCTTGGCGCCACCATTGGCATAGTCTACAAATACAATTTGATCTTTCTTGTTCACATAAACAAGGCGAACATCTTTGGTACCAAAGAATCCTTCTACCTTGGAATCATCAGCCGAAGAATCGCGCACGGCATCGGGATTCACCCACAAGTGCGGAGTCGCAAATTCGCTCATGTCCTTATCATAAAAGAAGAATTGCTTCTTGTCGGACATGCGAACCGCAAACAGACCGTAGTCCAAATTTTCGCAAGATTTGCTACCCTTGGTATCGTAGGCACGGAGCGCCACAATGAAATTCGGGTGCGTACTCCATTCCGGGTCTTGGAACTGGCAATCGCCCGCTTCGGTATCACGCATCAAGTACCAAAGAACCTTACCCGAAGTATCGGACACCGAAAGACGGTCATGCTGCACCACCTTCGAAGTCGTGTACACGGAATCGGGGGCTTCTACATTCAGCTTGCCGCCAAAGTTCAGCCAAAGCATTGCAGCCGGATAATTTTCAGGATCCTGAGAAACGGAAGGGTTGCAAATTTGCTTACCATCGTTCACAGCAAAAATCGAGCCCGTTTCCGATGTTTTATTGGAAGTTTCTGAGCCCGCAAACTGTTCCGGCTCGTAAACGCAAGCCGAAAGAGCAAATAATAAAGACAATGAGGCGAATTTTAAATAACGCATTGTCCGAAATATACTAAAACTTGATACGCTTCACGTGGTAGAAATAGATTCCCATGATAACAGAAATCGTAAGAATCCAGCTTATCGGGTATACAACCATGAGTGAAGTAAACGATTTGTACTTGGGGAACACGAAAATCACCCAAAGAATACGGATTCCGCAGACCCCAGCCATGCAGGTGAGCGCCGGAGCCAAGGACTTGCCCATTCCCGAAAGCGCCCCCGAAAACACATCTAGGAACACATTTATTGCCAAGAGCCCGACCACCACATACATGCGGATAGAACCGATTTCAATGATTTCGGCGTTAGACGTAAACACGCTCAACAGGGGCTTTGCAAAAATACAGCAGAGAGCACTCAGCACGATTGTAGAAGAACAACCCAACAGAAGCGTCCAGCGGACCGAGCGACGGCAGCGTTCCATATTCTTGGCGCCAAAGTTTTGCCCGACAAAAGTAACGCACGCCTGGGAAAAAGAACTTAGCCAGTAATACACCACGAATTCATAGTTGAGCGCCACAGACGAAGCAGCCACCGTCAAAGAACCGAGGCTATTGATAGCCGACTGCAAGCACACATTGCTAAACGAAAACACGACGCCGCGAAGCCCTGTAGGAATTCCCACCCGCAGAATACGACTCAAGAAGAAGGGCGTCACACGCAGCTTCCAGAATTCAAGCTTGAAAGGTCCCACCTCATGCAACAAGAGGTAGAACAAAGTAACACCACTGATGACGTTAGCAAACACGGTCGCAATAGCCACGCCCGACACGCCCATGTCAAAGCCGGCCACTAAAATCAGGTTCAGTACCACATTCACCGCACCCGCCACCATGAGCACATAAAGCGGGCGCTTTGTATCGCCCTTGCTACGCAAGACAGCCGACACAAAATTGTAGACCATCACAAAGGGCATGCCCGCAAAATAGATTTGCAGGTAACGCACCGCCATATCCAACACATCAGCCGGAGTCGAAATCAACTCAAGAATCGGCCTGGCAAAAAAGATACCTACGAAAGAAAGGAATATTCCGCTAAAGAAGGCGACCATCACCGACGTGTGCACGCTGCGGGTCACAGAACGGTAACTGCGCTCGCCAATGGAATTGGCCACCACCACGTTCGCGCCTACAGAAAGGCCAACGAACAAGTTGATTAGCAAGTTGATGACGAAGGTGTTAGCGCCCACGGCAGCCAAAGCCTTGTCGCCCGCGAACTGCCCCACCACGGCAACGTCTGCCAAGTTGAACATCTGCTGGAAAATACTGCTCAAGGCAATAGGGATAGCAAACCTCAGGATTTTTCTCCCGAGGGGCCCATTCAGCATATCTATATTCGTCTTCGACGACTGCCCTGCCATACCTTACCTTAAAAACGGGCGTAAATTTAGATTTTCATGGGACTGCCTACAAGGGCTTTTTTCTACCTTTACATCGCAAAAAAACAAATGGCAGCAATGCCTTTTAAAATTGGAGATTATCATGGGTTTTAAATGCGGTATCGTAGGCCTCCCCAACGTGGGCAAGTCCACCATCTTTAACGCCATCACCAACGCCGGCGCCGAAGCAGCAAACTATCCGTTCTGCACTATCGAACCGAACGTGGGCATGGTGAGCGTGCCGGACAGCCGCCTCGACGAACTGGTCAAGGTCTACAATCCGAAATCCATCGTTCCCGCCGTTACAGAATTTGTGGACATCGCAGGCCTTGTAAAGGGCGCAGCCCAGGGCGAAGGCCTCGGCAACCAGTTCCTGACCCACATTCGTGAATGCGAAGCCATCATGGAAGTCATCCGTTGCTTCGACGACGAAAACATCGTGCACGTGCATGGTTCTGTGGATCCGGTCCGCGACGTGGAAATCATCGAAACCGAACTGATTTTGAAGGACCTCGACTCTGTCGAAAAGCGCCTCGCTACCGAAGCCAAGGCAGCCCGTATGGGTGGTGCCGAAGCTAAGGCCCGCCTCGCCGCTTGCGAAAAGCTCCGCGACGCCTTCCAGGAAGGCAAGGCCGCCCGCACCGTGATGCACGACAGCGAAGAAATGGAACTCATCGTTAAAGATTTGGCCCTACTGACCGCAAAGCCGCTCTTCTACTGCGCCAATGTCAAGGAAGACGACATCCTCACCGGTAACGCCTATGTGGAAAAGCTCAAAGAATACGCAGCCGCAAACGGCCACGAAGTCATCATGATCAGCGGCAAGATCGAAGAAGAACTTTCCGCCATGGAACCTGCGGACAAGGTGGAATTCCTGAAGGAACTCGGCATGAAGGAATCGGGCCTCGACGCCGTGGTTCGTAAGGGCTACGAAATTCTTGGACTGCGAACCTTCTTTACCGCTGGCGAAAAGGAATGCCGCGCTTGGACGTTCCATGCTGGCTACAAGGCTCCGCAGTGCGCTGGCGTGATTCACACCGACTTCGAACGCGGCTTCATTCGCGCCGAAACTTTGAGCTACGAAGACTTCCTGAAGCACGGCAGCTGGAACGCCGCCAAGGAAGCAGGCCTTGTCCGCACCGAAGGCAAGGACTACGTGGTACAGGATGGCGACATCATGTACTTCTTGTTCAATGTGTAATTACACACTTCCTCATAGAGGATAACTCTACTAAGGTGCTAAAGCACCAAGTATCGTTTAACACATTAAAAAAACTCGCCTGATGGCGAGTTTTTTTCTTTTGGCGAGTTTTTTACTTCTTTTTCGCGGCGCGACGCGCCTTAAGTTCTTCTACAATCGGGCGGATGATTGTCGCGAGGTTCATCGCGGTTCCTATCAGAATCATGAACGAAGCCGCATGAATCCCAACGCCAGGTTCCACCTTCAAGAGCGAGACTCCCATCGCTGAACTAATCTGCCCGAGTTTCGCTAGGAAAAACCACATTGATACCATCGTTAGCATTCCGATTGTAATGGAGCCCAGCGGAGTAAAGAACGCAAACAAGCCCGCAATCACGGCGCCCACGAGAATCACGTAGAGAAACGGCACCGGCTCCATTTTCGGGAAATGGGGCATGGTCTGTCGAAACTTTTCCATGGCAGGCGGATTTCCAGTTTCCATCTTTTTCAGAATGCCCAAGGCAGGTTCCTTCAGTTCCTGTTCCAAGTCGAGACCCGAAGCAAGTTCATAAAGGCTGGGTTCGGCAATCACTTCGTCGGCGCAGGAAACATTTGCCAGCGGCATCAACAATGCCAAAATAACCAGCAAATACGGAATCGCCGTCAGCTTTTTAAATAGACGCATTTCTTTAAGCATTACTTTCCTTCAAACAGATTCCTGGGGAATGCACAGCGGAAGCCGATAGCATCGGACCAATAACGCGGATCTTCATCGTCGCGTTCCGTCAAATTCAAATCGTCTTCTTTGTCCTTCCAAGAGCCCCCCTTATAAACCTTGGAAGAACCAATCATAGCACCCGTCGGGTTAGAAGATTCCACCCAGACCGAGAACATGAAATACTTGTCACGAGTCCATTCGGCGACATTGCCCGACATATCGAAAATGCCCCAAGCATTGGACTTTTTGCTACTTACCGGCTGCGGGCCATATCCCGGATTCTTTTTGCCCAAGCTATAAGAGTTGGCCTTGTAAATAGCGTACACAGCTGGATTCGGGTCTTCGTCGAGATTCCAGAGAGCGCCTTCGTTGTTGTCGGCGCGGCCTGCAAATTCCCACTGAGCTTCGGTCGGCAGGTCTCCGCCTAAATCCTTGCAGAACGCCTGGGCGTCGTGCCAGGTAATGTTATGCACCGGGTGGCGGGCGCCCGTAAAGGTCGAACGGTCCTCCATACGTTCCTTTGCATCTTTTTTGTCCATCACATCCTTGAAGAACTGCTGAGTCACTTCGGTTGTGTGGATTGCATACGGAGAGAGCGAAACAATCTTGCCCTTGTAGCGGAACGAACCAGAATCAATCAAGGCTACCGTACCGCGGTCCCTGTCGCGCACAACGCGCGGAACCTTCATGGAAACATCGAGCAAAACGCCACTATTGTCTTCCTGTTTGATTTTTGCCCTCGGTTCTTGCACCTTATGGGCAGGTTCATCAATCGGGCGGTTCAGCCATTCCTGAACTTCGGGATCATCGAAAATGTACGACGGAAGTTCAAAGGAACCATAACTCTTGACAGGCTTGTCCTTCACAAACAATTCAAACTTTTGATAGCGGTAATGGTGGCGACCTTTCAAGTCCCCTTCATGGTAAATCCACACCGGCTTGTTTCTTTCGATAGAGAAGAAGGCGCGAGAAGGAGAATTCTTGAGCAGGGTCAAGAGCGAATCGGCCGTATAACCTTCGACATTACCCACCCAGGAAACATCGTAGCGGTCTCCCTGTCGGCCATAATTAATGCGGACAGCCTTCATTTTGCAGACGCGCTTTGTCTTCGGTGCAGGCGGTTCCGCCGGAGCAACCACAGAATCCTTGGCGCTAGAATCCTTTACCGCCTTCTTTTGGGCAGCAGCCTTGGCAATGGAATCCTGTTTCAGCGCGGCCAGGGTCGCGGCAGAATCAATCACGTCTTCGCAAGCGTTTTCGTCGTAAACAGGGTCAATCGCAGTCGGAACCAAAGATACACGATGCGGGATTTTCTCCAGGCTATCAATTTTATGGCGAAGGGCAACGTTTACGACACTCGCTGAGCCCATTCTATTCATGCGCCAATAGAGTTTGGCTTCGTCACGTTTGCCTTCGTAGCGCTTACGGTACTGGATATAGACACTATCGTCTGCGGCCACCCCGAGATACAGAGGCTTATGGAGTTTCGGATAAATCTTGTCAAATTCATTCGTGTCGACTTTTTCGACCGAGGCCTGAACTTCGCGAGAAAGAATATCGAACAGGTGTTCGGTTTCTTCGAGAGTCTTGGCAACGGAAACGGCATGCAAAGTAACAGAAGTGGTAGCCCTGACCTTGGACGCAGTGTCTACAACCGGCATTTGCGGTTTAAGCTCTACCAAAGAGCCTCCCGGAACAGAAACTGCATCGACATACGGCAGGTGATTCGGAGCCGAGAACGAGAATGCGTACATGCCCGCTTCAACCGGGTAAACAAGCGGAGCCACTTCCTTCATCGGGACTGACAGCGAAGTCGCTTCCCAGCCCTTGGCCGGAGACTTGATAGCAATGATTCCCGGACGAGCAGTTTCCTGAATAGTTTGCCATTGGCCGTTTCTTCTAAAATAAAGTTTCGGAACGCGCGGAGAATAAAGGTAATTCTTGTCAAAATAAATGTCCGCTTCGTCCTGGAACGCTCTAGAAGTCTGAGAACCATAGAAACGCAGAAGCATAACTTCGGCCGGCTTCAGATAATTATCAGCCAAGCTGAAGGCATGGAGTTTTTCAAAATTAGTGGGATTTACCGGACCAGAGAACCACAGATATTCCTTGGGGCCCTTTTTATGGCGCAAGAACATAATGTTCGTGCGGAGGGGAACCATCGGGGATTCCGACAAAATCAGGTTTTCGTTCTTAACAATTGCCATATTGGCAATTGGCTCCATCAAAGCACCTTCCTTGAACATTGTCGGGGCAACTCTGAAATTCTTGTCGCTATCGGCCAACGTCATAATCGGCAACAGCAACAAAAGCGGAAGCAAACGAGTAAAGGACATATCTTCTCCTGTATTCTATCTAATTGAAATATAAAAACATTTCATTATTTTCACACAAAAGAGCGCCCTTTAGACTTCGTTCGTTCCCATATTAAGTAAATACCCGCCATTTTCACCACCAACAGGGCCAAGTTCCACCTTCCAGTCCGAAAGGCGAATAATATCGGGGTGGTGTTCGATGACTATAACCGTATCGCCGCGGGCAGAAAGTTTGCGCAACATGTTCCAGAGAATCTGAATGTCTTTGAGGTGGAGTCCCGTAGTCGGCTCGTCGAGCAGGTAAACCATTTCTTGAGCAGGTTTGCGGGCAAGTTCCGCAGCCAATTTCAAGCGCTGGGATTCGCCGCCGCTGAGCGTCGTCACAGATTGTCCGAGTTTCACGTACGGGAGGCCCACATCACGCAGGCATTCCAGCTTCGGCAAAATTTTCGGTTGATCCTTGAAGAACTCGCAGGCTTCGGCCACGCGCATGTCGAGCACGTCGGCGATATTCTTGCCCTTGAAAGTCACAGTGAGAGTTTCCTGATTGTAGCGCTTGCCGCCGCAGACATCGCAGACTTCCCACACGTCCGAAAGGAAGTGCATTTCGACCGAGATAGCGCCGCGGCCTTCGCAGGCCTCGCAGCGGCCGCGAGCCAAGTTGTAACTGAAGCGGCCATAGTCGAAGCCTTTCAACTTGGCTTGCGGCAGTTTGGCGAATAGCTTGCGTATGTCGTCAAACACGCCCGTGAAACTCGCGGGCGTGCTGCGAGGAGTTCCCGAAATCGGGCTTTGGTCAACAAGCAAGACTTCACCGTTCTGCTTCTTGCGACCGCGAGCTTGGAATTTCTTTTTGAGGCGCGGGTAGATTTCGTCCATGACCATGGAACTCTTGCCCGAGCCCGACACGCCGCAAACGACACTGATGGCGCCCTTCGGGAATTTTACAGACAAATTCTTAAGGTTATTGTGGTTCAACTTTTCGAATTCGTAGAATTCCGTAGAATCGGTAATGGGCTTTGCCGCAATCTCGTTTGCCATCGGGATGGTGTGCGTCAGATACTTGACCGTCTCGCTACGCGGGAATTGCTGCAAGGCATAAGGCTTGGAAAGCTGTTCCGGAGAACCTTCGGCAACGACTTCACCGCCGAACTCGCCTGCAGCCGGGCCCATATCGATAATATGGTCCGCCGCCTGCATCATCTTCATATCATGTTCCACCACGACAAGTGTATTGCCGAGATCGCGCAAACGGTAAAGCGTGTTAAGCAACATAGCGGTATCGCTTTCGTGCAAACCTACCGTAGGTTCATCAAGCACGTAGAGCACACCTTCAAGGCCGCTACCAATCTGGCTTGCGAGTCGGATTCTCTGAGATTCACCGCCGGAGAGCGTGTCACCCGCGCGGTCGAGGCCGATATAGCCGAGGCCCACTCCCTTCAAGAAGTTCAAGCGGCCCACAATTTCGCGGAGCAAGGGTTCGGCGACCGTCATCTTGCCGTCGGGATTTTTATCCTTCCCGAAGTTGTCACGCTTGAAATTTTCGTTGCTGAACCATTCGAGCGCCTGGGCGATACTCATGTGGTTCACATCCATAATGTTCTTGTCACCGATGCGAACCGCAAGGTATTCGGGTTTGAGGCGTTCGCCGTGACAATCCGGGCAAACTTCGCCATCTTTAAAGTGGCCAAGGCCAAGGCAGGTTTCGCAGGCACCCCAGTGCGTGTTGAAACTGAAGTGTTTCGGGTTCAGCGCCGAATCCATGTACCAGCCGCAATCGGGGCAGCCCGGTTTTTCGGAGCAAGCGAGGCGTCCACCCTTCTCGTCTTCTACATACAGAATTCCATTGCCGTCGCGGTAACCGCGTTCAAAGGCTTCTACCAAGCGGGCGCGATTTTCTTCCTTGACCACCACCGTATCGACCACAGCGAACAACTGCTTTTCGCGGGTCGGGATTTTCGGCAGCGGAAGTTCCACGAGCTTATCGCCGAGGTAAACCTTGCGGTAACCCTTCTCAGTGAGAATTTTCGAAAGTTTCAGCACGTCCTTGATTTCAAACGGGGCAAGCACCGTGACCTTCTTATTCAAGTCGCGGTCGAAGGCGTATTGCATCAGGTCGCCCGCGCTATACGAAGACACAGGCTTCCCGCATTTCAAGCAATGCGGGGTCCCGACCCTCGCCCAGAAAATGCGGAAGTAGTCATAAATTTCGGTGAGGGTCGCCACCGTACTGCGCGGGCTCTTGCTCGCACTCTTCTGGTCGATGGCAATTGCCGGCGCGAGACCCGAAATGGAATCAATACTCCCATGGTCGGGGCGTCCGAGGAATCGGCGTGCATAAGTACTCAACGTCTCTACAAAGCGGCGCTGGCCTTCGCTAAAGAGCGTATGGAATGCGAGGCTCGATTTTCCGGAGCCCGAAACGCCAGTAACCACAGTGAGCTTGTGGCGCGGAATCGTGACGTCAATGTTCTTGAGGTTATGCTTGCGGGCACCATGCACCTCAATGTCGAGCGACAAGTCCTCGCCGCCCTTGAGCGTACGGTCAAAATGATGGTTTTCGCCATGCTTTTTCGCAAGCACTGGCGCCAGATACTTGCCCGTTTCGGACTTCTTGCATTTGGCGATCTGTTCCGGCGTACCCGTCGCAATGATTTTACCACCGTGGATACCCGCATCCGGGCCCAAGTCGATAATCCAGTCGGCACACTTGATCACGTCCAGGTTATGTTCGATAATCACGACGCTGTTGCCGAGACTACGCAGGCGATTCAAGCAATCCATGAGTTTGCGGATATCTTCAAAGTGCAAGCCCGTCGTCGGTTCGTCGAGCAAGTAAAGCGTCTTGCCCGTACCCGGGCGACGCAATTCAGAAGCAATCTTGATACGCTGCGCTTCACCGCCGCTAAGCGTTGTCGAAGGCTGTCCCAAAGTCAAGTAGCCGAGGCCCACTTCCACCAGCAAGTTCAGCGGCTGCGCAATCTTCGGAATGTCCTTGAAGAATTCCGCCGCATCAGCAATGCTCAAGTCGAGAATTTCAGAAACGTTCTTGCCCTTGTAATAGACTTCGCGAGTAGCATCGTTAAAGCGTTTGCCGCCGCACACATCGCATGTCACCTGCACACTCGGAAGGATATGCATGTCCACGATTTTCACGCCCGCACCTTCGCAGGCATCGCAGCGACCGCCCTTCACATTAAAACTGAAACGACTCTTGCTGTAACCGCGGATCTCTTCGCGGCGTGCGGCCAATCGGCGTCTGGTCGATTTCAATCACCTTGTCGATATTCTCGAGACCTTCCAGGTGATCGAATTTGCCGACCGGTTCTTCAGAATTGTAGAATACACGGGCCAATTCGCGACGCAGAATCTGGTTAATGAGCGTACTCTTACCGGAGCCCGAAACGCCCGTCACCACCGTCAGCGCACCGTCCAGCGGGATTTCCACATCAATATTCTTCAGGTTGTTTTCGGCGGCACCGCAAATCTTGAGCTTCGGCGTATTCTTGTCAATCTTCTTGCGGGTCGCAGGAATTTCAATTGCCTTACGGCCGCTCAAATAAGCGCCCGTCAGCGAAGCCTTATTCTTTTCCAGCTCTTCGACAGTTCCGGCCGCAATCACGCGACCGCCTTCCACGCCGGCACCCGGCCCCACGTCAATCACGCAGTCCGCATGGCGCATGGTGTCTTCGTCGTGCTCCACGATAATCAGGGAGTTGCCCTGCGCACGCAAATGCTCCAGCATTCCGAGCAGTTTATCGTTATCGCGGGGGTGGAGCCCGATGCTCGGCTCGTCAAGCACGTAAAGCACACCCTGCAAGCCGGCACCCACAGCGCTTGCCAAGCGTATGCGTTGGGCCTCGCCGCCACTCAAAGTAGAAGCCTTACGGTTAATCGTCAAATAACCGAGCCCCACCGCATTGAGGAACGAAAGTCGCCCGCGAATCTCTTTCAGAATCTCCTTGCCGATTCGCTTTTCCTTCTCGGACAAGTCAATCTTATCGAAAAACTCTACCGACTTCTCGACGGACCATTCCGTCATCTCGGTCAGATTCACGCCATGGAAAGTAACCGCATTCGCCGTGCGGTTGATACGCGTGCCATGACATTCGGGGCAAACGCCAATCTGCATGTACTTGCGGAAGTGGAAAATGTGCCACATGTCCCACAGTTCCTGCATAATCGGGATAATCCCGCGTTCCGATTCGCTCGGCGTGCCGTACAGTACGGCATCCTGCTGCGCCTTCTTGAGCTTGTTCCACGGCGTGTCCAGCGAAAAATGCATCTCGTTCGCGATGTTACGCAAGTTGCGGCGACCGAAATCGCTGAAAATCAGCGTACCATCATCTTTCTTGATAGTCGCAATACAGCCGTCCTTGATAGACTTCGTCTTGTCCGGGATAATCAAATCCAAATCGAACTTGTAGCTTTCGCCCATACCCTTACAAGCGGGGCAACGGCCCTTCGGGTCGTTAAAACTGAAGAATCGCGGTTCCAGTTCTGGAATAGAAATTCCGCACTTGGGGCAAGCGAGCAGCGTACCCTGCAGGCGATATTCTTCCTTTGCATCTCCGGCGCCATCCTTGCCCGAACCGCCCGCGGCCAGCAAGAAACTCACCAACTTTCCGTCGGTCAGCTTCAACGCGCCTTCCAGCGCCTCGCGCAAACGGCTCATGTTCTTGCGCTCCAGCGTCAAGCGGTCAATCACCGCTTCAATCGTGTGCTTCTCGTAACGCACCAGCGCCGGGACATCTTCAAGCCTGTAAATCGTGCCGTCCACGCGGGCACGCACAAATCCGTTTTCCTTGAGCTCGGCCAGTTCCTTGCGGTATTCGCCCTTGCGCTCCTGCACAATCGGGGCCATCACCGTAATCTGCTTGCCCTCGTCGCTCACATACAAATTATCAACAATCTGGTCCACCGTCTGCGCCTGAATCACGCGCCCGCAATCGGGGCAATG
>CADBHQ010000020.1 GCA_902794535.1 Fibrobacter succinogenes | reverse complement strand
GTCGATGTGCACCGGGCAGCTTTCGACGCAAGGCTGGTTCTTACAAGCGAGGCAGCGGTTAGCTTCCACGATAGCCTGAGCTTCGGTGTAACCCTGGGCAACTTCTTCCATCACGCGTGCGCGGTAGGAGGGTTCGAGCTGCGGCATCGGCTGTGCCGGAATGGCAGTCTTGTCCTTGGGCTTCAAGGGCTTCGGAAGGGCATTAATCTTTTCAAGTTCCACCTTGGCGGCGGCGTCCAACTGTTCACGAGTCAAATGTTCAGACATTACTTGCTCTCCTTGGCCTTTGCGTCAGCCATCTTGTCAATGTTGCACTTGTGGCCATCGTTTGCACCGAAGCGGTGCAGAGATTCCTGTTCCTGGGGCTTGAAAGCGCCCATACGCTGGAGCATGTTGTTCCAGTCGACTTCGTGACCGTCGAATTCCGGGCCATCGACGCAGACAAACTTCGTCTTGCCACCGATAGTCACGCGGCAGCCACCGCACATGCCGGTTCCGTCCACCATGATGCTGTTGAGGCTGACCACGGTCTTGACTTCGTAGGGCTTGGTAGTGAGGGCGCAGAACTTCATCATGATCGGAGGACCGATAGCGATGACCATGTCCGGCTTGCCCTTGGTGTCTTCGCAGAGTTCCTTAAGCGGTTCAGTCACGAGACCCTTGCGGCCATAAGAACCGTCGTCGGTCATGAAGATGATGTTGTCAGCGAGAGCGGTCATTTCTTCCTTCATGAGGAAGAGGCTTTCGTTACGGGCACCCATGATGATGGTGACCTTGTTGCCTGCAGCCTTGAGGGCCTGAACGATCGGGTGCATCGGGGCGATACCTACGCCACCGCACACGCAAACCACGTGGCCAAAATTCTCGATGTGGGTCGGAGAGCCGAGCGGGCCCACGAGCACGGGAATATCGTCACCGACTTCGAACTTGGAAAGTTCGGTGGTGGTCTTACCGACGGTCTGGAAAATCAAAGTGATAGGTTCGTCTGGAGGATGATAAACTGGCCGGCCTTACGCTCTTGAGCGATCAGCGGGGCCTCGACGCGGAATTGGAATACCGCAGGAGATAACTGTTTTTTAAAGAGAATTTTTGCCATAGTGGGTGGAAAAATAGAAAAAAGGCACCCCGAACGAGGTTACCTTTTTCGTAAAAACATACTCCATTTGGACCGTTATGGCCCAGAAAAGGAGATACAAGTTAGAAGTAGATGAATCCGCCGAAGCTTACGAACACGCCCTCGCCGTTAAAGATAGACTTGGTATCGGTGAAGAACTTGTCGCCAAAGGCAAATTCGCAGGCAGCCCAATCCTTATACTGGTAGCGCAACCCAACGGTCGCCTGGACCTTGTCGGCCACACTTTCGAGTACCTTGTAGTCACCGGCATCCACGTTTTCACCCTTGGTGTAAGACACGGCTTCCCACTGGTAGGCGGCTTCGCCAAAGAGCATGAACGATTCACCTAGAAGGACTTCGCCCACCACGTTCGGCGTAAGCGTAAGGCCCACGTGGGTCATGTTCTTTTTGGCCTCGGCACCACTTACAGTATCGCGAACCATATATTCGTCTTGAATAATCACAGGAACAGCGGTGTTCAAGCCGAGCATGAGTCTTGCATGTTCCGACTGGAGCGCTGGAGTACCATAATTGAAGAACGGGACAATACCAATATAGGCGTCCGGATTATCGTTCTTGAGAGTCTTGGCAACTTCCTGCTCATTTTCATGGCGAGTAAAGTTCACACCGGCAGACCAGAAATGCGTACGGGCCGACGGACCATCGGTAAGCACGAGCGTTGCCGTAATGTCACGGTAGTTTTCTTCGGTTTTGGGAGCCTTCGGTGCCTTCGGGTCCGTATCCGTTTCTTGAGAAATGGTCACGAGATCGCCGCCCAAGGTAAGCACGTAGCCACCGAGCATCTTAGACAAAGTAACACCGAAGTCGTTTCCTTTGAACGAGACTTTCTGTTCTACGTTGTCATTTTCATAATAGCGCTTGCCGACACCCGCACGGATTTCGGCACCGAAACTTCCGTTGGTGTAACCGATGAGTGCACGACCAATATCGCCCGAAATATCCATGGCACCAAAGAAGTTGCCAAGCGACACGACACCGCGTTCGCCAGCAGGTTCAATGTAGAAGAACTTCTGTCCGTAAAGCTTAGTCAGACGACGTTCCAACAGAATATCGACATTGTCAGCAGCAGCTTCGTTCAAGACTGTGTTGTAGGCACTTCCGTGAATGACCGTAAACGGCGTTTTGGGCGGACCCATACGCACACCTTCGGGAGCACCCTGCGGACCTTCAGGAGCGGCAGACACGGCCACCGGTTCCGGCGCCGGAGCTTCTGCAGGCTGAATATTTTCGGCCGTAGCAGGAGCGGGTTCTTGTGCGGGCTGAGGAACAGGTTCCGCGACAGGCTTGAAGTCTTCGGCCGGAACAGCAGATTCAGCAACAGGTTGAGCCTGTTCTGCAGCCGGCGCAGTTTCTGCAACAGGCGTTTCAGCAACAGGAGCGGCGGCTTCAGCAGGAGCCGCTTCTGGCGCAGGAGATGCCACTTCAGCAGGCTGAGCGGTTACAGCAGGCGCTGCAGCCGCGGGTTCAGCAGCTTCTTGTGCCATCGCAAAAGCGACCGACACAAGGGTCATTGCAAAAGATTTCTTCAAATTCATACAACCTCTTTTGTTTACTTTCTTTTGCAATTTAATCTAAAAAATGTAAAAAAGCAATAACTTTCTACAAAATTATCGCATCATATCGCAGATTTCAGGGCCAATGGCCCCATTCTGGATAGTCGTTACCAACAAACGTTGTTCGATTTCGCTCGGAGGGTCCTGTACCCCCTTGAAAGGACTAGCGTTTTCGGCACATTCCTGCAACAAGCGTTCGCCCAAGGCAGCATGCAATGCAAGGCTCGTATCGATATACTTAAGATGCGTAGGCTCATCAAGTATAAAATTCAGTGGCGATTTTTCGTTCAGCACTCTTGTGTTGGGGACAAATTCACCAAATTCGTCTTCAACCCCCATATTGGCCACAATCGCCCTGGTATTAGCCAAAATTGCAGAAACGGCAGATTGGGTCAGCGCATTCTTGAGGCCAGTTGCTGTCACAACAAAATCAGCCGTCGAAATCACCTGCGCCACCATTTCGTCGTCCTTGTAATCTTCAATGCGGACCGCGTTATTCAAAAGGACGTTGCTGAAATTCGAATTAGAATCTCCGTTTCGCGTATTTGTAATCGTGCAAACATTCATGCCGCGACGCACACCGTGCAAGGCAATACCGCAACCAACCTTGCCACTACCAAAGACAACGAGCGACTTTCCTTCGAATTCGGCATGCCCCAAAGATTCCAGGGCGCGAAAGTATCCGTCACCCGTACCGAGCACGGTTTCGATTCTCTTGACGATTCCGCTATCTGCCACATACACCGGGTGTTCCGACTTTTCAAAGAACTGTACACCGCTGCGGGTGAGTTCTACAAAGCCCTTTTTCGGGTGGCAAAAGGAAAACTGCCCGGCACAATCTAGAATCAGGTCAAAGTCATCGGCGACTTTACCGCTCTTGATATCCTGATTGGTAATGACCGGAATGTCTTCATCCCTGAGCATTTCAACTATTTTCAGGTCACACGGCATAGCCGCTCCCGAATCACCAACAGCACGGCCTACAGACAGGATTGCCCCACCGGCTATCAGGGCGCGGTACTCCACCAGCGTATTCCTAAAAATCGGGGTTGCAACAAGGACTTTATAACCCCAAAACGGACGAGTTTGTGCCCACTCATCTGAAAGCTGAGCAAGGGCCGGATACTCTCTCGGTTCGTAAGATTCTTCGATGATTTCAGAAAAAATCATGACGCCGAATTTAGAATTTTTTTCGGCTAATGTGACCTAGTCACAGATAAACGGACTCTCAATATCTAAAATATAGGTGTAAACAAGAACAAAACTAAAGAGAGGTAAAAATGACCGAATTGAACATCACCAAGAGCAACTTTGAAGCAGAAGTCATGAACGCCGACAAGCCTGTTCTGATTGACTTTTGGGCACCCTGGTGTGGGCCCTGCCGCATGCTTTCGCCCACCATCTCCGAAATCGCCGAAGAGCATGGTGACAAGGTGAAGGTCTGCAAGGTAAACGTTGACGAGCAGGGTGAACTGGCGTCTTTCTTTGGCGTCATGAGCATTCCTACACTTGTCGTCATCAAAGAAGGCAAGATTGTGAATTCCGCCGTCGGGGTTCGCCCGAAAGACCAGATCGTAAACATGTTCAACTAAACGCTTGATCCTATAAACTGTCCTCCTTAAGGCGATGCACCTTTTTTGTATATTGCAAGGAAGGTGCATCTTTTATGAGCTTAGGTCCATTCAGCCACTTCCTTCCGAATCTGCCCTTTTGGCAAAATCTTTCGCCCGAAGAAAAGGCGATGGTTTCGGATCGTTGCGTCACAAAGCGCTTCGGCAAGAACCAGATGATTCACAACAGCAAGACCTCTTGCCTCGGGATTATCTTTATCTTGAGTGGAGGGATTCGCGTTGGACTCATCTCTGACGAAGGTCGCGAAATCACCCTTTACCGCGCCCACGCCAACGAGTTTTGCGTATCAACCGCTTCTTGTGTGATTCACCAACTGACCTTCGAGACCCTGGTCACCGCCGAAGAAGATACAACCGTGTTGGTGATTCCAGCATCGCTGTGCGCCAAGCTGATGGATACGAACATCCACGTGAAAGCCTTTGTCTTCGAAAAAGAAACCGAGCGTTATTCGCAGACCATTTGGGCCATTCAGCTCATGCTTTTCAAGAAGTTCGACCAGCGTCTGGCCTCTTACCTGATTTCGGCTTACGAAACCAGCGGCAAAGACGAAATCAAGAAAACGCAGGAAGAAATCGCCCGCGACGTGAATTCTGCCCGCGAAGTAGTGGCCCGCATGCTCCAAGAATTCGCCGCCAAGGGCCTAGTCGAAATCAAGAGGGGCAGAATCTTGCTCCGCGACATCAACGGACTAAAGAAAATCCTTTAAAAAAATTCTATATTTGGCCGCGAACGACGCAAGTTGCGCCGCATTAACTAACCGGAGGCTTAAAATGGCACTTCAATTCTACAACACTGCATCGCGTAAGAAAGAGATTTTCACACTTCCTGAAGGCGTTCCCGCCGTGCGCATGTACTGTTGCGGCCCGACGGTGTACCATTTCGCCCACATTGGCAACCTCCGCACCTACATTTTCGAAGACTTTTTGGTGCGTACGCTGAACTACTACGGCTACAAGGTGAACCACATCGTGAACATCACCGACGTGGGCCACTTGACCAGCGACGCTGACTCTGGCGACGACAAAATGGAAAAGGGCGCCGCCCGCGAAGGCAAGTCCGTGTGGGATATCGCAAAGTTCTACACCGACGCTTTCATGGCCGACTGGCACCGTCTTAACATCCAGGAACCGACCCGCTGGACTCCTGCCACGCAGCACATCCAAGAACAAATTGACTTGGTAAAAACTCTCGAAGAAAAGGGTTACACCTATCGCACCAGCGACGGCATCTACTTCGATAGCCTTAAGTTCCCGCGCTATGCCGACTTTGCCCGCCTCGACGTGGAAAACCTGCGCAAGGGTAGCCGCATCGACATGGGCGAAAAGAAGAACGCCACCGACTTCGCTCTGTGGAAGTTCAGCCCGAAGGACAAGAAGCGCGCCATGGAATGGGACAGCCCGTGGGGTGTTGGTTTCCCTGGCTGGCACATTGAATGCTCCGCCATGGCCATGAAGTACAATGGCCCGACCCTCGATATTCACTGCGGCGGTACCGACCACATCCGCGTGCACCACACGAACGAAATCGCCCAGAGCGAATGCGCCAACGGCGTACAGTTTGCCCGCTTCTGGATGCACGGCGAATTCCTGCGCACCGCTAGCGAAGAAAAGCTGGAAGACGGTACGACCGAACAGAAGTTCGGCAAGATGAGTAAGTCCAGCGGCGAATTCCTGACGGTTTCGCTCCTCATGGACCGCGGCTTCAACCCGCTCGACTACCGCTTCTTCGCGATTGGCAGCCATTACCGCAACTACCTGAACTTCACGTGGGAAGCTTTAGAAGGCGCCAAGGAAGGCCTCAAGAGCTTGCACAAGAAGACGGACCCGCTGATCGGTAAGGCTACCGCTATCACTAGCGAAGCTGCCAAGGCATTCCAGAATGAATTCAAGGACGCCATCGGCGATGACCTGAACATGCCGCGTGCCCTCGGTATCATGAACACGATGCTCAAGAGCGAAATTGACGACGGCGAGAAGGCTGCTCTGGTCGCCGACTTCGACAAGATTTTCGGCTTGAAGCTTGACCAGCCTCGTGAAGAATACGCCAAGAAGGGCGCCAACGACGGCGTGGATGTCGCCAAGATCGAAGCGCTGATTGCTGC
This sequence comes from Fibrobacter succinogenes, assembly GCA_902794535.1. Taxonomy (GTDB): domain Bacteria; phylum Fibrobacterota; class Fibrobacteria; order Fibrobacterales; family Fibrobacteraceae; genus Fibrobacter; species Fibrobacter succinogenes_O. Next base: position 136,553 of record CADBHQ010000020.1, on the reverse strand, counting down.
CCGTAAGGAAGCCCGTGCCAACAAGAACTGGGCCGAAAGTGACCGCATCCGCGACGAACTCGCCGCCATGAACGTGGTCATCAAGGACAGCAAAGAAGGCACGACTTGGGAAATCAAGGGATAGTGATGTGAGATGTGTAATGTGAGATGAAACATTACACATCACTCATTTCACATCACACATTGTATAGTTTATGTTCAAAGGCGAAGGTCCCGAGCGAAAAGTGTCGGGCCTTCTTTTTTATATTAGGCATTATGAAGTTTCAGCCTTTCGTCTTCAATTCCTTTGGTGTGAACGGTTTCGTTTTAAGTAACGATGCCGGCGATGCCATTCTGATTGACCCGAGCGCCGGAAGCGAGCAAGAGGAACAAGCCCTCGCCCGCTACATTGAGCAGAACAAGCTTACGGTAAAGCACCTGCTGAACACGCACCTGCACTTGGACCATGTGTTAGGCAACGCGTTTATCGCCCGCAAGTACGGCGTGCAGCCCGAGGCGCACGAAGAAGACGCGTTCCTCTTGGATTTGCAAGAAGAACAGAGCCAAATGTACGGACTCCCGATGCGTGAGCCTTCGCCCGGACTCAGCAACTACCTTGCCGAGGGCGATGCCGTCGAGGTGCCCGGCATCAAGCTGCAGGTAATTCACGTGGCTGGGCACTCCCCTGGCGGCATCGCGTTTTACTGCGAAAACCCGGGCGAAGTGAATGGACAGAAGGATGTTCCGCCACTCCTGTTCCCGGGCGACATTCTGTTTGCAGGCAGCCGCGGACGCAGCGATTTATTCGGTGGCGATGACCACGCACTTGTCACAGGCATCAAGAATAAATTGATGACACTCCCGAAAGAAACGATCGTATTCCCCGGGCACGGGCCGATGACGACGATTGCCGATGAGAGACGGTGGTATTAATGGGTCGAATCGGGTGGATTGACGAATTCAAGGGATTCGTGTTGTTGCTCGTATGCCTGTACCATGTGGAGCAATCGTTCCCTCAGGCGCAAATGGGAATGCTGCATCTGAGTGCGCTTCGTATGTCGGCATTTTTCTTCATTTCAGGAATGCTTTTCAGCACACGCCGTTTTCCCAATTTCAAAAGCTACTTCATTCACAAAACTAAAGTTTTACTCATCCCCTACATTCTGCTTTCGCTGTTATTCTTGGCGTTAGATCCGGTCGTGTACAACTTCGACTTATTCCCGAAAGCACCACGCATGACAGTGATGAATATACACCCACATATCGCTAGCGTTTGGGATTACATCTACTGGAATCTGGCGAAGATTTTTGTGGCTGGGAAATCTTCGATTGGGTCGGGGCCGCTGTGGTTTGTGTTCACGCTGTATTCAGTAAGCCTGATGTTCTATGGCTTGCAGAAGCTGGCGAATTTGATAGCAAAGAAGCTGAACATAATTCAGCACGACAAGAAGGCAAGAAAGGCAGATGCAGAGCGTCCTCAGCATGACATGAAGGCAAAAATCGCGATTGCAGTCACGGCAGTCGCAAGTCTTGCGGGCGGGTGGTTGCTGTACAAGAATCATATTCGCTTGCCGCTGGGAATCGAGCGAGATTTGACGGTGCTATTCTTCTTCACTTGCGGATGGCTGAGCAAAGAACCTATTCGCAATAAGCTCTGCGGGAAAGGAAAAAAACGCATTCCCTGGAGTCTTGTAGTTGCCACCTCCATCACGACATTCATTCTCTACGCCGCATTCGAAATTCCGGACCCGAATTTCAGCATCATGAACAACACCCTCGGAAAATCACTCCCGATATTCGTCGCCAGTTCTTTCTTCGGTATTGCAGGCCTTGTAACCGTCTTTGTCGCAGCCGACAAGATTCCAAACATCGGGCCCATTCGCACACTCAAGGGAATCCTCCGCAACATTTCAAGGAACGCGCTCGTGATTCTTGCGGTTCACTGGTATATATTGCTGGTAATGCGTCTGCTTTTCCGCGGGACTTTCAACAAACCAGGCATTGCATACATTTCTATCGCCATCGTAGCGACTGGCGTTGTCGCCGCCATTCCCTTATTTCGATGCAAGCTCTACAAGCTGCTTGGTAAGCAGCCTGCTAGCGTGCGCGAAAGTTTGAATATTCGCGATTAAATTTCCAAGAAAGCTTTCAAGTCGTCCATGCGGCGCTTAGCCATTTCAACGCCATGCTCATACGACTCGTTCATCTTTTCCATGTTTGTATCAAACTGGTCGCACAAATCGATAACCGGACGAATCAAGAAGAGTTTGCCTTCTTTTTCGAGCTTTTCCATTTGCACGAACATCTTGTCGTAACGCTTCAGGCGAATCATGAGCGCACGGAACAAATCCGGATACTTGCGCTTATACATTGGATTCAAAATCGCACGATACTTGCGGAAGTCCGTCACCGCTTCACCCGGATAATGCGTCGAAATAGCGACCACCTTATCGCAGCCTTTTTCAAAAGCACGTTCAAACGGAATCGGAGCTGTAATGCAACCGTCGGCATAATGCTTGCCATCGATTTCTGCCATCGGGAAAATCATCGGCAGGGCGCAACTGGCGCTAATCAAATCGAGCAAGCGTTTTTTGTCGTTCTTTTCGCTCTTGAATTCGGCACGGCCCGTTTCGCAACACGTCAGTCCGATTTCGCATTCGATTTTAGAATTATGGAACGCTTCAAAGTCAAACGGCATTTCGCCATCGGCAGAAAGGTAATTCAACGCATGAAATTCCTTCTGGATTCCGATGAACTTGCTCGCCCACTTTTTGCCTTTCTGCAGGCGTGTCGGGAGCACGATAAAACGCAAGCGACCTTGCTGGCGCGTAATGAAATTCACCGCCGCATGAGCTCCGGCAGAAACACCTGCCACATAATTAAAATCAATATCTTCGTCAAGCCAGGTATCAATCACACCTGCGCTGAACATCGTCTGACGAGAACCGCCCTCTAACACCAACCCAGTCTTCATGCCACAACCTCTTCGGGCGTTTCAGCCGCGACCGGGAGCGGAGTCACTTCAGTCTTGCCCAACGCTTGCTGCTTGAGTCCCCAGACTTTCTGTCTGAAATATTCACTGCGTTCGGCCAAGTGTTTCGAAGAAGGAATGCCCTTTACGCGTTCAATCTTTTCAGGTTCGCTAACGACAATCTGCGTGCGATGACCACGCTTATAAATGCCATCGATACCCACCGCAATCACCGGAGCGCCGGTACTGCGAGCAAGGAACGCAAAACCCGTCTTGAATTCATTCAGCAAGCCGTCATAACGGCACTTGCCTTCGGGGAATATAATCACCGAATTGCCTTTTTCCAGTTCATGCTTTGCAATCAAGGCCCATTCGGTATCCAAGTTAAAGCGGTCGCAAGGAATCACACATTTTACGCGAGTCAGAGCCCAGCTAAAATGCGGGTCTTCAATTTGGTCTTTCGCCACCACGATGCTTCTATTGTGAAAAAAGATAGCGAGCATCATGAGGGGGTCCCACATGCTCGTATGATTCGCAATAATTATCGAAGGAGTCTTAAGTCGCGGAGACTTCACCGTTTCACCGGCAAAAGTAACCTTCGGGCGGTTCCAAACAAGCAAATAAACACGCACGGTGTAGATCACTACTACCATGACGAACTGCATGAAAAGTTCAAACAGCGGGTTCTTCTTTTTCATTATTTTCCGAGAGATTCTTTCGGGATGCTCGTAAAGGTCAGGGCGCCCTTCGCGTGAACGTTACCGTTCACTTTCACAATGCAGTCAAAGCCGACCAACACACCGCCTTCCTTCGTCTTCTTCACGGAAATTTCAAGCTGGTCGCCAGGAATCACCGGCTTCACGAACTTGAATCCATCAATCTTCAAAAGCACGTAGAGATTCTTTTCCAAATCTTCGGCAGGCTTTTCGATTACAAGCGAGCAAAGCTGAGCGCAGCTTTCCACAATGAGCACGCCCGGCATAATCGGAGTGCCCGGGAAGTGACCCATAAAATAGGGTTCATTCACGCTCACATTCTTAATGCCCACAGCAGATTCATTCGGCACAAGTTCCGTGACCTTTTCAATCATCTGGAACGGCGGACGCTGAGCAATCTTTTCACTGATTTCGTAAATATTCATCATAGAGAGAGACCTCCGTCGAGCACGAACACCTGGCCAGTCACGTAGGCGAACTGGTCAGAAGCAAGCGCAGACACAATGTTTGCGACTTCGTCGGCAGAGCCAAAGCGCTTCAGAGGAATCTTTTCGAGATAGCCCTTGCGAGTTTCTTCGGGAATAGCTTCGATCATTTCGGTAGCAATAAAGCCCGGAGCCACGGCATTCACGCGAATACCAAAGCCACCAAGTTCTTTAGCCAGCGTCTGAGTCAAGGAGTTCACGGCACCCTTGGTAGCGCTGTAAACAGCCTGGCCAGCAAGAGCAAACTTCGAAGACACGGAGCTCATGTTGATAATCACGCCGGACTTCTGCTTGTACATTTTCACAGCTACCTGCTGAGCGCAATAGAAGTAGCCCTTCACGTTCAAGTCGAAGCACTTGTCCAAGGTTTCCGGATTCATCATCATCAGGTATTCGTCGCGCACAATACCGGCATTGTTCACCAGCACGTCGATGCGACCGTAAGCCTTAAAGATTTCGCGAATCATGACCTTCACTTGAGAAAGGTCGGCGACATTTGCCTTGTAAATCATGCCGTCGCCACCTTCGGACTTAATCTGGTCCAAGGTCTGCTGGGCAGCCTCGTCGGAACTGGAGTAGTTCACTACAACTGTATAACCATCGCGAGCAAGGCGCAAAGCACAAGCCTTGCCGATACCCTTAGAAGCCCCTGTTACCAAAGCTACTTTCATATTCTAGCTCCTTCTACCTAAACGCTATTTTCCGAAAACGACGGCGCTATAAGAGCCACCAGCCGCAAAGGAGATTACCAAAATTTTCTTGAGGTTTGCAGATTCCACATTCTTTGCAGAAACAGAGCCATCTGCAGCCACAAAGTAAGCGTTATCGTTTGCCAGTTCACCACTCAACAAGAGAGCTGCTTCGGCAGCGGCCAAAGCGGCAGACCCCGCACGACCTTCACCGGTGCGTTCCTTGACTTCGAAGAGCGGCATCGTCGCAAGCTTTTCGCCAAACACGCGCTTGAGAGCACCCTTTTCGATATCGTCAATTTTCTTGCAACCATTGGCAAAACCGCAAACGGCATCAATTTCATTGGCAGAAATTCCGGCATCAGCAAGGGCGTCGGCAATAGCCTTATCCAAAGCTTCGTCAGAACCAACCAATTTGCCGAACTTCACGTTCTTGCGGCCATGACCGAAACCGAGTGCGTAGCAGTAAACCTTTGCATCACGGCTCTTGGCATAAGATTCATCTTCGAGCATGATCGACACGCTACCGTCGCCAACCACAAAGCCTTCAGAATCGGAATACGGAGCAACCACATCGTTTGCAGCCACACCGAGCTTCTGGGCAAATTCCGTAATAATCGGCAGGTTTTCGTCGGTACCGGTAGCCATCATGACTTTTTCTTGGCCATCATGAATCACGTTCATGGAATAGCCAATGCTGTCGAGGCCCGAAAGCGGACCGGTGGTAATGGTAACGCCGTAGCCCTTGATACCGGAGCAAATCGACAGGTAACCACCAGCAGCATTATAAACCGTGTGCGGGAACTTGAAGGCAGAACCGCCGGCATTGCCGAGTTCAGCAATCAGTTCTTCAAAATCGTAAGTTGCGCCAAGACCACCTTCGCTTGTACCCACGATAATACCGATATCCATGGCATTTTCGTCGGACACCTTGAAGTTCGCATCTTGGAGCGCACGCATACCCGAAACCGTCTGGAGCTGGCCCAGATTATCGAGTTTGCGGTAGAAAGCCATCTTGATGCCGAGTTCCTTGTAGTCATCGAGTGCAATCGTAGAATGCACCGAAGCGGACTCAGGCTTCTTGCCAGCATTCACAGCTTCAAGATAGGCTGCCTTGCTATTACCGAGCGGAGACACAATTCCCACACCCGTCACAGCAATCTTACAGTCCTTAGCGGACTGAGCAGACACATTTCCCGATTCCTTCGAGAAGACGATAGCCGCATTCGTGCCACCGAAAGCCACATTGTTGCTCAAGACGCTCTTGAGTTCCTTATGGCGAGCCTTGTTCTGCACGAAGTCCATGTCGCCCACTTTTTCCTTGAGGGCGGCAGACTGTTCTTCGCTATACGGGAAGGTCGGAAGAACGGTATCCGTGGTAAGAGCCTTGATGCTAAAGACAGCTTCAATGGCACCAGCGGCACCCAAGCAATGGCCCGTAAGCACCTTGGTAGAACTTACGCTCACCGTCGGATTTTCTTCGCCGAAGTAGGCCTTGAAAGCGGTCATTTCGGCATTGTCATTCTTACCCGTGCCCGTACCATGAGCATTGATGTAACCGATGTCGGTTTTAGCAATGCCGGAGTTCTTGACAGAGCGGTTGATGGCTTCTTTCAGGCAAAGACCATCTTCACGCGGGGCGGTAATGTGGTTTGCATCGCTTGTGACGCCAGAACCAAGCACTTCGCAGTACTGCTTGGCAGCACGCTTCTGCGCATGTTCGTAAGATTCCACAATCACGATACCAGCACCTTCGCCAAGCGTAATGCCGTTGCAACGGTTAAACGGAGAGCATCCGTTTTCATCGAGTGCATGGAGCGAAAGGAATCCGGAATACGGGACCGAAGCAAAAGAATCGGCGCCGCCAGCGATCACGACATCGGCCTTACCGGCGCGAATCAAGTCGCAAGCGACCGCAATCGAAATTGTACCAGCAGCACAAGCATTCGCTACGTTAGTGACAATGCCACCAGCCCCGCAAGTTTCAGCCACCTGAGACGCAATAGATGCAATCGGCATCTTTGCGATTTCAGAAGCATCGCGACCATGTTGATGATACTGTTCAATCGAAAGAACGCCGCCCACACAACTTCCGATAACCACGCTCACACGTTGGTCGTCGTTAAAGTTTTTGAGTCCGGCATCGGCTAGAGCTTCGTTTGCCGCCTTGATGCAAAGTTTCGAGACGCGGTCCTTTTCTTCGGGCGCATCAATTTCATCAAGGGAATCGCACTTGACTTCGGCAGCCAAGTCCGCATAACAGTTCACAGTATCAACAGAAGTGGTTTTATGAATGCCAGAAACAGATTCCAGCGCACTTTTCCAAGCTTCTTCAACATTGTTACCGACTGCGCAAATTACGCCAAGGCCGGTAACTACACAACGCTTATCGTCAGATGTCATAATACGAAAAGGGTAAAATTAAGCCTTATGGGATTCGATGTAAGCAGCGATGGTATCGATGCTCTGGAAGTTTTCCTTGGCAACGCCCGTCATGGAAACGCCAAAGTTGGAATCCACGAAGGAGATGATTTCAAGGGAATCCACAGAATCAAGGCCGATTTCTTCGCCAAAAAGCGGAGTATCGAACTGGAGCACGTCGCCATCGACGCCGAGATCAGACATAAAGAAGGCCTTGAGTTTTTCTTTCATTTCGTTCATAATTTACCTCGTTTTTAATTTTTTGCCAAAAATAATAAAATTATAACGAATTATCTTTGCAAAAACTTACAATTACGACATAATTGCGAAAAATAGCGACAAAATGGAGACATTCTAGCTAAAAAGCCTGACGAACGTAGAAGGACAGGCCTAAGTGGTCAAAATCGATCCACGAAAAGTCTGCACGAGCAAACAAATTCTGTTTTAGATTCAAGCCCAAAAGTGCGCCAGCACCAATGGACCGGTGCCAATCGTTACGTACAAGTTCACTAAAATAGCGTCCTGATTTTCCACCTTCGAAAAACAAATGCCCGCCCAGGCGCCACCAAATATACTGTCGAACCTCGGCCTGCATGATTACAGCCTGATTATCGCCAAAATACAGGCTTTCTACCCCTCGGAAACGGCAAATGCCATCAGGGCCCGCAAGCATGTCAAAGGGAACATCGCCATCGGCACGTTGCCACAAGAAGCCAACAGCCATGGTCGTATTCGGGGAAAAACTGGAATAACCGCGCAAATCAAGCGATTCCACGTCGAACGTATAGTCGCCCAAACGGTCACTATAGAACATCTGCTGCCATTGGGCCAAAAATCCATGTCGTGTCCAGTTAATGTTGTCGCGGGTATCCACGCCCAACAAATAGCCCGCACCGTTTCGCCAACCGGAATGAGCGTCAGGCAAGTCGGTAATTTCGCCGATATCAAAATCAATTTCGGTATATTCCGCATGGACCTCGACTCCATACTTGAGTGCTCGAGGAAGCCCTATTCTCGATTCAATACGCGTGCCATACTGGAACTTTTTGCGGTTGAAGTTCGTGAACACATCGATATCGGGATTATTGCCACGACCATAATAACCGGCCACCCAGTCCTGGTACTTGAGCAAGCCCCAAATACTTACTTGATCATGGAATAAATAATAGTATGGTTCCAACTGCAACTGCAGCTGTCCGCGAGTTGAGCCGTAAGCCGTGAGTCCAATTTCAGGGACATTGCCACCCGATTCGTCGGGCTTCAAGAACAGGAGCGCCATCACACCAATCTGGAACTCCGTCTCTTCGGTGTAGCCAAGAATAGGCACCACAGAATAACGCTGAAAATTGTCTCCAGACGCCTCTTCAGTTGCCGCAGCGACAAACGCCACGAAAGCAATCAAAAGTAATCCTATTTTTTTCAACAAATCCATTACAAACCAAATATAAAATTTAAACGAAGCCTTTCATTTATTGTTAATTTTTCATTGTTCATTATTTATATCACATGGCCCGCGCACGCAAGACAATCACACCTGACCCGTATGCGAAACCGATAGCGAAACCGCTACCGCCCGAGCAGAGTTTGCCGGGACACTTGAAGCAGTTTCAGTCTCCGACGCGTGCGAACTTTGAACTCGTGAGCCCTTATGGTGCAGCGGGCGACCAGCCGAAGGCCATCGAAGAACTCACGGTCGGATTCAAACACGGCGAACAGTTCCAGACGCTTCTCGGCGTCACGGGTTCTGGTAAGACTTTTACGATGGCAAACGTCATCAAGAACGTGGGCAAGCCGACGCTGATTTTGACCCACAACAAGACGCTTGCAGCCCAGCTCTACCAAGAATTCAAGGCGTTTTTTCCGCATAATGCGGTGGAATATTTCGTAAGCTACTACGACTACTTCCAGCCCGAAGCCTACATTCCGCATACGGATACATTCATCGAAAAAGACGCGAGCATCAACGACGAAATCGATAAGCTGCGCCTGCGCGCGACAGCGAACCTTTTGACACGCCGCGACGTGATTATCGTTGCCTCCGTGAGCTGCATTTACGGTTTGGGAAGCCCGAGCGAATATTTTGATTTGATGGTTCGCATCAAAAAGGGCGACGTTTACGACCGCGACAAGATTCTGCATGACTTGGTTCGCATTCAATATACGCGAAACGATTTCAGCCTGGAACGCGGTTCTTTCCGCGTCCACGGTGACGTGATTGAAATTCACCCGAGTTACGACGAAGAAGGGCTCCGCATTGAACTTTTCGGCGACGAGGTAGACAGGCTCGTCCGATTCAATATGATTACCGGCGAAGTCACGCAGGAACTGGACGAGATGACTATCGCTCCGGCAAAGCATTTCGTGACCAAGGAAGAAGGCCGCGCGGGCATTTTGCAGCGCATGCAAATGGAACTGACCGACCGCCTCGCCGAGCTCGACAAAGAAGGCAAGGTGCTGGAATCGGCCCGTCTCAGCAGCCGCACCCGCTACGACATGGAAATGATTCGCGAAACCGGCATGTGCAGCGGTATTGAAAACTACTCCCGCATTATCGAAAACCGCGCCCCGGGTACGCGTCCGTTTACGCTCATCGACTACTTCGGCGATGACTGGCTTTTGATGATCGACGAATCCCACGTGAGCATTCCGCAAGTGGGAGGCATGGCCGAAGGCGATAAGAGCCGCAAGACCACGCTGGTGCAGTACGGGTTCCGCCTCCCCTGCGCCTTGGACAACCGCCCGATGAACTTCGCCGAATTCGAGTACATGTACCCGAAGCAGGTGCTCTTTGTAAGCGCCACCCCCGGCGATTATGAACTGACAAAAACAGGCGGCGTCGTTACCGAACAAATTAACAGACCGACCGGACTTTTGGACCCGAAAATTGAGATATTCCCCATCAAGGGCCAGATGGACGTGCTGCTGTACCGCATCGAAGAAGTCGTCAAGAATGGCGACCGCGTGTTAGTCACGACGCTCACCAAGAAAATGGCACAAGACCTCACCGACTTCTTTGTAGAAGCGGGAATTCGTGCGCGTTACCTGCACAGCGACATCAAGACTTTGGAACGCCACGAATTGATTCGCGGGCTCCGTACTGGGGAATTTGACGTACTCGTGGGCATCAACCTGCTGCGTGAAGGCTTGGACTTGCCCGAAGTGAGCATGGTCGCAATTCTCGACGCCGACAAGGAAGGCTTCTTGCGCAACTACCGCAGCCTGATTCAGACCATGGGACGCGCAAGCCGCAACGTGAACGGCACCGTACTTTTGTTCGCCGACAACATGACCGACAGCCTCGACAAGGCCATCACCGAAACCGCCCGCCGAAGAGCCGTTCAAGAAGAATTCAACAAAGAACACGGCATCACGCCGAAATCCGTGACCCGCAAGCTCGAAGACGACCTGAGAATCAATGACCCGCTCGGCGATATTGGCGACGACTCCGTCGACGAAGACTGGGAAGACGATGGCAACGGAATCCGCCCGATGGAACCGCTACAGCCTTCGAGCAAGACCAAGAAGAAAGGCGTACGAGGCTCGAAACGCGACAACAGTGTCATTCTGAGCGGAGCACGTAGTGCGAAGTCGAAGAATCCAGAACCGCAATCCCAGCTGGAAGACCTGGAACGTCAGATGAAAGAAGCCGCCGCCCGACTCGATTTTGAGGAAGCGGCCCGACTCCGCGACATTATTCGCAGCATGAAATAGCAAAAAGGCGTGTTATAGCTCAAGAAATTGCGCAAAAACGCCCAAATTTGCATTTTTTAGCCAAAATTTACACATTTTCGTTTGCATTTTAGGCCTTTTTTGTTTATTTTCAAGGGCAGAAAACATTTAATGAGGATATATCCATGAACTTTGCAAAGAAACTTTTCCTAAGTTCCGTTTTCGCTGTAGGCGCATTCGGTCTCGTTGCTTGCGGAAGCGACAGCAAGTCTTCTACCGAACCCGGCCCGGACGAACCGGGTGGAAAAATTGAAATTCCGACCCAGAAAGACGCCAACATCACCGTAAGTTCTGACATTGGCTCTAGAATTTCCGGCGATGACGTCCGCTTTACTGGCCGTTTTGGATTGGACCTCGTTGTCGACTCCATTGAAAACTCTTTCGACATTGCCTTTACGAATATCGAATACAAGGTGGCTAAGGGCTCTGACGCAAGTAATTTGACAATGGTACCTGCTGTTATCACTTCGAACACCATTGTTTTCCCCACAGAAAACTCCATCGACCTGAACTCGATGAATTCTGCATTCGTATCTGTCAGCCTGCTCGATCCGGCCTTTACCGAATGTGGTACGTATAGCCTTATCGTTACGGTAACCGCAAACAATGGCGCAAAGGACTTCCAGAGAACCGAAATCATTCCGTTCGAACGCGCAGCCGACTATTACTGCCAAGTCATTGACACAACTACCCAAGAACAGCCCAAGGCCGAAGTCGCCATGACTGCTTGCCAGGTTGAACTGTCTACGAACATTAACCCGGGTCTTAGCCTTGCCACCTGCACCGCAGTGCCTGCCGCAAGTGCTGCAACTGCCGATATCATCTTCGCAAAGGCTGGCTCCAAGAGCAATCCTGAAATGACTGCTACTAGCGGCACCGGCCTTATGTTCGCACCGATTAACAACGGTGACCTTCCGCCGTATACCGACGACTACGAAGTGGATATGTGGCCTGAAGACATGAACTCCCGTACCCCGCCCACCGCCTACGTGAGCGACTTCAAGTTCAAGAGCACCGGTACGGGCGCCACCATCGCCTCCATGATCGAAAACTCCAACCAGATCTACGTTGCTTTGGCTCCGGGCTACAACGCTGAAACTGGCGTGGGTTTCTACGCTTTCGCAATCACTGAAGCGACCGAAGGCAACAACGGCGATTACACCTTCAAGGTGAAGCTCTATAAGGTCCAGTAATCGGGTCTAAACCAAATTTAAGCCCTTCCCTTGCGGGAGGGGCTTTTTCTATATTTACGCCCGTAAATTCAAACATGGAGTAAAACATGCTCAAGAAGCTTTCCAATTTCCCCGGCATCAAGGGACCGGTCGTAACCATCGTGATGGATGGTTTTGGTATCACCGATAAAGTCGAAGGCAACGCCATCAAGGCTGCCCGCACCCCGACTCTCGACAACCTCTTCAAGATGTACCCGAACGTGCTCCTGAAGGCTCACGGCCGCGCCGTGGGTATGCCGACCAACGAAGACATGGGCAACTCCGAAGTGGGCCACAACGCCATCGGTGCCGGCCAGGTTTACAACCAGGGTGCCGCCCTCGTGCAGGATTCCATCGTCTCCGGCGAAATCTTCAGCCGCGACGCTTGGAAGGAAATCGCCGGCAACGCCCGCGAAAAGAACACAGTGCTCCACTTCATCGGTCTTTTCAGCGACGGAAACGTTCACTCCAACATTTCTCACCTGAAGGCCATGGTTGCCCAGGCCAAGAAGGAAGGCCTCAAGAAGGTCCGCGTGCACATCTTGCTCGACGGTCGTGACGTGCCGGAAACTTCCGCACTCGATTACGTTGGCCCGTTCGAAAAGTTCCTCGACGAACTCCGCAGCCCGGAATTCGACGTTTGCATTGCTAGCGGCGGTGGCCGTATGCAGATTACCATGGACCGTTACAACGCTAACTGGAAGATGGTGGAACTTGGCTGGAAGACCCACGTGCTCGGCGAAGGCCGCTACTTCGACAACGCCACCCAGGCTATCGAAACCCTCCGTGGCGAAACCAAGGCTATTGACCAGGATCTCCCGCCGTTCGTGATTGCTAAGGACGGCCAGCCGGTCGGTACCATCAACGATGGCGACTCCGTGGTGTTCTTCAACTTCCGTGGCGACCGCGCCATCGAAATCACCCGCGCCTTCGAAGAAGAATCCTTCAACGAATTTGACCGCAAGCGCTTCCCGCACGTCTGCTACGCTGGCATGCTCCAGTACGACGGCGACCTCAAGCTCCCGAACCGCTTCCTCGTTCCGCCTCCGGCCATCAAGGAAACCAGCGGCGAATGGCTCGCTGAAACGGGCGTCAAGCAGTTCGCTTGCTCCGAAACGCAGAAGTACGGCCACGTGACCTACTTCTGGAATGGTAACCGTTCCAGCAAGTTCGACGGCGAAACCTACCTCGAAATCGAATCTGATGTTGTTCCGTTCGAACAGCGCCCGTGGATGAAGGCTGCCGAAATCACCGACGCCATGATTGAAGCTTTGAAGAGCGGCAAGTACCAGACTCTCCGCTGCAACTTCCCGAACGGCGACATGGTGGGCCACACCGGTTCCTTCCGCGCCGCTACGATGGCTATCGAAGCTGTGGATATCGGCCTCGCACGCCTCCTCCCGGTGATCGACGCCCTCGGTGGTGTCGCCATCATCACGGCTGACCATGGTAACGCCGACGAAATGTACGAAATCGACAAGAAGACCGGCATGCCGAAGGTCAACAAGGACGGTTCCTTCAAGGCCAAGACGAGCCACACCCTCAACAAGGTGCCCTGCATCCTTTACGATAACGTAACGGGTGGCAAGCTCGGCCTTAAGGAAGGCGACTGGGGTCTTTCCAACATCGCTGCTACGACGGCCAACCTCCTCGGCCTCGAAAAGCACGAATCATCAAGTAATGGACCCTATCGCCGCATTGCGGCTCCAGGGTCCGTGGTGACAACTTTCCATAGTCATTCTGGAGCAAGGCGAAGCCGCCGCGATAGAATCCAAGCATTTAAAAAGGAACCCGCGAGGGTTCCTTTTTTGTACTCAAATTGTTCAATGCCAAACTGTTTGCCAGCCTTAGCGAAAGAATATATATTTATTGAAAAGAATCTAAAGCATTTTAAGGGGAATTTTATGTTCTTTTTTATTCTCAGCCCCATCTATGTTCCCGTGCTAGTCTTTTTGATGGCAAAATCGATTACATCCACCGAGAGAACCCATCCCGCAGTCTTTGATGAATCAGAGTTTTTTATCCAGATGAAAAAAAGTACATCCGGACTCAAGGCGGCAGCAGCAATTCCCCTATGCATACCATTCCTACTCATTTTGGCTATGTGTATTTTATCTTCATTGTTTAACCCACATTCCAAAAACGAAGCCGACTTAATATTCGTAATGTTCTTTGTTACCTCAGCTTTCGTGGCTATTATAGGCTGTTTTTCGTTCTATTTTTACAATTATCTTTTCTTGGCACGAACGTTCTTAAAGTCAGCCGCAATCCTAGCCATTCCCTATTTAGGATTAGTAGTTTGCCAGGTTTTCTTGTGCGTCTATCTTGAAAGCGCCGAATTCCTCGTTTCCCTGATTCCCTTCTTTTTCATCTTTCTTATTATGCTACCCGTCCTCAAGTTCAAGCGATCTAAATTCATTGGGAACGTATAGTACAATTGTCTTTATCCAGAAGAGGAGCAAAATTTTCAATCACCTTATCAGGGTTTTAGGGGCAGAGCCCCTAGGCGAAAGGGTAACGGCAGACATGGCGATAGCCTAACCGCTAAGTGAACATTCGTCGGCCGAAGGCCGAGGCCATGTGAGCGTGCGGCTTAGGCTGAGACATGGCTAAAGCGAGGGGAAGGCATTCCCCTTTGTCACTTACCCATCGTTCCGCGAGCGTATTCGTTGATACAGGTGACGGCCTTGCGCTTGCAAGGAGTACTTTCATCGTAGAAGACGACGCGGTCATTGCGGAAGACTTCACCGAAGATTTCTTTACCGGCGGCGTTGCTCGCCTTATTGTACTTGACATCGTAGAAAATGTCGGTGTCGCGGGTAACGACACGAATTTCAGCATCAATCTTGTAGGCGCCGTGCGCCCCCTTCAGTTTAAAACCGTAAGGGATTTCATCCATCTTTAAAAACTTGAGGTTGGGAGCATCAAAATCGAGCTGCATCCAAGAACGGGCGCCACCCTTACTGCGAAGGTTAAACCAACCTTCTAGCGAGCCTTCGGTGCTTTCGCTGGCCGATTCCATAGCCATATTCAAACAAGCGAGATATCCGTCGCGAGCCAGCGATAAGTCTTCCTTGAATTCATGATAAGTGTCCATATCGCCATCGTAGGCAAAAAGCGGGGCAACACAACAAACTATTAGGAGAATAAGATATTTCATATTCTTAATGTAGAAAAAAAGTATTTGCGCCTTCTTCCCTTGCACACTTTTACTATATTTAGGCCACGCCCGAGCCCGGGTGGTGGAATGGTAGACACTGGGGACTTAAAATCCCTTGAGGGCAACCTCGTGCGGGTTCAAGTCCCGCCCCGGGCATTAACGGCAAACCAGGGAGCTCCTATGATTGAATTCTACCCGAACAGCATTTACTACCCGCGCGAAGCGGTCGAAGAAAAACTCGCCAAGGGCGAACTTCAGAAAACCGAAAAGCACCTGATGGGCTGGACGGAACGCCACCGCGGCGAAATCTGGGATTGTGCCCGAGACGATTCCGAAGATCCCACCGACGAAATCTTGCTTGACAACCTGCGTGCACTCTTGCTTTGCAAGGGTTCCTTGCAGCCGGCCGCCGAAATGGGCGACATGATTAAGGAAATCAAGAAAGAAGTCTGGTACCGCAACGAATCCCACCACGAAGACCCCAAGGAAGTGGCCGAAGAATGGCGCGCCAAGTACTTGGTCAAGTGGCGTGAAGCCCGCATGTTCGAAGCGTTCATCTTGATCGAGAAACGCACCGCCGAACTGCTCGCTATTTTAAAGAACAAGTAATTAGTAGTCTATTTTCCAAGCGATTGGAACCCAAGCTACAAAGCGTCCGCTTTCACTACGCGGATAGCGCCAATAGGTCTGGATTTGCGAAAGCACCAGGCCTTTAAAATTGTCGTCATGCACATTGGTAAAAAGGATTTCTGGCGAGAACACGCCTAGAGAATCAAGCGTGAGCTTGATGCCCATAATTGCATGCGGAGAATCGCTTTTGAAATTCTTGTTGTTCGACTTGAAAAATGCCGCCGAAGCAAAATGGAGGCTTGCAGCGCGACCCTGCAAGAATTTTTCAAATTGCAAAATGTCGCGGCCGGCCGAATTTTCGAGCACATAAATGTCTTCGAGCGAAGGCATGACAACGCGGCCCGTAAAGCCCTTTTGCAAACCAACTTCCGGAACGGGTTCCGATTCAACGGACGGCACCGGCGTATACAGGTGCACCCTGGAAAGCGCGAACAGCATGCCCGCAAAAACTAGAATCATGAAATATATCGGCAAGTTGCGCATAGTGTTGTCCTAGTTGTTTTCGGAACAAGGTTCAATAAAAGGTTCAATCGCCTTGACACAAAGTTGCAAGGATTTACGGTCGTTAAAATAATTCCAAGTCGGTTCAAAAATCACCGACACAGGCTTGCTGAGCAGGCTCTTGTACTTGCGAAGCCCAAAACCGATGGCCGGATACACGCGGCTCCCTGCCTGCGAAATATCCATTTGCAGGTGTCCGCCCTTGAGTTCACGGAGCCTGTGGATTTTCACGTTATCGGCACGGAAAGTCGGATACGGGAAGTTTCCACTGAACGGTTCAAGCAAATCGATAAAGTCGAGAATCGAAATCAGCTGATTCTTATTCGCATTGCCTGCACCATAATCGCTCGGCGCCATATACTGCGAAGCTTCGACAATCAGTTCGTTGAGAGAAATGCAAATATCGTAGGAGCAAGGAGCGGCTTCGCCCTCGCATTCTTCGGTGCCGGTATAATTCTGATTTGCGGCAGAAACTTCCAAGCGCTTGCGGAGTTCATCGATTTTGTCAGCCGGAAGCGAAAAACCTGCAGCGTTAGCATGCCCACCCCAGCGATCAAAAAGTTCGCGGGATTCAAACAAAGCCTTGTGCCAGTTAAAGCCAGGAACAGCGCGGGCACTTGCATGCGCCATGCCATCTTGGATAGAAAGCACTGCCGTCGGGCGGTGGTATTCTTGAGCAAGCTTTGCCGCCACAATTCCAATCACGCCTACATGCCAGCCATTACCTGCAACCACAATCACCGTCGGAAGCTTGTCGCCATACATGGCCGTCATTTGCTCTTGTGCCATTTCGGTAATTTCGGCTTCTTTCTGTTTGCGTTTGCTGTTCCATTCGCGAAGTTCCGCCATCAAGGCATTCGCGGTCGCCATATTCGGGCTGAGCAAAAGTTTGAGAGCCGGGTCCGGGCGCTCCATACGACCGGGCGCATTCAGGAGCGGAGCAAACTTGTACATGACATCGATACCGCCCACGCTGCCGTGGCCCTTCATCAAGTTGCTGTACATTTCTTGAAGGCCGGGCCAGTGGCTGCTTTCAATGGACCTGAGGCCCGCCTTGGTAAAGGCGCGGTTTTCAGGCGTCATCGAGACAAGGTCAGCAAGCGTACCGAGTGCCACCAAGTCCAAGAACTTGGTCGGTTCGGGCATCGAAAGTTTAGAGTACAGGGCGCAAATAAATTTGTACGAAACGCCCACACCGCAAAGTTCCGGATTCGGGTAGGAATCGCCTTCCTGGTGCGGGTCCAAGAGTACATCGCATTCCGGCAGTCCATCGCCCGAAGGCTGGTGGTGGTCTATGACCAACACCGACATTCCATAACTCTTGGCCAAAGCAATTTCGGCATTTGCGGTAATACCCGTGTCCACGGTAATCACATAACGGGCACCCGCCTGATGCATTTCTTCGACGGCTGATGCCGAAAGCCCATAGCCATCGCCAAAGCGGTTCGGGAGACGCCAGTCAGACTCCATGCCCAGTTCAGCAAGAGCACGCGTCATGAGCGTGACAGCCGACATACCATCCAGATCGTAGTCACCAAAGACAAAAACTTTTTCGTGCTTTTCACGAATTTTCAAAAGCCACTCGACAGCGGCATCCATGCCCTTCATCAGGAACGGGTCAAGTACGTCGCCCGAGTTACCGCACAGCATGCGGTGGGCTTCGGACACAGAGCAGACTCCGCGAGACACCAAGAAGCGCGCCACCACGTGGGGAATGCGCAAGCTCTTCGACATCGAAGAGGCCAAGTGCTCGTTCAGGACTGCTTCTGTAGATTCTTGAGCCATTTTATTTATAGCCCTCGAAAAGTTTGAGCGACAGGCTCTGCAGGCACATGGTCGCTGTCACACGACGAGACTCGATTCTGGACATGGTTTCCTGCACTGCGACAAGCGCAAGTTCCAAGGCGGTCGCATCGACCCGCGGGAAATTCGAAAGGCCGACAGAGGTCGTGGTTTCGGGCATTCGCAAGCGAGCCCCCGCCTGTTCTCGCAACAAGTCTGCCAGCAAGAACGAAAGCACTTCCAAGAATCGGTTCGCTTCATAAGCATCTTCAAGCGCCGAGTCCTTGAGTTTCATGAACAAGTCGGTATAGTTATTGCGCAGGGAATGCAGCACGAAATCAGCCGCAAGCTTGCACCAGACCTTGGCATGCTCGGCGTAATAAAGCGCCTTGCCCGGAGAGCCAACGGCAAGCCCGATGACATCGTCGGTCAAAGTAGATTCATCAAATTCTTCGCCCGCGACGCGCAAGACTTCCGACCGAACTTCATCGTCGGAGAGCGGCAACAAGTGGAGTGCCAGACAGCGTGAACGGATTGTCTGAAGCATCTTTTCGCGGGAATTGGTCGTCAAAATAAAGTACGTGTTCGGCGGGACTTCTTCGAGCGTTTTAAGGAACGCGTTTGCCGCCGATTCGTTCATGCGGTCCGCTTCGGCGATAATCACCGTGCGCACGCGGTCGCCCTTCATGGCAAAGCTCGACGTCATCATACGAATGAGGTCGACCGAAATGAAGGCGCCTGTCGAAAAAACATCGACCCGGTACGGGTTCTTCTGGATTTCTTCGATATAAGACTTCTTGAAGTCCTCGATGGTTTTCGCCTTGCTGCCGGCAGAAACATCGTCGGAACTGCGGGCATGGGCCTCGGCCGATTCCATGGGAACGACCCAGCCATCGGTTGCGCCACTATCCATTGCCATGCGGCAACCAAAACAATGTCCGCAGGGGCGCATATTCGGATCGGTACACTGGAGCGCCTTCGCAATTTCCATCGCGAGCCATTTCTTGCCGATTCCGGCAGGGCCATCAATCAAGATTGACTGCGGAAAGCGGTTCTCACGGAGTGCCGACATCAAGCGGATGCGGGCTCGTTCTTGAGAGGCAGGACCATTTAACGTATATTCGATCATTACTGTTTTAACCACTGCAAGGGGTCCACGGTTTGTGTACCCTCGCTCACTTGGAAGTACAATTTAATTCCATTTAACGAAGCAACATCGCCCACTTCGCCAATTTCTTCGCAATTTCGCACCTCTTTGCCCTCTTGTACGCGAATTGACTTGAGGTGACCATAAACGGAGTAGGTTCCGCCCGCATGTTCGATAATCACCGAGGGCCCACGGCCATCGATTTCGCCCACCATGACGACAGAACCTGCCGCTGCGGCACGGACTGCCTCGCCGCGTTTGCCGCGGATTTCAACGCCCAAGTTACGCGTCATAATGTGGAGTACCGGATGTTCTTGCAAACCATATTGGCTGATAACTTTACCCTTGAGCGGCGTACACTTGGGGCCCTTTACCGATTCGGCCACCGTAACCTTCGGCTTTTCCACCGTCTTGGCAGGCGCCTTCTTGTCTTTCTTTTTACCCTTGTCCGCTTTTTCCTTTGCCTTGCGAGCGGCTTCGTCTTTCTTGGCCTGCTCGATTTCTTTCTTGCGTTTTTCTTCGAGCTTCTTGATGAGCGCAAGCATGGTCTTCTGGTTCTGTTCGAATTCCTTGAGAGCGCGGCGCTGCATGTTCTGGTCATGCTTTAAGGACATGAGCATTTTTTCTTGCCCGCTCATCTGTGTTACAAGGCCCTTTTCTTCGGCAGCCTTCTTGGTACGCAACTGCTTGAGGTCCGAAAGGTGTGCGCTTTCCGACTGTTTCTTTTCGTCGCGTTCTTGCACAAGCTGTTGCAACACTTCGACTTCTTGCTGGTCCTGATTCAGAATGTGGTGCACCCAGTACACCTGGCGGTCGGGGTTACCTTCTTGCGTGAGCAAGCTGTAAAGCACGCGGGCTTCGCTATTGCGACCGCTAATGTAGAGCGTGCGGATTCGCTTTCTCATGGCTTCGCGGCGAGTCTCGATTTTGCGGTCCAAGGAATCGATGTCTGCCGTAAGCTGCACAAGCGCCCGTTCCAGCATGACTTCGCTCTTGGAAAGTTCCGAAAGGTAAGTACGCGTCTGGTTCAGGTTCTGGTCAAGAATCGAAATCGTGTTCAGCACACCCTTTTCTTCGGTTTCAAGGAGAGCAAGTTCCTGGCGCTTTTTCGCAAGGTCCGATTCCAACTTTTTCAAAGCATTTTTCTGTTCGTTAATCTGGGCGTCAGTCTTTTTTGTGGCCGACGACTTAGAGGCATTCTTGGAAGACGCCTTTACCGAAGACTTTGTCGGCTTCTTCGCCGAAGCATTTTTTGCCGGAGAGTTTTTCGCCGGAGTATTCTTAGCAGTCGACTTTGCAGGGGCACTCTTGGTGTTTTTTGCGGCAGGCTTTGCATAGGCGTTTTCAGCCCCAAGCCCAAGCAGCAAGCAAAACAGCAAGACGACAAGCCGCATCATCATTCCTGTTCATTGCGCTTAATCGAAAGGAATTCGCGCACCGTGCGGAAACTAAAGTAGCCCGAAAGAGCCGTGACCAAGACAACCACCAAGAACAGGCCTGTTCCAAGGCCAGTCAGGTTTGCCGCTACAATCGGGAACGCATCTGCCACCGAGTTCAAAACGACGGCCAACAAGATGACGGCAAGACCGCTACCGACCAAGCCCTGGAATGCGCCCTGCAGCACAAACGGAAATTCGATAAAGAAGTGGCTACCGCCCGCATACTTCATGTTTTCGACCAAAAGCCTGCGGGACAAAAGCGAAAGTCTTACAGAGTTGCAGATAATGAGCGACAGCGTAAACAGAAGCAACACGCTAACGCATATCGGCCAGAAAATCATGCGGAACTTCCAGGCTGCAATTTTTTCGACCCATTCGACAGGCGCCTGGACTTCTTCGAAAATTTCAGTGCGGGCTAAATTGTTCTTGACCTCAATCAATGTGGCCGGGTTCTTATTTTCTTCACCAAGAGTCACCCTGAAAAACGGTGGAATCGGGTTTCCTTCAACCAGGTCGAGCATTTCGCCCGAAAAATGCCTGCGGAAATCGGCCAGAGCGGAATCGGCGCTCACAAAAGTCACAGAATCAATAAACTTGGTGTGTTCCAGGCGATTCTGAATCACCTGCAGGGAATCTTCGTCGACCGATTCGGGCAAGAACGCTTCGACAGCATACAGGTTCCTTTCCATCGAAAGAACGCGCATGACCGCCCCGAAAGCGGTAAACGAAGCCGCCAAAAGCAGCGAACACAGGAATATGGTGGCAAACGACGGTAAAATCACCGTGCGGTGCTGCCGCATTCCGCGAAAAGATTCCGATATTAAATAGCCAAGTTGTCCGAGCACGGAGTGAATTATAACTAAATTTTAGACAGTCATTCGAGAGTTCTATGGGAAACATCGTTCTAAAAATAACCGCACTGATATTTGGCATAGCCCTCTGGTTCCTGGTGATCTCACAAAAGGATTTCCAGCTTTCGGTGAATGTGCCGTTGAACTTTGTGAAACTCCCCGAAACCATGGCAATTGCTTCGAAGCCGCCGCATAGTTTGCACATTACGGTCGAAGGCAAGTCGTGGGATTTGATTCGTTTGAACAACCTAGTAAGCGACCCCAACCAAAATTCCATTGCCATGGTCGTAGACCTGCAACAGGCTGAACTGGGCGCAAAGCGCATTCACTTGGACAGCAAGAACTTTGTGGCCGCAGGTTTTCCCGACATTCGCTTTGTAGAACCCGAAAACCAGCTCTTGTTCGTGGACCTCGACATCGACACTCGCATTACGCGTAATGTTCCGATTAAATCGGTCGCCACATTTACTGCAGCGCAGGGTTACCTGATTGCAGACGAGCCCACGGTTACGCCCGAAGAACTGATGGTCTCTGGCGCCCGTAACGCACTCACCCGCATTATCGATATTCCGACCGATTCTTCGTTCTTTGATACATTGCATGCAAGCCAGGAATTCACAATTCCGCTCGACTTTAGCACTTTGCCGGCATTCGTTTCGCCGAGTGATTCTTCGGTCAAGATTTCGGTAAACATCCAAAAGATGGCAAGCCGCACTTACGACAGCATTCCTGTTAGCTTAATCGGATTTTTCGACAAGAACATTTATTCTCTAGAACCCAAGACCCTTTCGGTCGAAATCACTGGTGGCGAAGTCGTTCTCGATTCAATTACCAAGCATAACATTGAACTTGCGATGGAATTCAACCGATTCGCCATCGAAGATGCCGACAGCCTTTCGCCGACGGTCAAGCTTTCGCTCCCGGCCCACATTAACCGCGAAATGTCTATCAAGGCAATCCAGCTGAAACCCGAAAAGGTAACGCTCCGCAAAAAAGAAATTAAGCCTGCCGCTCCCGCAGACTCGCTTGAAGAGGTTGCTCCATGATCTGGCTTGGAATTGAATCCAGCTGCGACGAAACCGCCTGTGCCGTACTGCAAGACGATCCTGTAAAAGTCCTTTCGAACCCGCTTTACAGTCAAATTGACGAACACGCCCTCTATGGCGGCGTGGTTCCTGAAATTGCGGCACGCGCACACTTGCAAAAGATTTCCCCGATTGCTGAAGCCGCCGTCAAGGAAGCAGGCATTGAACTCAAGGATATTGACGCCATCGCCTACACCACGGGCCCGGGCCTTATGGGACCGCTTCTGGTGGGCGCAAGTTTTGCTAAGGGCCTTGCCCGCGACTTGCAGATTCCGGCTTACGGCATGAACCACTTGGAAGGTCACCTAGCCGCCGCCTGGCTTACGCACCCTGAAATCGAGCCGCCGTTCCTGACGCTTACCGTTTCGGGCGGTCATACGGAACTCGTGCTCGAAGAACCCGGATTCAAGTACACCAGCATCGGCCGCACCCGCGACGATGCCGCCGGAGAAGCATTCGACAAATGCGGCAAACTGCTCGGCCTCAAGTACCCCGCAGGCGCAACCATCAGCCGTCTCGGCAAAGATGGCAACCGCAAGTTTGTAGACTTTCCGCGCGCACTCCATGTGCACGACAACTGCGAATTTTCGTTCAGCGGTTTAAAGACAGCTGTGCTTCGCTATACCGAAACGCACGACCCGGAATTCATTCAGAAGAACATCGGCGACATTTGCGCCTCCTTGGAAGACGCCATTGTCGATAGCCTTGTGACCAAGACCATTACCGCCCTCAAAAAGACCAAGATGAAAACTCTCGTGGTCGGTGGCGGTGTGAGCGCAAACGCCTGGCTCCGCACTCGCTTGCAGGATTACTGCGACAAGCATGGAATCATGTTCTGCATTCCGGAACGCAGTCTGAGCACCGATAACGGCGCCATGATTGCCGCAGCTGCGATTCGTCGCAAACTGCAAGGCAAGCTGACCTCGGTTAACGAAGTCAAGCCCTGGATGCCGCTTGCGCTCTAATTAAAATTTGTAATTTCCGACGCGGATAAAGTAATTGTACCCGCTCAAGTGGGTTAAATCACCGAAGGTGTTGAAGTCAACGACTCGACTGAGTCCCGCATACACGGTAACGGACTTGTAGGCAAACCGGAGTGCCGGTTCAAACACGAACTTATCGACATCAAGGTCCGCATACGGGCTATCTTCAAAATCGTGATAGTACGCTCCGAAAATCCACGCCCCCAGATAATTTCCGTGAACGCCTCCGTTCAAGCGAACCATGGCATATTCATGCGAAGACAGTTCTGGATTGTACCATTCGGTAGACCAAGGTGTTGCCGCCGCATGCAGTCGGTAAGCCACATCAAGCGGAGGTTTTTCAAACGACTTGGGAGAAACATAGCCATGGCCTTCATCATGGTAACGCTCTATCGCGCCTTCTGCCGCCACATTTAACGTAACAAAACGCAACGGAGAAATCGTGTAGCGGGCATCTGCCATAAGTCTCCAGTAAATCGGCACCACATCGATAATACCATCATCGTAGCCAATCGATTCAAAGCCGCCCCAGACATTTACAGCATAGCCATCGTTTGCAAACCAGTTGTCATCAGCACCATTCAAGTAGCGGTAATGCAACATCGGCGAAACCGGATACGCCTTCATTTCAAGGTCACCATAATACACAGAATCCAAGTCATAGTACCTAGAGCCAAAAATAAACTCGGCCGAAATACGTTGATGGTCATCTACCGTATACAACAGGTTCATTGTCAAATCGCTACGCTTTTCGGACTTGATTCGAATATTGCGGTGGATATTGCCATTAAAGCCCTTCAACGGAACGAGTTTCAAGTAATCATAACCGAACTCTAAATTCCAATGCCTGTTCCACAACTTTGAAATATTCAAGCGTGGACGGAATCCATAAGAATGTTCGCCCCAGAACCCAGCCATTACCAGTTCAATTTCAACATGGTCGACATAATGCACTGCCGCTTCGGCATAGACATTCGGGCCAAACACATTCGAGCCAAAACCGCCTGCGGCCAAATCCACAATCGGCTTCACCGAAGATTCCACTGATACATTTCCACTCGGATGCATGTTCAAATCCAAGGAATCATACGCTGGATTTTGCAACAAGTCGTTCGCAAAATTTTCAGGCGCAATTATTCCCGTATCCGATTCCGGCCAATACGACTTGACTGCATTTTGAACTTCTGAAGACAAGCTGTCATACGTGGGTTCGAATTTAAACCAAGGCTTTGCTCCTTCTTGGTCCGCAGAATAGGCGTGACGGCGTCCATTAAGCACTTTAAAGCGGCCAAGCTGTTTTTCGAAAGAAGTAAATCCGGATTGGATCCACGCCGAACGAGCGGTATCGAGAATCGTATGCGCACGCACAATGACTCCCGGCTGGCTCGTTAAAATTTCAGACACATGCTGTTTGATCAAGCGAGTACGTTCATCGCCAACAATCGGCGCACGCAACGGGTCAGCGACAACTATTATCGAAAGTTCATGAGCATTGTCTTCTATCGGCATCGCGTAATACGGGCAAAGTTCTCCCGACGGATTCTTCGAAGATTCATTCGCATTCCAAAGCGGGAGCGAAGCTATAATCTCCGGTATAGAATTCCCGATAACGACAGCCTTGCCCGATTCGCAGGACTGCACCGCAAACGGAATCTTGCCCGAGGAATGCTGGCGGTAAAGGCTTTCTTGAAAGCGAAGCTTTGCAAGCGCACGCACCACCTGCATAGAATCTGGCGTGAGCGATTTCGATTCGCTACGGAACCATAAGGCAGAATCCTTCGATATTGCAAAGCGCTTGCGGATAGAAGGAATGCCCGAGACAGAAATCGGAAGCTCGTAAGAATCCGTCTGCTTATAGCCCAACTTGCTTTCGGGCGCCGTCATGTCATGGCCCACGAAAGGAGCTATCGCTGGATCCAACATAATTTTCTGGATGTCATCGAGCGGGACGCCGCGAGTCCAAAGAGCAGCCATCCAAGCGCCCCAAGAAGTCGCGACCACGGAATCTACCGGAATTCCATATTCTTCAATCGCATAGAAAACGCCCAGCTGGAACCATGGCGAGCGCTCGCCACCGCCCAAATACAAGACCGTTTTCAGCAAAGAATCTACGTTCCCTACAGGCAGAGAATCCGTCGAAACCGAACCTGCCGCAGCGACAGAATCGGCCGCAGCAATGGAATCTGCCGAAGCCTTCAGCAAATCAATCGACGGAACATCGTCTTTCTCAGCCGAGAAAGCCCCTGTTACACACAGTGCTACCACTGCAACAAATTTGCCGAAGACATTTCGCACAAAATTATCCTAACCGAGCCGGATTCGAAACCACACGGACAGCATCTTCAGAAGACACATAGCCCGCCTTCACAAGCTCTGCAAGGCAATCGTCCATGAGCATCATGCCTTCAGAAGCCGAGGCCGCAATAATCGAGGGCAGCGTGTAGTATTCGCCGCTACGAATCTTGGAAGCCACATTCTGCGTACCGTAAAGGATTTCCCAAGCAGGCACAACCCCTTGAGCGCCAGGCAGCAAGCGTTGCACCACCACCGCCTTCAAGACAGAGGCGAGCATATTGCATGCCATGTCGCGGTTTTCAAGCGATTCCGCAGCAAGCAACGCAGCGAGTGCACCCACCGCATTACCGGCCGTCACCGTAAGCACTACCAGAGCACCCGCCTCGGCAGCACGCAATACCGGAATCAAAGATTGGCCTTCGAAATTACCAAGCCAAATCAGGTCGATTCCACTGCGAAGCGCCTGTTCCATTTTTTCGGGAATAGAACCGGTCGAATTTTCAAGAACCAAGCTATCGCCATGTTTTACAGGCATTTCGGCATCTTGATCCAAAAGGCTCACGCGCATAATGCCCGACTGGCAAAGCGCAGACACGTAAGCGGTAGCAGTCGTTGTCTTTCCACTGCAAGCAGGGCCACTAAAGACCACAAGACCCGAACGGATTCCAAGCAAGTTCATCATGGAATCCGGCACACCGAGCGCCGAAAAGTCCGGGCATTCTTCAAGTACGGGCCTAAATATAGCAGAGCTACCCAAAGCGGTTCGGTTGTAACGCACGCGCCACTTGGAGCCACACCACGGGCCACCCATAATAGTACCCGATTCGCCCTCCATCGTAGTCAAGAATTTGCGGAGCGAGCCCGCTTCTACAGCAGGAGCATCAGGAATTGCGCAAACCTTACCCGCCAAGCGAACGGCAGATGCGGCACCTTCGGTAATCACAAGTTCAGAGGCGCCCACATTCAGCGTGTATTCTAGCAAAGATTCAATTTCTGTAGCCATAGCATCCCCTTAGTTTTGGACCCTGTAAGCGGCAAAACGTCGGCTGTCGCAGGCGCGTTTCCAAGCCTCGACACCTTCGATGTAGCCCGATTCCACACACTTCTGCAGAGAATCGTCGAGCGAAATACCTTGATCTTTCTGACTGCTGATCGACGCCGAGAGCTGCGAGATTTCTCCGCGGCGGAGCATATTCGCCATCGTCGAATTCATCTTGGCGGCTTCGACTGCAAGCACCTGGCCCTGATTCTGCACAATCGGAATCAAGTGTTGCACAATGATTCCCTTGAGCTGTTCTGCAAGCGAATTCGCAAACGCCGTGCGCTTTTCTGCAGACACAGACGACAGCAAGCGAGAAAGCAATGCATGAATGTTATTGCCCGCCGTCACGGCGAACACGAGCGCGCCCGCATTCGAAGCACGCAACAGCATCGAAAGTTCATCGAGAGTTTCGAGGTAGTCGAACAGTATCACGTCGGCACCGCTCTGCATGGCAAATTCCACGCCTTCGATACCCGAGCGCACATGCAAGCCCACTTCGCGTTGGGCAATTGCACCACGCGGATTCTGGAGCACGCGTTCAATCGGTTTTTCAATCGTCTGAATGTACACGTCGCGGTTAGCGGCAATCGTTTCAGCGAAAGTCGAAATCGTCGTAGAGCGACCGCTTGCAGCAGGGCCTGCGACAAGCACAAGACCGCTATTGAGTTCCACAAACTGATTGCAGAACGCCGGCAAATACAAGTTTTCGAGCGTGGTCGATTCTTGTGGAATCACACGAATCGATACACTCGGATTCGTGCCGTTCCATGTGACCGTGATACGAGCGCGGCCAACGCCAGCAAGACCAATCGTCTTGCTAAAGTTCTTGCCGACGATAATCTTATAGCCATCCGAGAATCCCTTGGAAGCTTCGTCCAAGCGCTCGTTAATATGAGACAAATCCAGAGCATCGTCCGAGGCCACAAAGAGAGCGCCCGACTGGCGCATGACCACCGGGCGGTCTGCGTACAGGTAAATATCCGTTGCGCCAAACTTGCGGGCAAACGCAATAATCTGCGACAGGTTTGTCATCGGACGAATCTTTTCAGGCGCTTCGACCGGAGTTCCTTCGCCAGTCAAAATCGCAAAGCGGCTCGGCAATTTTTCAGAATCTTCGCCCGAAGATTCTTCTTCGGCTTCGGCCTGCACCTGCACCGTGCTGATACTGGTTGATTCCAAGCCTGCGACCGCTTCGACTTCCACGTTAGAAGTCGAGACTTCGCCATACAAGCTGCTATTGCCTTCAATCTGCAAGCCTTCGGACTGTGCGGGCTGAGGAGCGGCAGGAGCAACCGACGGCGCCGACGCCGGAGGCGCTTCGAAGCGCGCGGTTGACTGCTTTTGCGAAGCCGCAGGAGCAGCGTTTGCAGGTGCTGCGGCAGGAGCCGCGCCACCTTCGGCGGCGGCCTTCGCCTCAAGATTCTTTACAAAGGCAAGCACCTTGATGTACATCGGAGGCGGGAGAACGCCCGCATCCACAAGCACTTGACCAATGTCTTTCTTGTCGGTAATTTCGCCCCAATGCGCTTTGACCTGCGCCTCGGTAACGACCTTGTTGTGCACAAGGACTTTTGCCATGTACTGGTTTCTCATAGGAAATCCCTCCGGCTAAACCACCAGCTTGCAATCGCAAGGAACACGCCGATGTAGCCTAGCGCATAAATGCTATTCCAGAATACGTACATATCGGGGAGAGCCACACCATGCACCACGTAGGTAGTCACGTTGTAGCGGTAAAGCCCCGGGAAAATCGCGTGAATCACTTCGGCGGCTTTCTGGAACAGCATACTCGATGTTCCATTCAGTTCGCCCATACGGGTAGCAAAGCGCACCTGTTCCAAAAGTTGGTCGCTCAAGTGGCCCGCAAAGTAAACACCCAGCGTAAAGAGTGCCGAAAGCACCGTGCTGCTGAAACTGCTGAACAGGAGTGCCACCGCAATCACCACTGCCATCTCGCAGAAAATCAGGTAGATAGCCGTAAGCAAGCTGAGCGTCGGAGCAGACCCAGTCAAGAACAGCATCACGTAGTAGATTGCCGTCAAAAGCATCAGGTGAACCGCCACCACTGCAAGCAGGCCAAAATACTTGCCCACAATGAACGAGGCACGGCTAATAGGCTTCGACAAGAGCGTAAGCACCGTGCGGCGCTGGATTTCTTTTTGCACCAGGCTAATGCCCACGAAAATCGAAATCAACAGGCCCGAAAGGCTCATCACCGAAAGCGTAGTCGACTTGATCACATAGGCGCGGTCAAACACAGACCATTCGCCAAGTACAATGCTGAACAAGGTGAGTGCAATCGCCAAAAAACCAATGTTATAAAGAATCTTGTCGCGAATAGATTCGCGGAATG
Source organism: Fibrobacter succinogenes (assembly GCA_902794535.1). Taxonomy (GTDB): domain Bacteria; phylum Fibrobacterota; class Fibrobacteria; order Fibrobacterales; family Fibrobacteraceae; genus Fibrobacter; species Fibrobacter succinogenes_O. Next base: position 107,084 of record CADBHQ010000020.1, on the reverse strand, counting down.
TATTGAGGGCAATGATGCCGATATGCTTAAGCGTCTGCACGGGCAATCTCCTCTGTCAAAATGTCTTCGAGACTCGGGCGCTTGTGGTCCATGCGCTCGACAGCAATTCCTTTTTCCAAGCAATAGCGCAGCAGGCGGTCGCGGGCAGCATCATCGGCGCATACGCATTCCTGCGGATGACCAGCAGGGGCAACACCCTCGGGAAGTTCTGCCTGCGGAATTGCTTCGCGGGTACGCACGTGGTATTCCACGCCGCAAGATTCCGTAATCTCGTCTACGGTACCTTCGCGCACAATCTTGCCATCGACAATCATCGCGACCTTGTGGCTAATCGATTCCACATCGGAGAGCAAGTGGCTTGAATAGAAAATCGTCACACCCGTGCGATTCAGTTCCATAATGGCTTCGCGCACATCGCGGCGGCCCATCGGATCGAGACCGCTCATAGGTTCATCGAGAATCAAAAGCTTCGGCTTACCGAGAATTGCCTGAGCAATGCCCACGCGCTGCATCATGCCCTTGGAGTATGAACGCAAGCGGCGGTCAATCCAATCCTTATTCGCATGCAACAAATCCAGCGACCAGTCGATACGCTTGTCCAGTTCGGCCCCAGAAAGGCCCACCAGCTTACCGTAGAACTGCAAAAGTTCACGGCCCGTTAGATAATCATAAAAGTACGGCTGTTCCGGCGAGTAACCGATAAACTGACGGCTCTTCACATTACGCGGAGAAATCCCGTTCACCAGCACATTGCCCGAATCAAAATTCAAAAGACCCGTAAGCACTTTGATAGTCGTAGACTTGCCCGCGCCGTTCGGCCCGATAAAGCCATACACCTGCCCCGGTTCTACGCTAAAACTCACATCCTTAAGAGCAAGCTTCGGTTTCATCAAGAAACCGCTGCGGTACGTCTTATGCAAATGTTCAATCTTAATCATAAACAACCCAATCACTTGTCCGAATCGTCGGACTTTTTACCAAAGGCACGTTCCTCGGCATCTTCGATTTCGCGACGGCGTCGTTCCGCCATCTCTTGCTTCTTGATAAAGAAGTGGATGATAGCACCCGTAGCATAACATGCCACGCCGGTATAGAACAGCGGATTGATCGAATGACCCTCGAGCCCGGGGAAAATATTCAGGACTACGCTGTGCCCGAAAAGCATCAAAAGCACTAACACAAAGCCCAGCGCACGAAGCACATAAGTCACAATCACGAGTTTTTTCATAGATACCTCAAAACTGCACCAAAACGGTGCATTCCTTCTAACAGAAAAATACACAAATATTTGAGTAAAGGAAAAAGGTTATACAGAAAAAGCGCTGAAAACAGCGCTACAAATTAAGAAAGAATTATTCATCACAGCACATCGTCAAACAAAGGCTTAAAAGCGAGTAAGACAAGGCGCCTTACCGGCCGTAGCGTACTAGGCGTACGTGAGACCGGGGGCAACGAAGTATTACGAAGCTTTTCAGCCTTTGGTATGGATAGCTGCGGCGAATTCAGCCAACAACTTCGGGTCTTCCACCTTTTCCCAAAGCGTACCCGTCACGATGATGTTTGCACCAGCTGCCACGCGAACAGCAGCGGTCTGCGGGTCCTTAATGCCACCACCGGTAATGATAGTCATTTCGGTTGCCTTGCGAGTATAGGCGATGTGTTCCACCGGCACGGGTTCTTCGGCACCGCTGCCAGCTTCCAGATACACATAACGCATGCCCATAAGTTCAGCAGCAATGGAATTCACCATGCTGAGCTTAGGCTTGTTGGCAGGCACCGGCATGGTGCCGCTAATGTATTCGACCGTGGTACGCTTGCCGCTATTGATCAGCTGATAGGCCGTCGGAATCGCTTCCATGTTCAAGGCACGCACCAGGGCGCCACCGCGAACCTGTTCGTCGATCAAGTAATTCGGGTTACGGCCACTTACAAGCGTCATAAAGAGCATTGCATCAAAGCCAGGCACCACCTGAGAGGCTCCACCCGGGAACAGCACCACGGGCAAATCCACATTGGCCTTGAGAGCAGCCACCTGCTTGGGCAGCGTAAAGTTACCTAGGTAAGAACCGCCCACCAACAAGAGGTCGGCACCGTTTTCAGCGGCCATAGCACCAGCCTTCACAAAGGCAGCTTCGTCCGATGTATCGGGGTCCAGCAGCACGGCAAAAAGCGCACCGCGTTTTTCGATTTCAGCATTCAAGCGGAGTTCGGTCTTACCTGGTTTCATAAAAAATCCTTTCCCCGCGCCTAGTGCGCAAGGTACAATAAAGATACAATATTTATACCCGTCAAGTACAAAAATACGCAAAAAAGGCGGGCCGAAGCCCGCCTTCCTTTCCTCCTAACAAGAGAGAGTCTAGTCCTTCAAACAGCGCACACGGAACGAACGATTCGGAGAAGTCGACACTATATACCAACCGCCTATTTTGAACCTTATCAAGGTCGCCCATTCTTCGTCGTTTTCATATTCCCATTCCCTATAGTAATCATTAAAGCGGGAATCAAGCTTGACCACATACTCTCTCGTTCCCCCAGAATAGGACCCCTCGAAACCAGCCCTCGCCAAATAGTCGTCGCCCCACATATAGTTCCTATCTTCTTCACCTAATTTATCGTCTATCCTTCCCAGTAGATTTCTCCATTCATGTCCGTTCGGGAGATGCCACCCTTCTGGGCATATTCCCCGATACTGAGACGTCCCCGTCGCGGCCTCGACAGAATCTATCGCCTGACCAAGCCGCTTGTAGTCTATGGAGTAATCGCTCAAGGCAACCATATCGCAATAGGCATGGTCACCATACGATTCACGGCATTCTTCGAGCGTAAGCGCCACAACAGAGTCCGGCAAATTAACCGCCTGGGCCAAGGAATAAAATCCGTCAGTGGAATTGTAGGCAAGATCTTCTGCCAACCAAGTCTGGTCTTCATACTTAAGGCTATAGGTAACGGTCTTGTACGTCCGCCCGTCACGAGCATCCGTCATTACGCCAAAAACAGCATTGACAGCGTTCGATACCGTAAAAATTTTCTTGTATGTCCATATACCTGAACCACAAGTAATATTCATACTTGCATTGCCGACAGTTTCCTGATCCACAAAGCCTTCACGTTCTGCGGTGCATTCTCCCAAATCATAAAGGTTTGCCATAAATCCACCCATGAAAGCCAACTCGCTATCGGTCATCCTGCCATACTTGCTCCAGTTGTAAATCTCGTTCACGAAAAAGTCGCGCAATGAATCTACCTGGGAGAACGACCCTGCTGCAGCAAAGGCTTCCGCCATTTCGGACGGGGCACGTTCGTAATCAATCCAGTTCCAAACAAATTCACCTATATAATTCACAGCTATCAAGCTATTCTGACTTTCAACGTAATCGCTCTTGTCAAAGACGAAATTTTCTCCATACAAGCCCAGCGCCTCAAGAACATCCACATCCGCCTGCTGTTTCGCATCGGCAAAGCTCTGCCCCTGATTCACTAGGTAGCGTATTCGGGCCGTTTCCAGGAACGTCATCACGTTAATATCGACATTTTTCGTTTTCCGCAAGTCCACAATCACGCTATACGTAACCGTATATCTCTCCATAGTCGAATCGTATTCAGGGAAATTCCAGTTTCCATCCCATTCCCACCATTCGCCTTCCACATACGGGGCAAGTTCAAGCATCGCATAGGGACTTTTTAGCGAAACACTGTCAAAATAGAACTCGCCCGACGAGTTCGTACAGCGGGCATAATAGAACGTACCCGTCGTATCTAGGGTCACCGAATCTAGTTCAGACAACCTGATGACAGCCCCTTTTTCGGCAGCACTCGTCCATTCGTTCAAGTCCGTATTTTCAGGCATCTGCGCAAGACGCGCCGCACGGCCAGCCACCGTTCCCTCGAAAGCATAGATTCCCGTTTCTTCGGCTGAACCACCCGCTGTCGGCCTGTCATCCGAGCACGCCGCAAACATCAAGGCGAGCGGCATCGCCATTTTGCAGATAAACTGCCTTGTCATTTTGGAATAATTCATAATATCCTCCTAACCCTTTTTAGAATTCTTTTTTGTGAGCGGGAAAAACTGCATATTCAGACGATACACCTCGTCCATCGCAGAATCCCTAGTCGCAATTGCAATTACCTTTTTACGGCATTCGGCAATCACTTGCACAATTTCATCGTAGGCTTCATGCGTAACGCCTAGCGTAATACCCGAGAAATGACGTTCATTTTGCGGAACACCCTCGATCGCATCAAGGGCGAATTCACCCATCTGGCGGTGCATGCCACGAACGGCGACAGGCGTTACCTCCATTGGGCCCGTCGTCACAGACTGTTCTGTTTGCGTGTAGTTGCCCGCATCGTCTTTTTGAAGCAAGCCCGCCTTGACCAAGAAATTCAAGGTCTCAGTCACTTCAGCCGCCGTTATTTTTTCACGACAGGCATGGGCAAGCGCCAAGGGTTTCGCCCCCGGCATAGCAGGAGCCAATTCGCGAATGACAGGATTTTTCCAGTCGCTGAAAAAACGGAAAGAGTCCCCTTCCAAGACTTTCGCCTTGTGCGCCTCGGCAATCGAAATCATCTCGCCATAAGCGGCCTTCTTTTCGGCATCCGTTTTCGCATGGTCGAACTTGACCAGCTCCACGAAGAAATCGCACTCGTAGTCCGCAAGGTTCATGGCCGTAGCTACACGCACGGCAGTAGCTTCGCCCAGGTTATAGCGGCCTTCGCTCACGTATTTAAGGAAAATCGACGAGGAAAACCCCGCCAAAGAAGCGAACTCCTGCCAAGTAAACGCAGACTTCGCCTTTCTTTCGGCGTAATAATCCGCGATATACTGGCGATAGCTCGTGTACTCAAGTATATCTTTCATTTGTCCTCCTCTTAGCCCCCCGAAAACTCGGCCCAAGCTAAGTACATCCTAAATATAAACAAAGAATTTTAAAAAGTCAATAGTTTTATGACATAAATTTTAAGTTTTTTAGCAAATTTCACACGTTTTTGCATTTATTTTTAAAAATTGAGAAATTTTACGACATAAATACAATATAAAAAGGCGGGCCAAAGCCCGCCTTTCGTTCCTCCGTTCCCCAATCGGCCTCCCAACCGATTCTCCTAACCGCCAAATTCGCTATTCCTTAATGCAGCGGACAAAACCGCTATGCCACATCGCATATGAATATCCAGTCTTCAAAAAGCCGTTGTTCAATTGAGAATACGCCAATGTATAAACCATTCCTATCGCATCTCCCATATACGGCATTCCAGGTTGCAGATATTCTTCAGGCGTGGGCCTCGGCGTAAACAGATAGCCCTCACCGCCACTTAACTTGATTCTATACATGCCATTAGCACCACGAGCCATTCCCAAAGTTTCAAGTCCAAAGCCGACCGGGTTCCCATTAGCGGAATGCAACAAATCATAATCGACATGCGTCAGCAGGGCTTCCCAATCTTCGTACGAGGGCATTCGCCAACCTTCAGGACATACATTATAATTCAGCACATCCAGAGAATCAATCACCTTACTCCAGTTTACATTGTCAGGATTATCCGGTTCTTCCCTAAGTTCCTTACAGAGCCTATGCGCATCTTCTACAAAATACAGGGAATCACTTTCACTCAACGAATCAATTTCATCTAACGAGTCCGCAAGAGCACGATACTCAGCCAGCCAAACATTCATACGATCTGCAAAGCATTCCTCTTCTGACGCATATTTATTGTAAATCGAATCCAGCGGGAAATACGTATACATGCGGCCATACACAGAGCAATACGACGAATCCTCTCTAAAGCAACTGGACTTTTCCGTAACATAGTTCAGATTTTCCGCCATCCATGTCTGCGAAATACCGTCAAATTCCAGAGTTACCGTCTTGTACGTTTGACCGTCTCTCGAATCAGTCATGGACCCCATCGTCGACGAAACATTCAACTGAGCCACACGACCATCAACAAGTTCCCAAGAACCTTCACGACATTTCAAGAGAACCTCATTCTTATAAATATCGACAAGAGCACCTTCGTTTGTCGACGAACAGTCGTACCCATATGCGCTAGCAAGCATACGAAGCAAAGTCTGTTTCTTTTTCAGGCAATCTTGATAGAACAAGACTGCAGCATCGTCGAGTCGTCCAAACAGCGATTCCGGAAGCAGCAAAACTTTCATAAAATACGAATGCAATACATAGGAACGCATAGATTCTTTTGTACTTTCAGAGAGTCCCGCAATTGAACCTGTTTTACCGAGGTCCTCTTTTATTGATTGCAACAATTCAAACGGAAATTCATTCAGCATTTCACGAACATCAGTAGCTTCAAGCGTCCCCTGTCCGCAAAAACCAAACATATTCGCCGTTTCTGCTTCTACCTGAATCTTCGCCGACGCAAAAGACTCCCCAGAATCAACCAGTTTTTGAAGGCGATAAGCCTTCAAATGAGTCAACGCATCAACAATAAAAGAAGCCGAATCGCGTAAATCAACAATCGCTTTCAACGAAACCGATCCAGAAGACGCAATCAGCATGACAACCGGACTATTCACCGAGACGCTATCAAACCGGATAATTCCATCATTCGCAAAATTCAACTCACCCGTCATAGAATCTTCGACAGCGGCGCTATACTCCACCGTATAATACGGGGCATCGGTCCATTCCAATGTCGTCGAGTCTAATTCTCTTAGCATCACTGTACCACCAGACCCAAAGACATCCACCGACAAAGAAGCGTCTATATTTTCCACAGATCCTTCCTTTCCGATTGCCGCAGGCGCATAATAAGCCCGCCCCCTTAAAGAGATATTTTCGTACGCGATAATATTCGGTTCTTCCGAGGAGCCGCCCATCTCCGGCCCTGGAGTCGGATCAGCCTTTGAAATGGTATTTCCTTCGTCGGTGGAACAGGCCGCGAACATTAAGGCGAGCGGCATCGCCATTTTGCAGACAAACTGCGTAGCCATTTTTGAGTAATTCATGATATCCTCCTAACCCTTTTTTGAATTCTTGTTCGTCATCGGGAAAAACTGGATGTTCAAGCGGTACACCTCATCCGTTTCAGTTTCCCTAGTGGCAATTTCAATAACACGCTTGCGGAATGCATCGATTTCTCTGACGATTTCATCGTAAGCGTTTTGCGTAATGCCTAAGGTCACGCCAGAAAAGCGACGTTCGTTTTGTGGCACGCCCTCAATTGTATCGAGCGCAAGTTCACCCATTTGGCGATGCAGGCCGCGAATCACAGCGGGAGTCACTTCCATGGGTCCGGCCGTAATCGACCTGTCCGTCTGAACGTAATTGCCGTTTTCGTCTTTCTGAAGCATGTTCGCCTTTATCAGAAAGTTCAGCGAATCGCTCACTTCGGCAGCAGTAATTTTAGGACGGCACGCTTTCGCAAGCGCCAACGGCTTTGCCCCCGGCATAGCAGGTGCCAATTCACGAAGCACGGGATTTTTCCAGCTGTCAAAATAGCGGAAGGCATCGGCCTCGATCACTTTGGCCTTGCGACTTTCCGCCATTGCCACCAACTTCTGGAAAGATTCCTTTTTGGCCTTGTCCGTCTTGGCATGGTCAAAGCAAACCATCTCGCGGAAAAATTCAAGGTCGCTACCAGACAAGTGCATTGCCGCGGCAACACGGTCAACAGCTGCATCGCTCAAGTTGAAGCGACCCTCGCTCACATATTTTAGGTAGACTGGCGAAGAAAATCCCGCCGCAGAAGCAAACTCCGGCCAAGTAAACGCAGATTTCGCCTTTTTGTCAGCGTAATAGTCCGCGATATACTGACGGTAGCTCGTATATTCAAGTATATCTTTCATTTGTCCTCCTCTTAACCCCCCGAAAACTCGGCCCAAGCTAAGTACACTCCAAATATAAACAATGATTTTTCAAAAGTCAATAGTTTTTACAATAAATTTTTCACTAAATTTCTAAAATTTAAGCATTTTACAGAATTTTATATAAAAAATCACAATTTTTCACAATAAACAGAATTCAAGCACAGAACACAAAAAAAGAAGGCAGACCGAAGTCCACCTTCTTTTCCTCCTAACGATTCCTCCTTTTTACCCAAATTTCATCAGTCCTTTTTTATGCAACGAACAAAGTTGCCATCGAATTCCCGATTATAATCGTAACGATACCTAAAGTACCAATACCCGCCATCAATCCCAGATAGTCCTTGAGTAGAATAAATATCCACAATCACACCATCGCCCACTTTAGTCGGCAAGAGCTGGAAGCCGTTTACCCGCCCCGTACGGAAACCATATCCCAATTCCGGATCACCATGAACAAACGCCAAAGCCTTCAAACCAAATCCGACAGGGTCTCCACGACTTTCCAACAACAATTCGAACTCAGGTTTGACAAACCTAGCATCATGTTCATCTTCTAGCGGATCGAATTCAAAGTGGTCAGCCAAATAGGAGAGCAAAGTATTCCAGTCTTCGTAATTCGACATTCGCCAACCTTCGGGACAAATATCAAAATTCAGCACATCTAACGAATCAATTACTTTTTCCCAATTAATGTTATAAGGATGATAAATACTATAATCTGCATCTTCATAGCAATAATCTTCCGCAAAGAATAACGCATTAGATGTATCTTCTATGCCCGCAACCTTCATGATATGATCCACCATATAGGCCAGACATTCTTCCTCATTCGTAAAATTCCGATACACCGATGAATCCAACACGTTACTGAAATAGTACTCGCGACCGTAAGCAGAACACCACGACGTATCATTTGCATAACAGTAGGAGAAGTCCGTAGCGTAATTCAAGTTTTCCGCCATCCAGGTTTGAGTCTTTCCACCCAAATCAATGGTCACCGTCTTATAGGTTCTGCCATCGCGAGAATCGACCACCGCCCCGAAGGTATGTTCAACATGATACCGCTTTGCCTTGCTATAAAGCAACGTCCAAGAGCCAGATTGGCACCCTATCTCATAGAATTCTCCCGCAACATCGACAAGTACGCCTTCTTTTTCAGACGAGCACTCGCCAACACCGAATACACTCGCAAGCAGATTGGCGTAATAATCTTTTCTTTGCAAACAATCTTGATAGAACGCAGCCGAACCTTCTCCGACAACATCAAACATCGCCGAAGGATATTCCAAGATACTCAATATTCCAAAGCCCTCAATTGCAGCCATCAAAGATTTTTTCGAAGCATCCGAAATACCTGCAGCATTCCCTGCACCGCCAAATTCCTTTTCTAATTGATTCAGCAAATCAATCGAAACCACTTCGTTAAACGCCTTGCGCCACAAGGACTGCGTCGACAAGTCCGTGAATCCAAACGTACTTGCCACTTCCGTTTCAGCCTGATCCTTTGCCGAAGCAAAAGACAAACCCGACTCGACCAATTTCTTGATACGATGTGCAATCAAATGGCTCAGTTCATCGACAACAACGGTATTGGCATCCCGGACATCTACGATTGCTTCCAAGGACACACTATCCGAAGTTGCCACTAACGAAACAACAGAGGTTTTCAGTTCAACGTCGCTAAACTGAACGATTCCGGTTTTACTCCCAAATTCCACCGTCAAAGAACTGTCGCCTACAGGTGTGAGCGTTTTAGGATCCAGTTCCGTCAGAACAACTTTACCTCTTTCAGGGAAAATATTTTCCGGAAGAGAAATTCCAACACTATCGCTTGTCGACGATTCCGCCACACGCGCCACCACGCCAGATGCGGTGTAATACGCATAAACTTGAAGCGTAGCGACAATTCCCGTTTCTTCTTCGGCGCCACCACTAACTCGGTTGCCGTCGTCCGTGGAACAAGCCGCGAACATCAAGGCGAGCGGCATCGCCATTTTGCAGACAAACTGTCTTGCGATCTTTGCGTAATTCATGGTAGCCTCCTAACCCTTTTTTGAACCATTAATGTTTGTCATCGGGAAGAACTGCATGTTCAGACGATATACTTCATCTGTCTCAGGTTCTTCCGTCGCAATTGCAATAATCTCTTTGCGGAACTCGGCAATCCGCTTCACGATTTTTTCGTAGGCCGCGCGAGTAATGCCAAGCGTAAGGCCCGAAAAGTGACGTTCATCTTGAGGAACGCCCTCAATTGCATCCAAAGCGATTTCACCCATTTGGTGATGCAGCCCGCGAATCGCAAGCGGCGTAAATTCCATGGGACCGGTCGTCACGACCTTATCGGTCTGCGTATAATTTCCATCTTCGTTTTTCTGAAGCAAGTTCGCCTTGATCAAGAAATTCAAGGACTCGGTCACTTCGGCTGCAGAAACTTTAGGGCGACACGCCTTTGCAAGCGAAAGCGGCTTTGCCCCTGGCATGGCAGGAGCCAGTTCACGAAGCACCGGCTTTTTCCAATCTTCAAAGAAACGGAACGATTCCGCATCAACCACCTTTGCCTTGTGAGCCTCGCCGATAGAAACCATCTTGCTGAATGCGGCTCGTTTTTCAGCATCGGTCTTTGCATGGTCGAAACGCACCATTTCGACGAAGAATTCGCGTTCGTAATCGGCAAGATGCATGAGACGAGCCATACGGTCTGCCGCGGCCTCGCTCAAATTAAAGCGGCCCTCGCTTACATATTTAAGGTAAACCGGCGAAGAAAAGCCCGCCGAAGCAGCAAACTCCTGCCAGGTAAACGCAGATTTCGCCTTTCTGTCGGCGTAATAATCCGCGATATACTGGCGGTAGTTCGTGTACTCAAGAATATCTTTCATTTATCCTCCTCTTAGCCCCCAAAATACGGGCTCAACCTGACCACGTTTTAAATATAAGTAATAAATTTTCAAAAATCAATAGTTTTACAATATTTTTTATTGGTTTTTATAAAAATTTTAAAGATTTATTGAAATTATTGAAAAATTAGCTGTTTTTACAATATAAAATTAATCTAAAAGTCAATTTACCACACGGATTGGATTTTACTAACGTAAAATCTAATAGGTCTCATTTCAACAATTGTGCAAGAAAAAAAATTCTCTAATATTTATTATAAAAAGGGAAAAACGTTAGTTTTTCCGAATCCGTGTGACCCCATTAAGCACTTGCAAATAGAATTCTATATAAATTTGGCGTATGAACTTTTTCACGAAAATTGACATCCCCGCCGCGAATTTTAAAATCGACTACACGAGTCGTTTAGCATTTTTCGGATCGTGCTTTGCGGACAATATTTCGGCGCAGTTTGCGGAACGGAAATTCAATGTTCTTGCGAACCCATTCGGGACGGTCTACAATCCGGTTTCTTTGGCGGGTCAAATCAAGGCGATTGCCGACGGGAAAGTTTTCGGAGAAGAAGATGTTTTTCAGGACACGCGATGCGACGGGCTTTGGCACTGTTGGGACGCACATAGTTCGCTTTCGGGCACGACAAAAGAAGAATGTATCGGCAAGCTGAATGCCGCGGCAACACAAGCCCGCGATTTTTTGCAGAAGGCAAGCGTCATCTTTATCACGCTCGGATCCGCGTTTGTCTACTATTTAAAGGACAGCGGCAAGCCCGTATCGAATTGTCACAGGCAAGACCCGAATCTGTTCACGCGCCGAATGATTTCGGTCGAAGAAGCCGCCGAAGCCATCCAAAGGATCGTCGCCCTGCTCCGCGACATGAATCGCGACGCCCGCATCGTCTTTACCGTATCGCCTATCAGGCACCTAGGCGACGGAGCGCACGGCAACAACCTTTCCAAGGCAACGGTACTGCTCGGCATAGAAAAAGCAATTGCAGAGATTGCCGCGTCGCCGTTGGCTCCTCGCAATGACATCGCTGAATATTTCCCCAGCTACGAAATCGTGATGGACGAGTTGCGCGACTACCGCTTTTATAGCGACGACATGATTCATTTGTCTAAAACCACCGAAGAGTACATATTCGAGCGCATGGTCGAGACGTATTGCAACGAGCGCACACGCGGCGACATCGCCGCCGTCGAGAAGTTCCTCAAAAGTGCAAACCACCGAATCGTGGACGTCGACTCCCACGCGACACAAGAGTTCAAGAAGAAGCTGGCATCGCAAGCTGCAGAACTCGAAAAGCAAATCGCGGGACTATCGCTGCACTAAAAAAACATAAAAAAAACATTGCCTTTATACACACAACTTTGTATTTTGTTGTGGTCGCAGTTGATTCCTTTAAAGGAGAACAAATGTTCAAGCAAATAGCGCTCGCATGCGCCCTTGTTGTCTCTACATCTTTTGCAAGCTGGGACTTATTCCCGGTTCTTGAAAACCATAAAGGCGAAACACGCGTCGGCATCGAATTTTACGACCACGGTGAAACACAGTCCCTCCACCCCTATGTAGGGTCTCGCTACACCGTCTTGCCAAATTTAGAATTGGCAGCAACCCTCCCTTACCTCGTAGAACTGAACAGCAATGACAATGGACTCGGCAACCCAACGGCTATGGTCCGCTACCAATTCTTGGAGAACTTGAACGCCTTTGTAGACGTGACCATTCCTACAACTTACGGATACTATACCAACTCCGCTTGGGCATTCTTCTTTGGCGCACAGTATTCCCAAAAATTTGGCATAGTGAATCTCGGTTCACAACTAGGGATGCGCATCGAAACACAGGGAAAAGATAAGATTTCTCCGCCGTTATACCTTAACGGTGCAATCGAGACCGCCTTTGAATTTGGCGGTCCAATCATTCCATTGATCAATGTGGCCGCAACCATGGAAATCGGAGAGTACTCATACGATGGCGAAAACTACGGCGACAACCATACGGGACACGGAAACGTTTCGCCTGGTGCTGGCGCAACGTTCGTCATCAACCAAACGTTCAGCATACGCGCTTTAGGCAGAATCACATTCGGCCGGCACACTGGTGACGACCTCCCGATTGGTGCCTTCTTGCGTCTCAACATGTTCCTGTAATTCGGTGTTTTAATTTGAAATTTCGCAAATTTGGCGGCCTATGGCCGCCTTTTTGGTTTCACTTTGTTTACATCTTTTGCAGTCATTTTTGATTATTTTATACACGAGTGATCGTGTGGGGCGATAAAATAAGGAGAAGTAATGATGAGCAATCATTCCATTGCGGGTTTCGCATTGTGCGCGACCCTTCTCGGTGCAGGCCTCACAAGCGCCGTCGCTGCAGATGAAACACTCAGGTCACTCGCAGATAAAAACAATATCTACATCGGCGCCATTCTGAACTCGCAGTGGTTCGGCGGCGGCCTCCCCGGCAACTACGAACAAATTCACAAGACGCAATTCAACATCGTCGTTGCCGAAAACGAGATGAAGTTCGACGCCACCGAACCGAGCGAAAACCGTTTCAACTACAATAACGGCGACAAGATGGTCAAGTACGCGAAGCAGAACGGCATGCGTGTCCGTGGCCATGCCCTCGCCTGGCACAGCCAGGTTCCGAACTGGGTGAACAACTACAAGAACGACAAAAAGAAACTTCTCAGCGTGCTCAAGAACCACATCAACAACGTGGTCGGGCACTGGAAAGGCCAGGTGGATGAATGGGACGTGGTGAACGAGGCCATCAGCAACAACGAACCCCAATGGCGTTCCTATTCCGTGTGGTACCAGGGAATCGGCCCCGAATTTATCGACTCCGCCTTCGTATGGGCCCACGCCGCCGACCCGAATGCGGAACTCTGCTACAACGACTACAACCTGGAACAGGGCATTAACCCGAAGGCCAAGGCGGGCTTCTTGCTGGAACAGGTGAAGCGCTGGGTCGCAAACGGCATTCCTATCCATTGCGTGGGTTCGCAAACTCACGTGGAAGACACCACCACCGACAAACACTTTATCGGTTCGCCGGACAGCCTGCGTTCCCTTGCCAAGGAACTTGCAAAACTCAACATCAAGCTGAAAATCACCGAACTCGATATCGGATTCAAGAGCGGCATCAACGTGAGCAAGAGCGATCTTGAACGTCAAGGCCAGACTTTCCGCCAGTACCTGGACATCATCCTTGAAGAACCGAATGCGGACACCTACCTGATTTGGGGCGTTTCTGATAAATGGAGTTGGCTTGGCGGCCTGAACAGGCAAAAAGGTCTCATTTACGACGACAACTTGCAACCGAAACCGGCATTCGACAGCATCTTGGTGAGACTTAAGACGTATGAACCGCCGCAGGATACGGTAAAGCAGGACACTACGAAAACCGACACGACTAAAACGGATACAACCTACCATCGCAATCAAGACGATTGCAGGCTTGAACTCTCTCTCGATGCACCTCTCTGGCCGCACGCTCTCTATTGCAGGCGCCACCGCCGCCAAGGTCGATGTGTTCGACATGCAGGGCCGCCCGGTATTCAGCGCGAAAAACGTGAAGGGTTCTATAGACTTGAAGATTGCCGAAGGCATGTACGTGGTTCGCGTGCGCGACGGCTCCAAGAGCCTGATGCAAAGAATTGTGCTCAAGTAAACTTGCTAACTTCTCTAATCACAAGGACTAGGATTGATTTCCTAGCCCTTTTTATTATCTTTATCGACGGTGTACTGGGATGATAGAGGAATATATGAAACATACTCTGTCATTTTCGCGCATTGCATTTAGCGCAGCTCTTATCAGCACAGGAATTATCGGCACCGGATTTTCCAACGCCTTTGCCGACGAAACCATTCGAGACCTCGCCAAAGAACGCGGGCGCTTTATCGGCACCATTCTGAACAGCGAATGGTTCAACGACGATATCGAACCGGAATTCGAAGAAATTCACAAGACCCAGTTCAACGTGGTGGTAGCCGAAAATGAAATGAAGTTCGACGCCACTGAACCCAACGAGAACGAATTCAACTTCACTAAGGGCGACAAGATGGTTGAATACGCCCTGGCCAACGGCATTCGCGTTCGCGGCCATGCTCTCGCTTGGCACAGCCAAGTTGCCGGATGGGTCAGTAGCAACTACGCCGGACAAAAAGAAAAACTTCTGAGCGTGCTCAAGAACCACATTGAAAAGGTGGTCGGACACTACAAGGGCAAGGTTGCCGAATGGGATGTGGTGAACGAAGCCATCAACGACGATTACAATGCCGACTGGCGCTCCAATGGTTCCGTGTGGTACGAAGGCATCGGCGCCGAATTCCTAGATTCAGCATTCGTATGCGCAGAACTTTGCTATAACGACTATTCCCTTGAATGGGGCCTGCGCGAAGGTTCCAAGGCAAGCTTTGTCGTAGAACAAGTGAAGCGCTGGAAGGCAAAAGGCATTCCCATTACCTGCGTGGGCACGCAGACCCATATCGAAATCGCACACGAAACCACACCGCAAAACGTGCGCGCCCTCGCCAAAGCCCTTGCAGAACAGGGCGTCACTTTGAACATCACCGAACTCGATATCGGATTCCCGAAAGGGGAATCTGGCAAGCTCACCGCTGCAGACTACGCAAAGCAGGGTCATTTGTATCGCCAGTTTATGGACGTATTCCTCGAAGAACCGAATATGGGCGAATTCGTAATTTGGGGACTCACCGATGCGCACAGTTGGCTCGACGAGCAGCAAGGCAAGACCGAAGGACTCCTCTACGACAAACAATACAAGCCGAAGCCCGCCTACGATAGCATTATGGTCAGCCTCAAGGCGCACCCGGCCTCTGAAGTGAAGTCTCCGTATCCGGAATCTTTATTCAAGGATCGCATGGATTGTCAAACGGGGAACTGCGGCGACACCACCATCGCCATCAAACCCTCCGCTATCGCAAGCAACCTTTCTGTACAAATCACCGGCCGAACGCTCTCTATTGCAGGCGCCACCGCCGCCAAGGTCGATGTATTCGACATGCAGGGTCGCCCGGTATTCAGCGCCAAGAACGTGAAGGGCTCCGTAAAATTGCAAGACCTTGCCGAAGGCTTGTACATGGTGCGTGTACGCGACGGTTCAACAAGCCTCACCAAACGAATCGCCATCCGCTAACAAGGTCTTGAGCTAAAAGAAAAGGCTGCGATTTAAGTCGCAGCCTTTTTAAATGTTTTAGATCCTTCGAGGCTTCACCTCTCAGGATGACACTGGCAACTATGCGCCCAACTTAGCTCTAATCCAGTTGTTGGCGTTGGCGATAGCACCGGCAATCTTGTCGACTTCCTTGGTGCCAGCCTGAGCGCGATCCGGACGTCCACCGCCGCGGCCACCGCAAGCAGCGGCGAGATCCTTGACGAGGTCACCGGCCTTGATGCCCTTGGCCTGCACATCCTTGCCGACCAACACGGCGATGCTGCCAGAACCGTTATCCTTATTGGCAATCACAGCCACAGAATCGGTTGCAAGCTTGTTCTGAACGCCGTCGAGCAAGTTCTTGTACTTTTCATCCGGCAAGGCGAGTTCGCGAACGTAGAGGTTCACGCCAGCCACATTGATACCGCCGTTCAAAAGTTCGGCAGCGGCAAGCGTTGCAAGTTCCAGCTTCACGGACTGCAGGCTCTTTTCCAAGTTCTGAGTCTTGGCGAAGGACTGCTGGATGCGATCGAGAACTTCGGCATCCTTACAACGGAGCTGTTCGCGGAGAGCCGTGAGAATCTGCGTACCGGCGCGGAGGAGGCTCAAGGCGCCACGGCCAGAAACAGCTTCGATACGGCGCACGCCAGCGGACACGCTGGATTCAGAGATAATCTTCACGAGACCGATGTTACCGGTGTTCTGCACATGCAAGCCACCGCAGAGTTCCTTGGAGAATTCTTCGTTGCAAGCACCCATCTTCACGACGCGGACTTCGTCGCCATACTTTTCGCCGAACAGAGCCATAGCACCGCTTGCCTTAGCTTCGTCCACACCCATCACCTGGGTGTTGACCGGCAGGCATTCCATGACCTTCGCGTTCACGATGTCTTCAACCTTCTGGATTTCTTCAGCAGTCATTGCGTTGAAGTGGCTGAAATCGAAGCGGAGAAGTTCGTTCGAAACGAAGCTACCCTGCTGCTGCACGTGAGTGCCGAGCACCTGACGCAGCGCGGCCTGCAGCAAGTGAGTGGCGGAGTGGTTCTTGCGGATATCGTTACGGCGGTCGTTATCGACGGTTGCCATGAACACAGCACCCATCGTCGTTTCGTTAGCCGTACCCTTCTTCACCTTACCGCGGCAGAGGGCGGTATCGTTCACCTTCACGGTGTCGAACACGTCAATTTCGAGGTCGCCAGAAACGAGCGTACCCTTATCGCCGACCTGGCCACCCATTTCGGCATAGAACGGAGAGGTTTCAAGCACGATGCTGAGCACGCCCTTGTCTTCGCGCCAGCGGACAACCTTCGTTTCGCAAGCGGAGAGTTCGTAGCCCACGAACTTGGTGCTTTCTTCGCTGTACTGCGTCCAGCCTTCGGTACCCATCGTGTTGATGCCCTGCTTCATGTTAGCGCGGGCGCGGGCCTTCTGTTCTTCCATGCACTTCTCATAGCCTTCTTCATCAATCAGGAGGCCCTTTTCTTCGGCGAGAATGCCGGTGAGGTCCGGCGGGAATCCATAAGTATCATAGAGCAAGAACACCTTGTCGCCCGGAATCTTGTCGCCCTTCTTGAGTTCGGCAGAGATAGCGGCGAAGCGTTCGAGGCCAGCGTCCAGCGTGCGGATAAAGCTTTCTTCTTCGCTCTTGATCACGCTTGCAACGAATTCCTTGCGTTCGCGGATTTCCGGGAAGGCATCGCCCATGGTGTCAGCGAGCACCTGAACGAGCTGGCAAATGAACGGCTTCTTCTGGCCGAGGAGGCGGGCAAAGCGGCTTGCGCGGCGGAGGATGCGGCGGAGCACGTAGCCACGGCCTTCGTTGCTCGGGAGAGCGCCATCGGCAATTGCAAACGAAATAGCACGGATGTGGTCGGCAATCACGCGGTGCGGAGTACCGGCTTCGCCATCGTTGTACGGAACGCCAGAGAGTTCAGCAATCTTTGCGATGATCGGGGTGAACACGTCGGTGTCGTAGTTGCTGGTCTTGCCCTGCAAAATAGCGCAGATACGTTCGAAGCCCATACCGGTATCGACGTTCTTGGCCTTCAGCGGAATCAGGGAGCCATCGCTCACGCGTTCATACTGCATGAACACGTTATTCCAAATTTCAATGTAGCGGTCGTTTTCGCCGTTCACGCCCTTGATCGGGTCCTTGAACGTTTCGGCCTGCGTAGCGAGGTCGCCGCGGTCGTAATGGATTTCGGAGCAGGGGCCGCACGGACCGGTGTCGCCCATTTCCCAGAAGTTGGAGTGAGCGTCAAAACGCATGATGCGGTCATCCGGAAGACCGGACACGTCCTTCCAAATCTGCCAAGCTTCGTCATCGTCCTGGTACACGGTGGCAAACAGGCGTTCCTTCGGGAGCTTCCAAACTTCGGTCAGGAGTTCCCAAGCCCAAGAAATCGCTTCTTTCTTGTAGTAGTCGCCGAAGCTCCAGTTACCGAGCATTTCGAAGAAGGTGTGGTGGTAGTTGTCGCGGCCCACCACGTCGAGGTCGTTGTGCTTACCGGACACGCGAAGGCACTTCTGGCTGTTGCATGCACGCTTCCAACCCTTCGGATTGTCGCCCAAGAAGATCGCCTTGAACTGGTTCATGCCCGCGTTCGTGAACATGAGCGTCGGGTCGTCATGCGGAACCACCGGCGAAGAACGCACAAAGAGGTGGCCCTTGGATTCAAAGAACTTGATGAAAGATTCGCGCACCTGCGCAGAAGTCATAGTAGGCATAATGAGTCCCTTTATTTTTTCGGCGGTAAATTTAGAAAAGTAAAAAGTAGGACGTAGGAAGTAGGAGATAAAAGGGAGCCTCAAGCGGCTCGTCTTAACGAATCGAATTGGAGTGAAAATGGTCTGTAAGGGGCAAGTTTTCCCCTCGCTTCTGCCCTACGGGCATGCGCTACCCCTTCTAACGGGGACACCCCGTAACGCCCCGAAAGGCAGTCCCTAACTCGTTGACAGGCGTAGGATTAGGACTTTTACAAAAATCATAATCTGTAAAACCGAGCGTCAAGAAAGCAAAATATAGTCCAAATAATCCCTTTGGGCGCACCCCCTTATTTTCTATATTGCGGCTCAAACAAAAATCAACAAAAAGAAAGACTCGGCTGTCTGAATTTATGGCGTTGGCCAGCCGAGCAAAGAAGGAAAATCATGAGCGAAGCATGGAAAGGCTTTGAAGGTGGACGCTGGCAAGAAGAGATCAACGTTCGCGACTTTATTCAACGCAACTACACCGCATACGAAGGCGGCAAGGAATTTTTGGCAGGCCCGACAGACGCCACCGAAAAGCTCTGGGGTGAACTCCAGAAGCTGCAGGCCGAAGAACGCAAGAAGGGCGGCGTGCTCGATATGGACACCGACATCGTTTCGACGATTACGAGCCACAAGCCCGGCTACATCAACGAAAGCCTCAAGGACTTGGAAAAGGTCGTGGGTCTCCAGACCGACAAGCCGCTGAAGCGCGCATTCATGCCGTTTGGCGGCATCAAGATGGCCGAAGAATCTTGCCTGCAGTACGGCTACAAGCCGAGCGCTGACCTCCACAAGATCTTTACCGACTACCACAAGACTCACAACCAGGCTGTGTTCGACTGCTACACTCCGGAAATTCGTGCCGTGCGCAAGGCTCACTTGCTGACCGGCCTTCCGGACACTTATGGTCGTGGCCGTATCGTGGGTGACTACCGCCGCGTAGCCCTTTACGGTATCGACTACATCATCCAGCAGAAGCAGAACGACCTCGCCCACGTGGGTGACGGCACCATGACCGACGACGTGATTCGCCTCCGCGAAGAAGTTGCCGAACAGATCAAGGCCCTTAAGGCCATGAAGGTGATGGCTCAGAGCTACGGTTTCGACATCTCGAAGCCGGCAACGAACGCTCGCGAAGCCTTCCAGTGGCTCTACTTCGGTTACCTTTCTGCCATCAAGACGCAGAACGGTGCCGCTATGAGCGTCGGCCGTATTTCGACCTTCCTCGACATTTATATTGAACGCGACCTCAAGAACGGCGTGCTCACTGAAAGCGAAGCCCAGGAACTCGTGGACCACATGGTCATGAAGTTCCGCATGGTCAAGTTCGCACGTATCGAATCTTACAACCAGCTCTTCAGCGGCGACCCGGTGTGGGCCACCCTCGAAGTCGGCGGTATGGGCCAGGATGGCCGCCCGATGGTCACCAAGAACGACTTCCGTTTCTTGCACACCCTCGAAAACATGGGCCCGTCTCCGGAACCCAACCTCACCGTTCTCTACACCAAGCGCCTCCCTGAAAACTTCAAAGAATACGCCGCCTTCATTTCTGTAACGACCAGCTCGATTCAGTATGAAAACGACGACGTGATGCGCCCGGTTTGGGGCGACGATTACAGCATTTGCTGCTGCGTGTCTGCAACGCAGACCGGTAAGGAAATGCAGTTCTTCGGCGCTCGTGCAAACCTCGCCAAGGCTCTCCTCTACGCTATCAACGGCGGCAAGGACGAAGAAGCCGGTCTCGTGC
This sequence comes from Fibrobacter succinogenes, assembly GCA_902794535.1. GTDB lineage: Bacteria > Fibrobacterota > Fibrobacteria > Fibrobacterales > Fibrobacteraceae > Fibrobacter > Fibrobacter succinogenes_O. The sequence goes on along the minus strand of CADBHQ010000020.1, from coordinate 86,690 downwards.
CCGGCATGCAGATTGGTCCGGAACTCGCTCCGATCACCGGCGACGTGCTGAACTACGACGAAGTGATGCACAAGTACGACATCATGCTCGAATGGCTCGCAGGTATCTACGTGAACACGCTGAACCTGATCCACTACATGCACGACAAGTACTACTACGAAGCTGCTGAACTCGCCCTTATCGATACCGACGTGCGCCGCACGTTTGCAACGGGTATCGCAGGCTTCAGCCATGTGGTCGACAGCCTCTGCGCAATCAAGTACGCCAAGGTTTCCGTGGTTCGCGGCGAAAACGGCCTCGTGAAGGACTTCAAGATCGAAGGCGACTTCCCGAAGTACGGCAACGACGACGACCGCGCCGACGAAATCGCAGTCTGGCTCCTCAAGGAATTCATCGCAAAGATCAAGAAGCACCACACCTACCGCGGTGCCGAACCGACCACGTCGATTCTTACCATTACCAGTAACGTTGTTTACGGCAAGGCCACGGGTGCTCTCCCCGACGGTCGTCCGGCTCACGCCCCGTTCGCTCCCGGTGCAAACCCGAGCTACGGTGCCGAAAAGAACGGCCTGCTGGCCTCGCTGAACTCTGTCGCCAAGCTCCCGTACGAATACGCACTCGACGGCATCAGCAACACGCAGACCATCAGCCCGAACGCTCTCGGCCACAGCGACGACGAGCGCGCCCAGAAGCTCGTCACCGTCATGGACGGTTACTTCGCCCAGGGCGCACACCACCTGAACGTGAACGTGTTCGGCGTGGAAAAATTGCTCGACGCCCAGGCGCACCCGGAAAAGCCCGAATACGCGAACTTCACCATCCGCGTTTCCGGCTACGCTGTCAAGTTCCTCTCGCTCACGAAGGAACAGCAGGACGACGTGATCAGCCGCACCTGCCACGGTGTGTTGTAACAGACCGCTCGGCTCTATCGCATTCATAAAAATGTGATATCGCCTTGCTCTCGCAACCACGCCTCGTTAATACGAGGCGTTTGTTGCTCACAGAAAAGTTCTCAACTTTATCGCATACAAAAACGTCCCGGATGAAAATCCGGGACGTTTTGATTTATGGAGGAGAACAATTTTTTAGTCGTTAGTCAATAAAAACACCTCACAAATTACTGACTAACGACTAGATACTTTTTATTCCGGTTCGCGGGTCATCATCATCTTGCAGTAGCCACCTTCGACCACCACGTTTTCGGTAGAAAGGTTAACCTTTTCCATTTCCCAGTTACCGGCACCCCAGTGTTCCCTGTCGATGTCATCGCCATCGAAGTCATCTTGCCAGGTCTGAGTAAAGCTCTTGGTAGCTTCGTCATAGGAGTACACGCGGACATAGTCAATCCACTGCACCTGCGGACCGTTAGCGAGTTCGTCACCCGTAAACTTGCCCACCCAGCCAGAGCTCTTGGAAGCCCAAAGGTTGAAGCGCAGAGACTGTTCTTCGGTCAAGAAGGCAACCTGGTCAGCATCAGCATGAGTACCGCGGGAGAGACCAATCGAGTCACGGCGAACTTCGACGCTATCGATTTCCCAAGCAACGTAATCCGGAGTCCAGATGATTGCATAAAGGTGGAAGCCTTCGGTGGCATCGAAACCATATTCGTGAATTGCTTCGGAAGAAGTGTTCTTCTTGATAGATTCATCGCCTTCGCGGGTGATGATGTTGGACTGCCAAGAAGTACCGCCCTTACCGAGAACTTCGATATCGATTTCGTTCCAAACATACGGGCCATTCCTATAGGAATCATCGTAGTAAAGGAACATGGAGCTCACGGAACCCGGAATCGAAACCATCTTCATGCAAGCTTCGAAACGGCCATACTTGAACTGGTCCTTACCAGAAAGTTCAGCACCGTAGTAGTTGTACTTACCCGTAGCACTCACTTCATTCGGAACAGCCGGAACTGTAAGGTTCGTACGAGCAATTGCGCTACAGCCGCTACCTGCCGGCGGAGTCACAGGATCCGGAGTCACAACCGGATCAGTCGGAGTCGTCGGGTCGGTGGTAGGATCCGTTACAGTCGGGTCAGTCACAGTCGGATCGGTCACTACAGGGTCAGTAGCCGGGTCCGTCGGAGTCTGAGCAGGATCTGTCGGAGTGGTAGCCGGATCAGTCGGAGTCGGGTTAGTCTGACTCGGATCCACAACTACAGACGGATCGGATACAGGAGTAGTCTCAGGAGAAGAGCTGCTGTCGTCGCCGCAAGCCGCAAACAGGCCAAGCGCGATAATCGGGAGAATGAATTTCGTTTTCATAGTAAACCTCGTTTCTTGTTTTTAAATATACCTTCGCTAAATGACCCGTGGTAGGGCTCGAAACGCAAATCAAACACAACTGTATCAACAGTATTTGGCGAATATGATGAAATTTCGCCAAATTTCAAGAAAACAGCCCATTTCAAATTCTAAATTTATTTCATGCTCGGACGAATCAATAAATTAGAGACCTTTGGCTCGGTAGACGGCCCCGGAGTGCGTTTTGTCGTATTCACGCAAGGCTGCCCTATGCGTTGCCAGTTCTGCCACAACCCCGAAACCTGGGATTTTAAAGGCGAAAACGCCGGAGCATACGACATCTCCGCACAAGATCTTTTAAAGAAGGCGCTGCGCTACCAGAGCTACTGGGGCAAAGACGGCGGCATCACCGTGAGCGGTGGCGAGCCCCTTGTTCAAATGGATTTTCTCATTGAATTCTTTGAAGCCGCGAAAGCCGCAGGCGTACACACCTGCATCGACACCTCGGGCGTAAACTTTGTTCGTAACGAACCGTACTTTGGAAAGTTCAAGCGACTCATGCAAAGCACCGACCTGTTGCTCGTCGACATCAAAAACATTGATTCCGAACAACATAAAAAGCTCACCGGTCACGACAACAAGAACATCATCGACATGTTCCACTACCTCGACGAAATCCACAAACCCATCTGGATTCGTCACGTACTCGTCCCCGGTATGAGCGACAACGACGAATTGCTCATCAAAACGCGCGAATTCATCGACACGCTCCACAACGTTGAAAAAATCGAAGTCCTCCCCTACCACGCACTCGCCCTCGCCAAGTATCAAGAACTCGGCATCGACTACGTACTGAAAGACGTCAAATCGCCCACGGCAGAGCGAGTCGCTAACGCAAAAAAGATCCTCGGCATTTAGCATTCGTTGACTGTCGTCGCGATAGTTCGTCATGGAGCTCCTCACGTACGAATGTACGCTACGTCACTCCATTCCTACTCTCGCTAGACATTCAACTTCACTAACGAGCATAATCATAAAAAAAGCAGGATTTAAAATCCTGCTAAAAAATCAATTACAAATCAAATTTCACTCAATACGAGATTTTGTCGAAAGGCCAGCGAAGAAACCTTAAACAAAAATTTCGCTTAAAACCGAGCGAGACAAAGAACGCTTTGGCGTAGCGTATAATAAATACGTGAGCCAAAGCGTGATGCCGTATCGCGATGTGTTTGCAAGCGAAATTTTATCCCTTGACGGCTTCGCCCATGGAAAACATAGGCATATACATTGCAATCAGCAAGCCACCGACAGCACCGCCGAGGAACACGATGATCAACGGTTCCATCATGCCCACCACGGCATCCACTGCGGCATCCACTTCTTCATCATAGAAGTCTGCCAGCTTCAAAAGCATACCACCAAGGTTACCGGTTTTTTCACCCACGCCAGTCATCTGAATCACCATGGGCGGGAACAGGCCTGTATCTGCCATCGGGTCGGCAATACTTTTACCACCAGCAATACCAATGGCAATCTTATTGATACCCTTTTCAACCACTTTATTTGTCACGGTTGAGGACACCACCTTCAAGGAATCCATGATAGACACACCGGCATTCAACAAGGTACCAAGCGTTCTCGAGAAGCTAGCCGTTGTCGATTTAATCTGAAGGTCACCTAGCTTGGGCACCTTCAGCATAAAACCATCCCAGGCAAACTTGGCCGCAGGCACACGCATGGCCACCTTAAAGCCAACTATCAAGAGAATCGCACCGATAAACAGGAATGCACCGTTATCGCGTATAAAGTCAGAAATGCTCATCACTATCTGCGTCGGCGCCGGAAGTTCAGCATCCAAAGCAGCGAACTGTTCGGCAAAGGTCGGCACCACGAAGGTCATAAGGGCGATCACCACCAAGATACCCACGATAATAAGCATCACCGGGTAGGTCAAAGCTTTTTTCACCTTACGTTTCAGGCGTTCCTGGTTTTCCAAGGTTTCTGCCAAACGGGCCAAGATACCATCCAAGATACCACCCGCTTCACCAGCAGCCACCATGTTCGTGTACAGGTTACTGAACACCTTAGGATGTTGGGCCAAAGAATCAGCCAAAGAAGAACCACCGTTAATCGACTGCGTCACCTTGTGAACCACATTCTTGAGTTCCGGGTTTTCGCACTGGCTTTCCAAAATGCCCAAGCATTGCAACATGGGCAAACCAGCAGAACTCATCGAAGAGAACATACGGGTAAAACGTGCGATTTCAGCAGGCTTGATACCCGAACCAATCTTAATCTTGATTTCGGTCGGTTTCTTCTTGAGGCTTACAATAATGAGGCGTCTGCGCATCAAGAGCGCTTCGGCTTCAGCCTTATCCTTAGCCTCCAAGGTACCTTCGAAATTGTTACCCTGGCTATTGGTTGCTTTATAAAGGAATTCTGCCATAAGCTACACACCTTCTTTCACAAACAATTGTTCCAACTGGTCCGGACTCGGAGAACGGGCAAGAGCATCGAAACGGTCGACCTTGTGGTTCTTCACCAAATCACACAAGCACATGTTCATGGTGTTCATACCGAACTTCTGGCCAATTTCAATCATCGATTCAATCTGGTGCACCTTGTCATCGCGAATCAGGGCACGAATACCCGGGGTCACGTTCATGATTTCGTATGCCATCACGCGGCCACCGCCAATGCGCGGGATAAGCGTCTGACATATCACGCCCTGGAGCACAAACGAAAGCTGCGTACGCACGGTCTGCTGTTCGCCCTTCGGGAAAGCATCCACCACGCGGTTGATGGTCTGCACACAAGAGTTGGTATGTAACGTTGCAAAAGCCAAGTGACCCGTTTCTGCAATCGTGAGTGCCGCACGGATTGTTTCAAGGTCACGCATTTCGCCGATAAGCACCACGTCAGGGTCCTGACGCAGCGCCATCTTAAGCGCCTGAGCAAAGCTGTTCGTATCGCTACCAACTTCACGCTGGTTAATCATACAACCCTGGTGCTTATGCAAGAATTCAATCGGGTCTTCCACCGTCAGAATGTGGTCGTGACGTTCCTTGTTGATCTTGTCGATCATGGCCGCCAAGGTCGTCGACTTACCGGAACCGGTAGCACCTGTCACCAACACAAGGCCAGACGGGCGGGTTGTGAATTCGGCCAGAATTTTCGGAAGGCCGAGATCCTTAAAGGTCTTAATTTCAAGCGGAATAATACGCAAGGCCAAGGCCACGCAACCGCGCTGCAAATATGCGTTCGCACGGAAACGAGCGAGGTTTGCAATACCGAAAGAGAAGTCGCATTCCTTCTGCTGTTCGAAAGTCTTCTTTTGGCCTTCGTTCATCAGACTATATGTCATGCGCATGGTTTCGTCCGGTTTCAGCTTGTCTTCGCCAATAGGCGTAAGCTTGCCGGAAAGACGGATGAGAGGGGGCGCACCTGCCGTAATGTGCAAGTCAGAAGCGCCACGCTGGACCATTTCAGAAAGAAGATCTTGAATATTGTATGCCATGCTTAAGAATATAACTTAAAAAAGGCCAATTTTTCCATTAAAATCGCACATTTTTTCAAAAAAAACGCTATTTTATTATTCTAGAATGGAACTTGGGCGTAAAATAACCTCGACGGGGGGTGTTTTTTCTATGGTTTGCATGCTGCTTTTGGCACTTGCAATCCTGTTTTCTGCATGCGGGCAGGAACACTTTCAGGCTGCGCCCACCAAAATTACAGATTTCAAGGGGAAACTTCTTGACGGAAGTATTTCGACTTATCAAGCCGAAAAAGGGACCGTCACCCTAATCGCACTCACCGCCTCGTGGTGCCCCGGCTGCCGTGCAGAACTTCCGCTCCTCAAAAAGCTTGACGAAGAATTTGCCGACAAAGGTTTCAAGATTTTGATGGTGAACGAAGACGACTCGCCTAAAATCGGAGCAAAGTACAACAAGGCCGCAGGCATCAAGTGGACAACGTTCCATTGGAATTACGACATGATGAACGCGCTCGGCAATCCGGGCGTGATTCCCGTGACCTACCTCGTGAATGCACAAGACAGCATCGTGAAAATCAACGTCGGAGATTTCGACGAAAAACAGATGCGAAAGTTAATCGAGAAAGCCCTTAAGCAATAGGACTCGGGAAAAGTATCACGTCCTTGATTTCGGACTTTCCCATTGCAAGCATAAACAATCTGTCTAGGCCAAGCGCCACGCCAGAACAGGCGGGCATTCCCGATTCAAGCGCCGCCAAGAAGTTTTCGTCAATCGGCGGTTGCGGTTTGTTCATACCGCGACGGATTTCAAGATCTGCAGCAAAGCGCCTGCGTTGTTCAGCCACATCGGTAAGTTCCGTGTAGCCGTTGCAAAGTTCCACCTGGTCTACAAACAGTTCGAATCGACGTGCCCAAGTGTAGCCGTCTTCGCCCACATACGTTTGCGCAAGTGCCGCTTGCGACTGCGGATAATCTAAAATGAACTCGGGACCATTCTTGGCAAGTTCGGGTTCCACCGCAAAAACCATCAGGTAATCCCACCAGTCTTCGCGAGACATGGTCGTGCCATCGGCCGGGAGCGGAATGTCGCGGGCAGTACAGGCCGCGGCAAATTCTTCGCCCGAAGCCGTCAGCGGATTCACGCCCGCATAATTCTTGAACGCTTCAATCCAGCGCGTGCGACGAGCGTTAATCGGCTTGCCTATAATTTCAGAAACGAGCGCCTCGACTTCGTCCATCAACTTTTCTTGCAGCATGCCGACGCGGTACCACTCCACCATGCTGAATTCATTGTTATGATGGGCACCGAATTCATCTTTGCGGAAAGACTTTGTAATCTGGAAAATGTCACCGAAACCAGCCGCAAGCAAGCGCTTCATGTGGAACTCGGGGCTCGTCATCATGAAATGCTTGCCCTCGACTTCAAAGTAATCCAGCTGAGGATCAGTACCGCCCGCATTGGAAAGCGTCGGCGTTTCCACTTCAAGCACTCCGCGACCTTCAAAGAAGCGACGCACCTTGTTCATCAAGGTTTGGCGCTTTACCCAAGAATCGCGGGAACAAGTAGGTCTAAACGAGCTTTGGTTCGACACTTTTTAGATCCTTCAGCTACACTTCGTTACGTTCAGGATGACACGTTACTCGGCAGCAGCGGGAGCGGTTTCTTCTGCAGGAGCAGCATTCACGACACAGCGGACTGCGAGCCAGAACTTTTTATCAACCGGAATGGCAGACACTTCTTTGTCGGTGCTGAACATGGAACGAGCAATACCGCGACCGTCACCCACATCCTTGTTTGTCCAGAAGTAAGCGCCTTCGCCCTGAATCACCGAGATGCCGTTCTTGTTGGCATAGCCACCAAACATGGCCGTGAAGGCGTAATCATCAGAACCGTTGCTACGCAGGCGGACTGCAGCAGTGTTTGCGCCACCGGCATAAATTTCGAGCATCTTCCAATCGTCATCGGTTGCAAGACGAGTGCCTTCGGGGCAAGCCGTCAAAGCCGCTTCTTGCGTATACAGACGACCATAAGTAGCGCAGTTTTCTTCTTCGCGGTCATAGCACATGGAGTTTTCTTCAATCGCAAAGTTCAAGTTCTGCACAAACCAGCGAGTGCCATTGATTTCCTTGACTCTATAAGTTTGGCCATCGCGATTGTCCACGAACGATTCAAACACCGGGCAACGGGTTTCGAATTCCTTTGCACCCAAGATAGAGTCCACCGCCGGTTGCCAAGAGGTGCAGAAACGGAAGAGTTCGCCACCCGGGAGTGCCGTAGAATCGGCCTTGTGCTTTTCAGCCCAGCGGTCTACGTAAGCCAAGTTAATGATAGCGGTATCCGGAATCGAAAGAGCCTTGGCCGAGGCCTGCATAATCTTTGAATACTTTTCAGCAGCGCTCTTTGGAGTCTTCCAGTAACCTTCGAGCAAGCCCTTGCGGAGCTTTTCGTAAAGCGGAGAAGGAACCGTCACCTTGATAGTCGTATCAACAAAGTGTTCCGGCTTGGTAGCGCAAGCGGCTTCGCGAATGGTGTCGCGTAGGCTGCCAGCCTTTTCATAGCATTCTTCAATGCACTTGTCACGGGCTTCGCCCTTCTTCTTGGGGCAAGGTACCCAAATGCTCGTGTCGGCGTCAACCTTGACCGGCTTGGAATAGCCCTTCGTCTTCAGGGCGACCTTAGCCACCGATTCCAAAGTTTCAAGAGCCTTCGTATTACCCGATTCGCCTTCCAAGAGCAAGAACGAAATCACTTCGGTACATGCATCCATGGCCTTGGCGTTAGCGCAAACCTTGGTGCCATAACCGTAAGAGAATTGCGATTGGCAATTCGAGAACGATTCGTAAGGCATAGCCTTGAAAATCTTTTCATAAACCTTAACGGCGTCGGTCGGCGAAAGTTTACCGCAATAGATTTCTTCGGCAGCGCCCTTCTTCACAATCTTCTGGGCAGTTGCAATATCGCCATTATCGATAGCGTCACGAAGTTCCGGCTGGGCAAAAGCAGTAGACATGCCCAAAACAAGAACTCCTGTCAATACACCTCTAAGAAATTTCATTGTAACCCTCACGTTTTTTTTGCGATACAAATATAGAAAAAGTAAGATGTAGGCTGTAGGAAGTAGACAGTGATTAGCGGTTTATAGCCAGCCATAAAACAAACATATAGCTCAGCACAGAAAATTCCTTTTGGCATTTTCTATATTTGGGCCTATGATTGATGCAAATATTGATGCAGAAAAAATCCGCAACGAATTCCCGATGCTCGTCGCAGGCGATAAGGACGCAAAGCCGCTCGCCTTCCTCGACAGCACGGCCACCACGCAAAAGCCCGACTGCGTGATCGACGTCATGAACGACTTTTACCGCGAGCACTACAGTTCCGTAAAGCGCGGCGTGTATCGCCTGAGCGCTCGCACCACCGAAGCATTCGAAGCCACCCGCAAGAATGTCGCGAAATTTATTAATGCCAAGACCGAAGACGAAATCGTGTTCACCCGCGGCACCACCGAAAGCATCAATCTGGTGGCGTGGAGTTACGGACGCAAGTTCTTCGAGGCGGGCGACGAGATTCTGATCAGCGGGCTTGAACATCATGCCAACATCGTGAGCTGGCAAATTGTCGCCGAAATGAAGGGCGCCAAGATCAAGGTCATCCCGGTTCTCGACAGCGGCGATTTGGACTTGAGCAAGCTTCCCGAACTTTTGAATGCGCGCACCAAGATGGTCGCTGTTGCCCACGTGAGCAATTCCGTCGGCACAGTGAACCCGATTGCAGAAATCATCGCGACAGTCCGCAAGCTCGCCCCGCAGGCAAAGATTTTGATTGATGCCGCCCAGAGTTCAAGCCACATTAAGATTGACGTGCAAAAGCTGGACTGCGATTTTCTCGCCTTCAGCGGACACAAGATGTACGGCCCGACAGGTGTTGGCGTACTCTACGGCAAGTACGAAGTTCTTGACAGCATGCCCCCCTGGCACGGCGGTGGCGAGATGATCAAGAACGTGACCTTCGAAAAAACGACTTACGCCGACGTACCCGCCCGCTTTGAAGCAGGCACGCCCATGATTGCCGAAGTCATCGGCCTTGGCAAGGCCATCGAATGGATTAATGCGGTTGGCATCGAAAACATCCGCAAGCACGAAGAAGAAATTACGCAGTACGCCTTGGAACAGCTCACGCAGATTCCGCAGGTGAAGATTTTCGGGAACCCGAAGGAACGCGGTGCGCTCATCAGCATTACGCTTGACGGAATCGCCGTCAGCGACGCCGCCATGATTCTCGACGAAGAAAATGTTGCCGTGCGTAGCGGACACCATTGTGCCCAACCTGTGATGGACCGCTTCGGTGTCGACGCCACGCTTCGTTTGAGTTTCGGCGCGTATACCCTGAAGCGCGACATCGACCGCTTTATCGCAGGCATCAAGCGCGTTCTCCGACTCTTCGGTTAACCGGGACTCGTATGGGAATCGAGAAAGGCATCTTTAACCGCACATCGCTCCTGCTCGGGGACGATGTGATGGGCAACATCTACCAGAAGCGCGTCATCATCTTCGGTCTCGGCGGGGTCGGCAGCTGGTGCGCCGAAAGCCTGGTGCGTTCCGGCATCAAGGAACTCGTACTCGTTGATTCAGACCGCGTGTGCGTCACCAACGTGAACCGCCAACTGATGGCCACCACGAAAACCGTGGGGCAAGTCAAGGTGGACGTGCTGAAAAATCGCCTACTCGAAATCAACCCGCACGCCAACATCGTAGCACTCCAAGACATCTACGAAGAAGCGAATACGGACAAATTCCAACTAGACACATTCGACTACATCATCGATGCCATCGACAGCCTCGAAAACAAGATGCAGTTATTGTGGCACGCCACGCGCACCAAGGCCACAGTTTTCTCTTCGATGGGTGCAGCCCTCAAGATGGACCCCACACGAATCAAGGTCGCCGAATTCTGGAAAGTCGCCGGTTGCCCACTCGCCCGCGCCCTGCGTGACAAGTTCAAGAAAAAGAAAATGGCTCTCAAGAAAAAAGTGCTATGCGTCTACAGCGACGAACTCCTGAAAAACCGCGGCAAGAATTCCTCTTGCGGTACCGACGCCTGCATGTGCCCCAAGGTGCGCCACGAAAGGAGCGAAGCCGAACTCCAGAATGCAAACCTGGTCGATCACGAATGGTGCAGCAGTAAGGCGCAAATCAACGGCACCATGGCTCACTCCACCGCTATTTTCGGATTCATGATTGCAGGCCTCGTGATGCAGGACATCTACAAGAAGGCATTGGCTAGCGCGGAGTAATATGAAATTCTTGATTCAGCGAGTATTGAACGCCCAGGTGGATATCGCAGGCGACACTGTCGGAAAAATCGGCAAGGGCTACATGATTTTAATCGGCGTGGGCGAAAACGACACCAAGGAAATCGCCGACCGCCTTATTCGCAAGATGCTTGCGCTCCGCATCTTTGCCGACGAAAACGGAAAGACGAATCTTTCCATCAAAGATGTGGGCGGCGAACTCCTACTCGTCTCACAGTTCACGCTGTATGCCAACTGCAACAAAGGCAACCGACCGACCTTCAACGGAGCCGGCAATCCTACACTCGCCAACGAACTCTACGAGTACATTATCGCCGAATGCAAAAAAGAAATCCCCGTCGTACAGACAGGGAAATTCGGCGCCGACATGCAGGTGAGTCTCACGAACGACGGCCCGTTCACAATTATGCTGGAATAAAAATTCCGAAACTAGAATTCTGGCATGCTGAAATCGCCGTAAAGTTCACGGCCATCAAACACCCAGACCACCATCTTTTTGCCTTCCAGGAAATCCGAACGGTCCTTGAACAAGGTCGGACCATAGTTTCCGCCACCAATACGGCTACGCGTAAACGTTTCTATCCCTGTCGCCTGCGCAATGTAGGCGCCTATATTGGAAGAGCTGTTCCAACCAAAATCGGCATTGCTGTCGCCGATTATCACAATGGGAGCATCTTTGGATCCGCGGTAGCGTTTACCTTCCGCATCCACGGTCTTTAACACGCGCACATCGTAATCAGGGTAAGAATTGTACTTCAAGTGATAAAGATTTCCGGTGCCGGGAACAATCGTGTCGCGCAGGAACCATTCTTCTCTCGGAATATCCAAGTTCATCTCGTTGATGGTATCGGCAATCATCTGGGCAAGAACCTGCCGACCGGCACTTGTATAATGGCTTTCGTACGCCTCGAACATGGGCGTTTCCTCGTTCTTTTCAAGAAACTCTTCTACCGCATCGATAACGACAACCCCTTCGTCTTGCAATGCATCCACCCATTCTTCATATTGCGGGGCAACGATACCACCCGACAATTCTTCCGAATAATGTTCCGCCTCGATTTGCAATTTGTCTGGAACAGGCACCACCACCAACTTGATACCGCGCGCTTCCAGCGAATCGTTGAAGGCCACAAATGAATTCAAGTTTTCTTTCCAGTCCACCACCAGGTTGACAAGACTTTCCTGCAGAAAAATCCAGTCGCCTTCACCGCTTACCGCACAGCGAGTCTCTTTCAGTTGCCCGCCACATTTTTCAATATCGGCCTCGATCTGTTCCTGAACGACCAACGGGATGAGCGGACGAGAAGAAAGGTAGAGCATGGCAAGCGCAACCACTGCCACTCCAAATCCAAAAATAAACCCCAAATGTTTCCTCAAAAACATGACAGGGCCAAATTTAGAATTTTTCGGATTCTTTGGCAGGGGCCAAGCAGCCTCCATACTTCGGCAGACTAACTACTTTCGCATAAAAAGACGACAATTATTGTCGTCTACATTTTATATATTAAAAGGAGGTTCCCGCTTACGCGGGAATGACATTTTGCAGGAGGCTTTATGGCAGAGCAGGCTCGCGGCGAACGAATGATACGAATTTTCATCTACATGATGGCGCACTACAACAATCGTTACAGCGTCGCCGACATCATGCGGCATTTGGACATTCGCGAAGAAGACCTGCGGAGCGTGCAGCGCGACATGCACGCACTCTCCGAAATCGAGGGCGGCTACATCAAGCGTTCCGTCGAAAGCGGCAAAACCTATTACCAGGTGGCACTTGAACGCGCAAACAAGCTCATATTCCCGGAATTTGGCGACACGCTACTGCACTTCATGTTCCTGCAGCGCATCGCAAACATCTACCCCGCGACATCAAACCTCATCGAAGACTTGGCCAAGAGAATCACGCAGGACTTGCCCGCTAAGGAACAATCGACTTTAGCGCATTACGCGAAGGAACTGAACGGACGCATTCTGTTCATGGGCACGCCTCCGAGCGTTGACGATAACGTAGGCAAGAATCTGCCAGTCATTCTCGACGCCATTCGCAAAAAGCAGAAAGTACAAATCACCTACACCGACAACTGGGGCAATACAACCAACAAGCCTCGCATTCCGCTGATGGTCGCCATCAATCAGGGCGAAATCTACATCGGCTGCGTGTCGCAACACCACCCCGACAAAACATACGCCCTCAAGCTCCGCCGTATTCAATCCGTAAAGCTTTTGCGCGAACAATTCGTCGAAGACCCGAAAGTCGTTGAGACGCTCCGCAAGCGCATCCGCACAGGAACGCTGCTGTCCGGCGACCAGGATCAAGAAGAAGAAAAAGTCGTCATCTATTTCCCGGGATACGCCAAGAACTTTCTGCAAGGACGTCCCTACCACCCCAGCATGAAAATCAAGGAACTGGATTGTGGCGACATACACGTGACCATGAAGGTCGCCGTCAACGGCCTGCTCAAGCAATGGGTCATGTACTACGGCCCAATCGCCGAAGTGCTAAAGCCCGCTAAGCTTCGCCAAATGGTACTCGATAGCGCTAAAGACTTGGTGAAACTATACGAAAGATAATGGAATTTTGTATATTCTTGCCGATGTGAGCTAATCCCGCTGACCGAGGCGTACGCATCCACGGGCGGGAACATTCCTACTCGCAGTCGTAAGTCTGGTTCAGACGGAGGCGAAAGCCCTGGCCTTGGAATACCCATGCGGAATGCGCTGCGATACATATACCGATTCGCTTAGCGGTCGGCTTCTATAAACGAACTAATCCAACAGCACTTTACTCGCCGTGTATTGCGCGTTTTTTTTCGTTCACATGGCATGCCATATCTGTGGCAAAGGACTTTTCATGTCAGAAAACAATGACATTCCGCCTATCAACTTGGCCAGCACTGACCCCTATCGCGAATACTGGATCCAAAAAACCATTGCAGAAATCAAGAAACACACCTATATCAACCCACTCTACGATACAGGATTCAAAATTTTCATGAGCGATGAAGAAGCTCTGGTGAGTTTTTTGAATGGGGCATTCCACCTAGAAGGAGAAAACAGGATTGAATCTGTAACAGTCAAAAACACAGATATTAATCTCGTATTCCCTACAATTCAACCCCAGTTTAGACTTGACATCCGTGCAAAGACCTCGAATGGGGCAAGCATCAATGTAGAAATGCAGAAGGCAAGGCCCAAGTATTTCGCAGACCGCGTCCTTTTGCAGCACAGTGCATTCGTACTCCAGAGCAAATACGAATGGAACGAGGAACATTTCGGAAACATCAACACGGCCCTCTCCGAAGAAGAAAAGGCCAAGCGTGAAGATCACCGTTACGAAATCCCGCCCACCTACGCTATCTGGATTTGCGACTTCCCCGTAGGAAAGCAAGAGGACTATTATGGTACTTGGGCCGTACGTAACGACAAGGGCTTGACATTCAATGAAAAGATGATGTATATTTTATATGACCTGACAAAGTTCACAAAAACAATTGATGAAGTCAAGACCGTTGAGGACCGTTGGCTCTATCTGCTCAAGCACGCAGGAACCGCAGAAAGCCTCCCCGACTTCAATGACGACGTAATCGCAAAGGCGATTGACAGACTACTTGTGAACCATGCGTCGAACAAGGATCTCGAAAAACAGGCGGCAAATATGGTAATGACAGAAGAAGAACTGGACTTTTTGGCCTCGGTCAGGGTAAAAGCCCGTTCCGAAGGCGCAGATGCTAGAACTCGCGAAATGGCTGCCGGCATGCTTGCAGAAGGCGATTCTGTCGAAAAGGTCATGAGGATTTCCAAGCTAACCGAAAACGAAGTTCTTGCCATCAAGGCAAATCTTGAGACTACCTTTTTAACGTAAAACGGAATTTCAAGAATCACTTAATCCTGTCCCCGCAGAATTCTTGGCGACCACATTTTTTGCAATGCGAGCCCATCCACAACGTATCGAACTGTTCTATAGCAGGTTCGACAAGCGCAGGGTCATTCGTGAGGATTCCCGCCTCGAAGTTACGGCGTAGAGAGCTTTTCATGCCGATTCCCGCACCTGTCAAATTCGCGGACCCGATGTAAGCCGTTTCAAGATCAAAAATCATCATCTTGAAATGCACTCGCGGGCACATCACGCGTTCCAAATCCGTCACAAGAATCGGAAATCGGTCAAAGTCCTCGCGAAAATTCGGGCCAGGCTCCTTCGCGTGGATCAGACGCACTCCCACCCCTCGCTTCAAAAGTGCGGCCAACTGCCCCAGCAACGGAATCGCATCGCCATCCTGTTTCACATACACATCCTTGATATCGGCAGTACCAATCCACAAGTTATTGCGGACCAACATGATTCGAGAAATTACTTCGGAGTAATGTTCTTCGTTCTGGATGTATTTAGTGAAAATGGACATCGTGGTAAATATAGATTTGTTAAACTCTACAATCCCAACTTACGGCCTTGATGAACGTCTTTATTGGCGAGTTCTTCGAGCATGTTCTGCAAGATAAGTTCCTTCGTCCGTAACTCAGTAGGCACATATTCTAGCTTGCGGCGCACATTCTGAAAGTCGCTAATCGCCACATTGTCGCAGCGAAGGATTTCCTTGGGGCAATTGCTCCCGAAGAACGCAGTCCACGTCTTTGAAATTTGAGGAGAATCCATATAGTCGAACGCCAGCTTCAACTGAAAGCGTCTGCGAATCGCCCAATCCAAGACATTCTCGTAGTTTGTCGCGGCCATCAGCATCCCGTTAAAGGAATCCATTTGGCAAATAAACTCGTTCACCAGAGTCACTTCCCAGTGATTTTTCGCGTTGCCACGATTTTCGAAGAAACTGTCCGCCTCGTCGATAAACAGAATCGCGTCATTCCGCTCCGCTTCACGGAACATGGCGCTAACATTATGTTCACTCTCGCCCACATGGCACCCCAGAATATCGCTCGCCCGTTTCACGATAATCTCGCGACAAAGAACATCATGCGCAATATGCTTTGCAAAAGCCGATTTTCCCGTACCGGGAGGACCATACAGGAATATATTCAAGTTTTCCCTGCGCCCCGTCGCCCTCGAATCTTTCCAACGGGCATCAAAATTCTTGAGCATCGGCACGACATAATCAATATTCCGAATATCCCCGCTCGAAATGCGGACGCAATCCAGATTATAATCTGGCCTCGATTCTTGCGGCAAAGTCGATATACCCAAAAGTTTAGCATGCGAAGAAGCGACCTCGCGAACCACATTCAAAGGCGACATGTCCTGAGACTGCATCCGCTGCGCCAACCGAACGGCCAAAGTAGCGCTCCCCGCCATTACCGGAATTTCCTTGGCGACACATTCGATTTCTTCGCTACGCATCATCGATTCCGCCTGCTGCGTTTTCAGAACGGACTGCCAAATCGCAATGCGTTCACTTTTGCTGAATGAGAAAAATTCCAACGAATAATCGAAACGGCGACGGGTACTATTTTCAATCATCGCGATATTATTCGTAATCCAGATGACAGGCGTTTTCAAGTTCTCGAAAATGATATTCAGAAGTCCCTTTTCGGCCTCATTCAAGACCAAGTCCGCCTCATCCATCAAGATGACGCCGCCACTCCGCTCACATTCCCAATCGGCCAAAAGCATCGAGCGCAAGCGCGTCTGCAAAAGGGATTCCTCGCTCATCGATTCTTCACCGATGCCCACCGAAAGCAGCGTAACATTCAACTCTTGCGCAATCGCCTTGGCAAGTTCCGTCTTGCCCGTTCCCTCGCGACCATAAAAAAGGATGTTCAGCGGGGTGCCCCTTTGGTGCGATTTAAGCATCTGCAGAACAAAAGACGCCTGCGGATTCGTCTTGACAATCCGCTCATAGGGGACACACGGTTTTGCGGCCGGTCTGAAATCCATGATCTGCGACATATCTGAGAATCCATACAGATAATTACTCACATCATCTGCCAGGTACAATTCCTTGCGTTTGATTCTCAAATCCGTATTGCGGAACGATTCTTCCATTTGGACCAGCTGGAACTTAAGAAGCGGACTCTCCTTGGAACAAAGTTCCTGAAGCGTTGCGCCATCAAGCCACGTCAGCAAGGCAATCCGGCTAAAGGCACCTCGTTCATTCGGATCAAAAGTTTCCCCATCTTTCACGCGAATATTTTCCAACCTCAAATACAGTCGCTGATGGTTCCGAAGCCACAAATAAAGCACCAGTTCCACTGCCTCATCTGACAAATGGAAAAGACGCTTTAATTCAAAAGCGCGTTGAAAAGCTTCGTCAGCGTGCGAACAACCTTTTGCCAGCTTTTCTTTCACGCAATTTTCAATCATCTGCACGATAATCGGCCGCAGGCAATCATTCGCGCGCTCCAAATAAGCCATAATCTCAAAAAACTGCTGAGCAAAGCGAACATTCCTGGTTTCGTGATACGCCTCCAAAAGTTCCCGCACCCCATAATGCTTGTCATCAATCGAAGTCTTGATAGTACTCGAAAAATCAACTTGGTCGCGAATCTCGTAAACACGGTCCGCAAATTCGCCATAATAACGGACCGGCAAATAATTCTCGCAAAAACTGCGACAACAACCATCCGGATACGCCCGCATAAAGCGCACCCAGTATTCCATAATCTTCAAGTCAATAAAAGAAGTCCGCGACTCAACCCTAGCCGCAGGCGACTCCCCTTCTAACCGATTCAGCGCATTCCCGAAATAATTCTCTGCCGAATTTTGATAATGTAACTGCATAGCAAAACCTCTTGATTCTACTATGCAATATAAAAGAAGCGCACGACAATTAGTGTCGCTAGCATTAAAAATTCAAATTAGTCTTTAGTTAACCAGTTTTTTCTCAATTCATCTATAAAGAACTGTCTACTCGTTAGACCGCGAAAGTAATCATCACTACTTCCAGTTTTTATGTGACGAATACGATTCCACCAACGACTAGAAGGGTGATATGTAAATGAGTAACCTATATTATATTTTGCCAAATAATCCCACAAATAACAACCAAGATATTTAAAAATATCAATTGTTTCCGCGTGGTCAAACGCAAGTTTACTTGTAAAAACAACATGATTAGGGTTCAATATTTCAATGAGCTTACAAAATGTATGTACTGATTCTCTGCAATCCATTTCTGTACACCTAAAGGTTTTTCTATTGCCATTATCAGCCGGTCGCAAGAAATAATTATAACTAGCAATCTCCTCAAAAGCATTACCAAATGCGTCTGGGAAAACTTCTTTAATTGCGTTATCAATTTTTTGCCGGTATTTATTTCTTGGATCACTACGCGCACCACGTAAATCGCAGTATTTTTTTTCACTGTCTGTGAGTTTTTCTCCAAGACATAAATAATTGTCATACCACAAATTTACATTATGATGCACAAAGGAAGCCTTTGGCATATAACAGCTTTCTCCAACAAGCAAGAGTTTCTTGTGTTTCGTTGATTCATAGTTCACTCCAACAGCAGGCAACATAAACTCATGATTTTTATAGAACGGTATCGTTCTAAAAGCAGAATCAAATGAAGAACTAAACATGAATTTTCTCTCATTAAAAATTTACACCTTTTCCCAATATATAATTTTTTATCACATCACCAAAAAATTCATTACAAGTTTCAGGATTATTTCTCGTTCTTCGGGTTTACTTTCTGCGATAAGCAACGTAGTTGCCACTAGGGCTGTGTCACTGAATCTTTTTACAATGACGAATTCTTCCTCAAAGATTAGCGATTCCCACTTGTAAAGCTTATTATTCCGCATTAAAAACCACAAAAAAATATATGCGGCAATACGCTTATTGCCATCTACAAAGGAATGATTCTTGACAATAAGATACAGAAGCATCGCTGCTTTTTCTTCAAATGATGGATAGAGTTCTTTACCATCAAAAGTCTGGTAAATCTGCGCAAGAGAACTTTTGAAGGAATCATCCTTTTCAATCCCGAAGATATCGCTATCTTGGAATTCTTTTTTAAGGAACGCAATCGCTTCTATAGCATCATCATAAGTTATGGGTTCTCCAGTAGTTTGACTTCCACCTTTGAATTCCAATTGCTGATGATCGTAGCGGTCCAAAGTTTCTAGCGCTGAAGAGAATTCATAGATTATATCCAAGCTGATATCGCCTTTTTCATCATCCGTCATAAAGCACCTCTCTTTTTTATTTGTAATATAAAAGAAACGCACGACAATTAATGTCGTGCGATGAATTCGCTGAAATTATTTAAAAACATAAGATTTATCAAGTTTGATTATAAAAATCCAATATCACTTTTTTCTCTGCATTTAATCGTTCCTGAATTTGTTGAGTCCCCCAACATTTCATTTCCGCCATTTGCCGTGCAACGGCATACCCACTTTTGCTGTACCATTCTATTTTTTCTTTAAAAGGTTTATCTTTTAAAGAACGGTTAATACTAGATTCCAATAGCATCAAATTACCAATGCTGTTTTGAAGAGACCTATCTACATTCACAGATTCATCTCCTGTAGCGTGAATATGCTCCACATCAAAGCCCCAAGAAAGTCGATTCCTCAATTGATCTATATCACGCTCGTTAGCTACATGAGGTTCCTTGAGGAAAGCAGACACGATGCAGATTAAATCCTTCTTTTTACGATTGTCAGTGATAGGGCATTCTAATACAGCATCTAAATTTTGCTGTAATTGAGTTCTTTTTTTCTTCAACATCTCATCAATAGCAACAATATCTTTATTGTACAACATTTTATAAATACTGTACATAAAGGTTATTCCATTGTTTACAATCTTTGCATAACTAACGCTATATGCAAAAAATATCTTTGCAAGCAATTGCCATGTTTCATAAACTTTCTCTACATTCTTTTCATCTATAAACAGCAGATAGAGAATAGGATATTGCCAGAATCTTCCATACCGCGATTTACCAACCAACAAATCGGCAATCATCTTTTCTTGGGAATCAATCTTTCTTGAATTCCAACAAACAATGGCGTCCATAACCTTTTGCAAATCGTCTAAACTAAAGTCAACCCTTCGCACCCTATCGACATCAAGGTGTAAATCACGATGCGGGGCGACATCCAGACAAATATCGAACAGCACATCATAAAATCGGTCAGATCCCCATACATACATAACATTGGGCAAATCATATTTGGTAATCAGATAGGTCTTATATATATCGCGAACCATGCCCACATCAATTAAATCGAAATCGTGATTCATTCTCCAATCAAGATTTTGTTTCTTTATCTCGCTGTAAAGACGGTCAATATCATCAAATTGTTCTTTTCCCTTTTTATCTTTAAGGTATTCGTATAGTCTCACCTTAAACAAATCGCTGCCATTCAAATCTAGTCCGGCAGTATTGATAGTATTGAAAATTTCCAAGGTCTTGGAAATACCGGCCTTTGTAGTTATTACAACAAACCAAATATTTTTCTCAACATAATCACGCAATTTTTCATAATATTCTTTCTGAAGTCCCTCTTCATTTAAAATTTCTTCAACAAGCTTAATATTCTCTATGTATTTATTGCCTATAAATTCTCCACTCAAGTCTTTTAAAGACAAAGACATTGCTTCATTTAGGAATTCATCTTCCCTACCTTTATTGACTCTAGATTCAAGAATTTCATTAAAACGAATATCAGATACATTACAATAAAATGATAAATATTTCAGCAAACACAAAAGGGTACTAAATCGTTGTTGACCATCAATCACATCCTGCTCTTGTTCATTCTCTGTGATATATTTACGATACGATAATTGCATCGTTCCAATAAACATCGGAGAAGGATTTTCTTTTGGCAGAAGTTTCTTCTCGCCATTTTCATCTTCATCAAAACCAGAAACGCCACAGAAGCCCGTCAGCAAATCCCTCATAAACTTAGCAACCTGAGGTTCACCCCAGGAATACTCACGTTGATAAACAGGGATTACATAATGAGTCTTTGATTTAAGCAATTTGTTCAGGCAATACTTACCACACTCAATATCAAATTTTTCAGAAGATTCAGCACACTTTTCATATAGTTCCTTAACCTTGTCCGCTATTTGATACGCCTTGCAGCATGATCCACGCTTTTTATACTGAATTTGTTGGATATCGGAGTTCTCTTTTAACGAATCGTCGGATGTTGGCAAATCAAATATTTTCGCCGTCACTCCAATAGCATTTTCACGAGCCCACGATTCATCGATAATATTCCATTCATTATTGCGTATCCGAATTGTCGGCTTGAACTCTTTTAACGGAGTCGCATCGCAAGTAGCCTTGGCAACAGAAACCACCTTGTAACCATCGGCAATAGCAATTAAGTCTCCATTCCTTATTTTTTCAAAAATATGTTTTTGTTCTCCGACAAAAACAATCCCATTACGTCTAAAAACAGAAATGATTTTAGAATTCTCATTCCCATTATCACTCCAACGACAACCAACTTTCCAAACAGTCATTTTTTTCTCCGATTAACTTCGGCGTTTCTTATCATCCTATTATAAGAATTGCCTTATTGGGAAAAGGTAAATCTGCAAAGTTGTCAATCCCGCAAATTTTTCAAGAATAATAGGTTCAAATATCCAGTAAACCAATATAATGTATAAAAAATATACCGAAACAAAAGCGATGATATCTTTAGCCAACGAGCAAATAAAATCTCTTATTATTTCACTAGATGAACGAGAACACCCCAATAGAAAAAAACATACTTTAGAATATAATCTAGAACCAATCTCAGCTTCAGGAAATTTCCATTCAACGAATTTCACTATTCCAGTCTGCAAACTCCGTTCTTTTACAATCAACACAAGAAGCATATAATATTTTAAAACAGACTCAACAATTGACCATAGAAACACTCCAATAAACAGAATTGAAGATATCCATAGTGAACGAATTTCACCAAAAGATTTAAAAACGGCTATATAAACAGCGAACATACAAAAGAATAGTTTTATTACGGACTCTATAATAACGTCCTTGAACATAGCGTGCAACAATTTCGTAAGCCACTGCTTTATTGCATCCTGCAGTGCAAAATGTAGCACAATAGCAAGTACACCCTTTATTTGTTTCAAACCATTCATTAAACCTCTTTACTTCACAATCAGCGCCACAATTGCAGCGATCAAACCGCCGAGCAACAGAGCGGCAATTACGACAGCGATGACCATAAACCATTTGGCGTATTTCAAGATTTTCACCATGGCAGAATTCTGGTCCTTTGTGAACTGCTGAACAGCATTCATTGTCGCAGTCACAAGGAACCCGACATCATCGAGCCATCCCACCACGGGAATTGCGTCAGGCGCCAGGTCGATGGGCGACACGGTGTACAAAAGCGACATGATGACAAAGAAAACGGCGAGCCCCTTTTGCAAAGGGGATGCGCCGTTCATATCTAAAACTTCGGGTTCTTTATCCATATTTTCTTCCTTCTTGAAAAGAAATATATCCTATTTTCTACAAAAGAGCACAAATCCCCACAAAAACTATAGTTTTCCCTCAAAAAACGTTATTTTGGGCGTTCCAACTTGGAATGAGTTCCTTTTTAGCAGTCTTTCACGCAGCGAATCGAATTCGCGCAGGAAAAATCGTTCCAAAAACGGTCGAGAACGGCATCGTCGTAACAATTGTCTAGGCGAACGCGGTATGCCCACTTGTTTTGCCCGACGGAACTCCAGAATCGCGTGTGTCTGCCGCGAGCTCCGCAAAAACCGAATTCTTCCATGCAACCCGCCGGATACGCCGTAAAGTTGAATGCATCAGCACTTTTGCCAACAGGGAACAGTTCGTCTTCTTCCCAATCGTCTTTGGACTTTAACGCAAGAGCCGCCCCAAGGTAAGTTTCGGCACCATGCTCGCCCATTTCACATTTTGCGCCAACTGCATTAAACAAGTCTCGCCAATCGTCATTGTTCGGCAAGCGCCAACCTTTGGGGACCGCGGCTTCTGCAAATTTCCAGTAGTAGCACAAGCCATATTTCTTCACATTTGGGTCGCAGTTCCAATCGTAAGGCGGCGTTTCGCCATTCAAGCACAAATACCCCATGCCGCCGGCATACGCCTGCACACCTTCGCATTTATGCCGCAAGTTTTCGGCGAACCAAATCCGATTTCCGATTTTCACGGTGCGGTAGGTTTCACCGTCTCGCGGGTCTGTAAAGTATGAGTCTTTCATAAAAGCCTCCTACATAATCAAGTTCACCACGAGCTTGGTCATGGATTCGCGTTCTTCGGGTTTGCTTTCGGCAATAAGCAGCGTGAGTGCGACCAGGGCACCATCGCTTACGATTTTGGAGCCGTCCACACGATAAAGGATATCGTTGCGCGACATGTACCACAAGAAAATGAACGCAGCAATGCGCTTATTGCCGTCAACAAAAGAATGGTTCTTAACAAGCAGATACAGGAGTGTTGCCGCCTTCATCTGCACGGTCGGATAAAGTTCCTTGCCGTCGAAGGTCTGGTAAATTTGTCCGAGTGAACTCTTGAAAGAAGCATCCTTTTCGGCACCGAAGATTCCGCTGTCGCGGAATTTTTCCCTGAGCACAGAAATCGCTTCCATCGCCAACTCATAGGTGATGGGGCCACTCGTTTCGCTATAGTCTACGCCGGTCTTCGGGAATTCCAGTTGCTGGTGGTCGTAACGATCCAAGGTTTCAAGGGCCGCACGAAAATCACCGATGACATTCGATATTTCTAGTTTTTCCAATCTGTTCATGACACACTCCTTTAGGGGATTATCACGAATATAGATTGAGCATGCGACAATAGACGTCGCAGTTCGCCCTATTGCACGCCCTACTAAAATTTTGTATATTCTTGCCGATGTGAGCTAATCCCGCTGACCGAGGCGTACGCATCCACGGGCGGGTACATTCCTACTCGCAGTCGTAGGTCCGGTTCTGACGGAGGCGAAAGCCCTGGCCTTGGAAAACCCATGCGGAATGCGCTGCGATACATATACCGACTCGCTTAGCGGTCGGCTTCCATAACAAACCAACAATCAGTTATACACCATTCGTGTACGTTTTTTCGTACGCGAGCAAACCGCTATAAAGCAAAGGTTCTTTATGAATAAGGAACAGTACGCAGGCATGCTCAAGGAAATCAGCGACACCCACAAGCAGGGAGGCGATGTTTCCGCATGCATTGAAAAATACAGGGAACGCTACAAGTACGTCTATATCTACAACGACGCCGTCATCAAGTTACTCCTCGGAGCCCCCGAAAACGAATCAATTGCGGTAGATTTCTTCAACGCGGCGCTTCATCTTTACGGGAGCAACTGTATTGAGCACCTTACCTTCGTGAACAAGGAACTCCCTGGGGCAATCACCAAAAGCACCTTTTCGGATATCGTGGCCGAGGACCAGCGCACGGACCGTATCGTACTGGAGGTTCAGCACATCGAGGACGAAAGCTTCAACAGTCGCTTGGTGTACTACGCTTCGAAGCACACGGTCGCAAGCCTTGCCAAGGGGCACCCGTACAATCTGAAGAGCTTGAATCTGATCAGCCTCCAGATGTTCGTGGGATTCCCAGAATGGAAAAACTACGTGCACACGATTCGTCTCAAAAATCAGGACAACGAGGAATTCTACAAGAAGCAGACCATCACTCTGGTTGAAGTGCCCAAGTTCTTGAAAGGTGGCTTCGAGGCCGACAACAGCCAATTTGCACAGTGGCTGCGCGTGTTCGACGGACTGAACAACGAACGCCCCGTACCCGTTCCGGCGGGGTCGCAATTTGCCCTCTTGCAGAAAAAGGCCGAATTGAGTAAATTTACGGAAGAATTTCTTGTTAGCGAGGCTATGAAGATGAGCGACCGTGAATACGAACTCTACGTAGAAAAGAAGCACGCACGTGCAGAAGGCCTTGAAGAAGGTCGCGCTGAGGGTCGTGCTGAAGGCAGCAAAGAAACTCGTTCCGAAGAACGTCGTAAGACGGCTGTCGACATGCTTGCAGAAGGCGAGCCTATCGAAAAAGTTGTCAAGTACTCACGCCTTTCTGAGGATGAAGTCCTCGCCATCAAGGCAAGCCTCGAACATTAGCCGACACATCGTCAAAAATTACGCAAAAAAGGTAGTCCAAGGACTACCTTTTTTCACATTTTCAACGCACAATTGGCGAGACTTAGTAAATAAACAGCATTTCTCTGTATTTCGGCAGAGGCCACATTTCGTCGGGGACGACCTTTTCGAGGCCATCGACAACCTTGCGGAGCGCAGCCATTGCATCGAGAATGCCTTCGTGCAGACCGTTCAGGCTTTCTTCCATGGTAGCGATGGCGGCACTCAAGTTCTTGACGCCTTCGCCGAGAGACTTCACGTAGGCATCGACGCCGGGGAAGCCCTGGTTGAGAGCCATTTCGTTGGTCTTGAGGGCGCTAGAGTAAGCTTCGACGACCTTCGGCAAGATGATGTTCTTGGCCATGTCGCGGCAGACTTCGCCTTCGATGTGAATGCGCTTGTGGAAATCTTCGACGTTGATTTCGTAGCGGGATTCCATTTCGCGGCGATTCATGACGCCATACTTTTCGAACAACTGAATATTTTCTTCCTTGGTGAGAGCCTTGAGGGCTTCCACGGAGGTGCGAATATTCGGAAGGCCACGGCGTTCGGCTTCGGCGACCCATTCGTCGGTGTAGCCGTTACCGTTGAAGATGACGCGCTTGTGTTCCTTCACGATCTTCTGCAGGATCTTTTGCAGGCCCGTGTGGAAGTTCTTTTCGTCGAGCTTTTCGAGCTGTTCAGAAATCATATCAAACGCTTCGGCCACGATGGTGTTCAGAACCACGTTCGGTTCGGAGCAGCTCTGGCTGGAGCCCGGTGCACGGAATTCGAACTTGTTGCCGGTAAAGGCGAACGGAGAAGTTCTGTTACGGTCGGTGGCGTCGCGCGGCAAAGCCGGGAGCATGTCGGCACCGATGCGGAGTGCGCCAGCTTGCTTAGAGGACTTGGGCACGCCTTGTTCGATCTGTTCGATGACGTCCATGAGCTGGTCGCCGAGGAACATGGAGACAATGGCCGGAGGAGCTTCGTTTGCACCGAGGCGGTGGTCGTTGCCGGCGCCAGCAGTTGTCATGCGGAGCAAATCAGCATGAGTGTCGACGGCATAAATGATGGCGCAGAGCGTGGTGAGGAACACGGCGTTCTGGTGCGGGTCCTTACCCGGATTGAGCAAGTTACCCTTACCGTAAGACACGGACCAGTTGTTGTGTTTGCCGGAACCGTTCACGCCAGCGAAAGGCTTTTCGTGGAGCAAGCAAACGAGGCCATTCTTGTCGGCCACGTTGCGGAGCACTTCCATGATTTGCATGTTGTGGTCGCAAGCAAGGTTCACTTCTTCGAACATCGGGGCGAGTTCGAACTGGGCAGGCGCCACTTCGTTGTGGCGGGTCTTCGCCGGAATGCCGAGTTTCCAAAGTTCGATTTCCACTTCGTTCATGAAGTTCAAAATGCGAGCCGGGATGCTACCGAAGTAGTGGTCATCCATCTGTTGGTGCTTCGCGGGAGCGGCACCGAACAGAGTGCGGCCGGCCTGGTACAGGTCGGGGCGTTGCAGGTAGAAACGCTTGTCGATGAGGAAGTATTCCTGTTCGGCGCCGAGCGTGACCGTCGTCTTCTTGGGGCCCGCCTTGAAGCAGGTCATGAGGCGGCGGGTAGATTTAGAAAGAGCTTGCAAACTGCGCAGGAGCGGAGTCTTCTTGTCGAGCGCTTCTCCGGTGTAGCTGCAGAATGCAGTCGGGATGCAGAGCGTAGCCCCGTTGCCGTGGCGCTTGAGGAATGCCGGGCTGGTCGGATCCCAGGCGGTATAGCCGCGGGCTTCGAACGTGGAACGGAGTCCCCCACTCGGGAAGCTAGAAGCGTCCGGTTCGCCGACAATCAAGTTCTTGCCGCTAAAGGCCATAATGGCGCGGCAACCGTCAGGTTCAAGGAAGGAGTCATGCTTTTCGGCAGTGGAACCGGTGAGCGGCTGGAACCAGTGCGTAAAGTGAGTCGCACCGCGGTCCATCGCCCACTTCTTCATGGCGTGGGCCACATCGCCTGCGATACTCGGATCGAGGGCGGCACCTTCGTTAATGGTTGCAATCAGCTTTTCGCAGACATCCTTGGGCAAGTATTCGCGCATGGCGTCGATGTTGAACACATCTTCGCCATAGAAATCCACATTCACCGGACCGGCCGGCTTGACGGGCGCGGTAGGGGCCTTTGCGATTTCGTTGATGGTCTTTTTGCGGTAGCTTACGCTCATTTTGAACCTCTTTTTGCCATTTTATGGCTGTTTTTCAATTTATGGAAGGAAATTAGGAATAAAAACAGGGGCTGGCACCCAAATTTTACATGTTTTGAAACAAAATGTTTTACAATATTGTAAAATTAAGGTATATTATTACATTATTGTAAAAGAAATGACAACGGAAGCAGAAGAAATAGAGAGACTGAAAGCGGAGATCCGCGAGCTGCGTAATATCATCGACGAGAAGCCGGGTAAAATGGTCGGCAACAGCGGCGAGATGCGAGAGGTCTACAAGCAGATCAAGAAGTGCGCCAAGAACGACGCACAGGTGCTTATCTATGGCAACGACGGCACGGGCAAGGAACTCACCGCCCACACCATCGCAGAACTTTCTGCCCGCAAAGAACAGCCCTTTGTCGTGATGGGATGCGCGAACTTGAGCGAAGGCTTCGGCAACCCCGCAAATACTTTCGAAAGCGAGCTTTTCGGCTACGAACGCGGCGCATTCATTGGCGCAAACAGCCGCCACTTGGGCAAAGCCGAAGTGGCGAACGGTGGCACGCTTTTTTTGGATGACGTCTCGGCACTCAGCCCGAAGAACCAAGAGATTCTTCTGCGGTTCATGCAAGACCAGAGCTTTTACCGTCAAGGCGGCAACATTCACCTGCATAGTGACGTGCGCCTGATTGCGGCATCCAGCAAGAATCTCGAAAGCCTGATGCAGCAAAAGCTTTTCCGCGAAGACTTATTCTACCGTCTGAACATCGTACAAATCTCGCTTCCCGATTTGGCGCAACGCAAGAGCGACATCTTGCTTTTGGCGGAGCATTTTATTTCGCAAGTGAACCTGAAGTACGGCACGCACGTGGTGCGCCTCTCGACGCCCGCCATCGACATGCTCATGAGTTACCACTGGCCAGGCAATGTGCAAGAGCTTGAAAACTGCATCGAGCGCGCAGCCCTCGCCACCAGCGACGACTGCATTCATTCGCACAACTTGCCGCCCACCTTGCAGACCGACGAATCGGCCCGCAAGCCCATGCTCCCGAACCAAATTGCACCGCTGTCGACGCTCATGGATACCTACGAAAAAGAAATCCTGAGCGAGGCGCTAAAAAGAAACGGCGGCAACATGTCTGCTGCCGCACGCGATTTAAGTATTTCGCCAAGAGTCATGCACTACAAGGTACATCGGCTGAACATTAACATCTCGGAGTAACGCACTCCTACAGATCCTTCGACTTCGCCCTTACGGGCTACGCTCAGGATGACAAGCTACTTGACGTTCACCTGGACGGCGTCCTTGCCAACGCGCACCGTGTAGCTACCCGATTTGGGAACTTCTACATGCTGCGAGCCGTTCGAAACAATTCCGCGTTTCACGACGCGACCATCCATATCAAATACCGTAATGCGGTCACCCACCTGTGCTTCTTCGATATTGATCGAGCGGGAATCCAGAACCACGTTAAAGCGGACCGTCTGATTTTTGAAGGTTGCCGTATACACGCCATCTTCAAGCACCCACTTGCTGAACGTATAAGTCACCTTGCCTTCGGTGTAGCCCTTCGGCGTCACGCTACGCAAGGCACGAGCAATAGTCGTATCGGCGCGATCCGTGTAAATGACCCTGATTTCGCCCTTGTCACCATTAGCATCATAGCGCAGGGTCTTCTGGAACAGCGGATACAAGCTCTTATTGCCGGAATCTTTTTCGCGCATCGCCTTTACGCGGTCGCCACGGCCCTTCGTCTTTGTATACCAACCATTAAACTTCCAGCTTGTATCCGATGTCATGACCGCATCCGGCAACTTCGTCACTTCGCCATATTTATATCCTGCAAAATTCTCGACCAATTCCGCACCTTCAGGCAGGTGGAAATTAATCTTGAACAACAGATTCCCCGCCTTCACAAAGAGCGGTTCATAAATACCCGTCTGCGTATTCAGAACAAACTTTGCAAATTCATATTCATACAGAGAATCAGCAGCCTTTGTCGGAAGCGGAATGACAGGATCGTGATTAGCAAAAGCATCCTTAATCAACTTCTGCAATTCTTCATCCGTTTTAAACTTGGGATCCTTGATAATAATCGTATCTCGTTCGCCAGAACCATAAGCCACAACGATTTCTTTCTTACGTTCAGACTTTTCAAAAATCGGTTCGTAGACAGCCAACGAATCAGACACCCACTTCAAGGTATAAACATACTTGTCATCAGCATTCTTGCTCGGAAGTTCAATCACAGGTTCATTCGACAGCAAGGCTTCGCTAATCGCGTTGCTCACCAGCGAATCCGATTCAACAGCGCTGAGATCTACCCACAAAGTATCCTTGTCATTGGAACCATAATGAACCTTGACAAGCTTGGACCAATACGGATACAAGATCACATTTGCATCCGTGCCATACTTAGCGCCAAAATCATATTCCTTGGATCCGCCATCAGACAGCGTCCAACCAGCATGCAAGAAACTGACCCTGTAATTTTCGTTGTAGTAAAGATACTTTTCCGACGAAAGCACTAACGAATCACCATGGGGCTTGTAATCAATTTCTACAGAGCCCATACCACGAGAACCCGCCGAGTAAATCACTTCGTACTGTGTCGGAATCCATTTCGCATACAGCGTAAATGAGCCAAAATGCCCCTGCGATATCTGGGTTGCCACATGTGAATAATCAGAATTGTAGTACCAACCATCAAACAGGTAACCTACACGTTCCTTCGGATTCTTGAAGACAATCGTTTCATCTTCAATCGTATAGTTCGTGGGATTCGATTCATCATTTTCACCACCATCCATTTCGTAAGTGATGGTATACGTTTCAAGATTCCACTTGGCATACAGCGTCATGTCTTTCGTAATAGCGGTTTCAAAGTCAAATGCATTCTGACAAGCCGCTTCTGTATACCATCCACCAAAAGAATAGCCATCGGCCACCGGTTCAAATTTTACCGCCTTGCCGTTCTCTTTAATCTGCTGGGAATGTTGATCAGAGCCCATCCCCTGCATATCAAACGAAACTGTATAAACGGGATCAGTAGACCAAACGGCATAATAGGTCAGGCCTTCTTCGGCAACACCCAGTTGTGCCAAAGGTTCCGTCGCTGTCTTATCCGTTGCCCAGCCGACAAAATAATATTCATTATTAGATGCATCGGTATAAGCAGCCGGAGCAGCAACCGCAACGACAGAATCACCGAGTCCAATTTTTTTCGTGGCAGTACCCGGATTCAATTCGTTATTATAATCAAACGTCACATCGACCGTTTTTTTCCAGACCGCATACACAGTCCGTTGACCATAAGCCGTATCGAGGAACATCGATGTCACAGGAGCAGTCGCCGCAGGATCCATCGACCATCCCCAGAAAATACTATCACCCGCATAAGTCGGAGACGTGATTTCGGCAGTCGTCACCAATTCTCCAAAGCGCAAATACTTAACCGTTTTCGCGCCTTCCGGGAAAGTCCCTCCATTCGCATCGAATCTAATCGTATAAATCGTTTCGTTCTTATCGTTTTTCGAAACGCCCTGATTGGTAATGTGATCCCCTGTAGACCATACTCCATCACCGGAACAAGTAGAAGTAGATTTATCCCATTCACCATCATTCAGAATGCACACAATTTGCAATTGGTTGAGTTCATCAGCCGCCTTAACACCTTCTGAAGAACCTTGAGCAACACCTTTATCCACATCATACTTATCGTAATAGGCGTTTCGAACAGTATTGTTTTTTTCAAAACGAAGGCCAATCACACCACCATCATAAGCAGTGGAATCGTTGATAAACTTTCCTCCGTCGTAAACACAGGATTCGACTTTGACTCCCTTATCCTTGACCTGGCCGACAACACCGCCCACATAAGCCTGACTTCCAGAAATCTGAATCGAAATAATGCTCAAGTTGTTTTTTACAAGACCCGCGGCAGCATTACCCACAATACCACCAACAGCCTGTCCTTTTCCGCTATTATAGACAATGCCCGACGCATAACAACCTTCGACCGTTCCCGAGGCCTGCCAGGCGACAATAGTACCCACACTAATTTTATTTTCTTCCCCTGCAAGAATCGAACCGATATCGGTTGTAGCCCTGATGTACACACTATCTAGAACAACATTCTTTACAGTTCCCTTATCCAGAGTAGCAATAAAGGCGATATTTTGTCCGTAGTTTCTATTGATTGCAGAAATATGTTCACTGCTGACATTCAGGTTTTTGATAGTGACATGATTACCATCAAAAACACCTCCATAAGACACTTCACCCTTACCGGCCGCAATGGGAACAAAGGGCTTATGATTCATATCAATATAATTCGCCACCACCTTCGCATTAAAAGTCACATTCGGCGATGCATAATTTTTGCCCTTCGTTTTTTCAGAAATCGCTGTAACAGCATTGGAATTGTTTTTGAAGAACGCTTCAACATTAGCCGCAATCGCATCTGCGGCGCCATTTTTGAAAACCTTCGCAACGCTGTCTAGATAAGCATTCTTCGCGTTATTGAATGTACTTGTAGAATCTTTTAACTTATCCGTAGCAGCGGTATCTATAAAAGCCTGCTTTTTCGTTTGGGCATATGCATTCGCCTTCGTCGTATCAGCAGCAGTCATATTGGCATGCGCCAAAGAGTCCGCCGAATAGCCCTTGGCAATTTCTTTAGCAGCATAGATATTCACGGTATCCGAAAACCACGCCAGGTTGGCCGCCGATTCAATCAGGAAAAAGTCCTTGCCATCGATTTTTTCCTTTTTGGCAGGAGTCTTGGTTACACCATCCCAAACATCCGCCCACGCGGATTGAATTCCCAACAAGAAAACAAGCAGAGCGAGCACTCTGGCAAGAGAAATCTTACTTGTATCCATAGATACCCTCTTCACAGACATCTTTCCGTTCAACAAAAACAAGGAAAATCCATGATATTCCTTCTTGTCCTAAAATTAATTATTTTTTTTTACAAAGTCCGTTTTTTTTATTATTTTTTTGCAGAATAGCTATTTTTTACTTATTTTATATAACCGAAACCTTTTTATGGAAGCTAAAGCACGATTATGACTATCATTCGCAAAGTTTTAACGTTGTGCAGCGTATTCATGACTATCGGTTTTGCACAAGAATTCGTCGTTACAAGCGACTCTGCCGCAGCGGCAAATTCTAAGCAAGACAGCATCGCTACCGCCGTAACGGATTCTACCGACAAACCCGCCGTTGCAAACAATACTGCCGTTCAAGACACTCGCAAAGCCGCCCCCGTTGCAAAAGACACGGCAGCACCTCAAAAGATGCGTAACAAGATTACCTACGCAGACTATCAAGAGAAAGTCAAGCGTAGCGCCAAGAAACGTTCCAAGACAATGCACCATGGTTTGAGCCTTGTAGGCGCCACCTACAACGACAAAAACTACTGGCACATGGACCACGACGCCAATTGGGGAACAGGTGTAGGTATGTACTACTTCTACAGGCGCTACTTCGGCAACTACCTTGGAATGCAAGGCCGACTGGGCGCACTTTACCGCTATTCTCGTTGGTCGTTTGATGCCGACGAACAAGAAGGCAAACTTTCTACCGGTGAAAAATACAAGCTCACCCACCGCATTGACCGCAAGTATCACAACATTGCAGCAGACCTGCCCTTGACCGGCAAGCTTGGCTACCACATCAAGGGTACAACGACATTCTTGTATACAGGTATAACTCTCGGACTGACCAAGCCGATTTACGAATTCGTTGACACCGAGAACAGCCTTTCGTTCAGTACGAAGGACAAGGGACTCAAAGAAGACCTCGGCTTGATTAACGAAACAGGCAACAACCCCTTCCCGTTGCACGAAAGTCACCAGACCTACAAGTTCTTCTATATGGACGACTGGGAAACAAACAGCTGGATTGGTCTCGGTATCGAAAGCAGACTCGTTTCGTTTGAAATTCAGATGTTTGCCTTTGGCGGCGCCTCGCAGAATGCGAACCACAGGTTCCATAACATTGGACAAGGCAGCCCGACCTGGCGTATGTTCTTGGACTTTAGCATAAGGTAATCAGGTAATATCATGAATCAGAAAAGCTTTATGTTGAAACTCGTTACGCTTCCGTTGTTTGCCTTAACGGCGCTGCAGTTTACTGCATGCGGTGACAACCCTATTGAAGTCGAAGATAAAAAGCAAGCAGAATTTTCAGTTGACCTCGAAGCCCAAGCCGCAATTGAGCGCTTTGAAACCAAGCGCGAAAACATGGACTACTACACTTGCTACGACAGAGCCAAGCTCTACACACTCAACTACAAAAACCGTTGCGACAACTTTATCAACAAGTACCGTAGCGAAAGTGTAGACACGGTATTGAGCCTCGAGACAATCATCAAGATGGTCAGAGACGAAGACCGCTACAATGATAAGGGTACATTCATCGGAAGCAATGACGATCCGCAAATCAACTACCTGCAAGTTTCAAAAATGCTGAGCATCACGCTCACCAGCTACAAGCAGACTGCCACAAGAATCAGCGACGACGAAAGAATTGGCGACCCCGAAATCCGATTCTTGGTCAAGTCCTACATTGACGCCGAGCCTTCGGAATACGACCCGCTCTCTGCAACTACGCTGGATACAGTCGACGTTCAGGAATGGGAAGGCAAAAAGAAGGTCGCCATTCAGATTCCGCGCGGTATCGACGCCATCGAAATTTGCCCCGTTCTCAGAGACAAGAATTTGCATGACGACTATTACGACGACGAAGACTTGCTGAATGCTTCGCACTGCATTTCGGTTAAGAACCTCGGCTGGGTCAAAGAAAAGAATACCAAGTCGCAGACATCTGTAGGCGACAAGGCTACCATTACTTGGGAATGGTTCCTGTATTCGATTGACTAGGAATTCTGAGCGGCGCGGCGAGCGGCCTCTGCGGCTTCGCGCATGCGCTTGCGGGCTCGCGAGCCGGGACGGTTTTTCCCGACAGTACGATGTTCCAACTGATCTTGCGGTTTATTCTGCGGGCGATTCTTTTCGTTACCGTGCTTTGCCTGATTATTGTTTTCCGGTTTCTGTCCGCCCTGACGGTTATCGTGACGGTTGCCGCGGTTGTTGTCGCGATTCTTGCCACCGCGCGGGAATCCACGTCCGCGGGCATTGCGCATTTCGCTTTCGGGCGTTTCCTTTTGCTGAGGCGGGAGCTTTTCGTAAATCGCCTTGTCGCCTTCGGGAATGCTGATTCGAGTCAGCTTTTCAATGGCGCGTAAATCTTGTTCTTCGTCGGGAGCGCAGAACGAAATGGCGATACCGTCTTTGCCCGCGCGAGCGGTACGACCAATGCGGTGCACGAATGTTTCCGGAACATCGGGCAGGTCATAATTGAATACGTGCGATACGTCATCCACATCGATTCCGCGGGCTGCGATATCGGTTGCTACCAACACGCGAATCTGTTCGCACTTGAAATCGCCCAAAGCCTGTTGCCTGCGGTTTTGACTCTTGTTGCCATGAATGGCGGCACACTTGACGCCCGCCTTTTCGAGCACGCGCGTAATCTTGTCGGCGCCGTGCTTGGTGCGGCTAAAGACCAGCACCTTTTTCATTTCGGGGTGAGCGAGCAGCAGTTCCTTGAGGAGCGCGCCCTTACGGCGTTTGTCAATGCGGTAGAGCTCCTGATGAATGCGTTCAATCGGAGTGCTCTGCGGCGCCACCTCCACCCTCACTGGGTTCGGGCGCAGGATTGTCGCGGCAAGCTTCGTAATATCTTCGGGCATGGTCGCGCTGAAGAACAAATTCTGGCGATTCTGCGGCAGCAGCGCCACCACCTTGCGAATGTCATGAATGAATCCCATGTCAAGCATGCGGTCCGCTTCGTCGAGCACAAAGAATTCAAGCGCCTTCAGGGAAACCGCTTTCTGGTTAATCAAATCGAGCAGGCGGCCCGGAGTCGCGACAAGAACATCTACGCCGCGAATCAAGTTACGCTTCTGGCTCACATCGCTCACGCCGCCGAAAATGCAGGCGGTCGAAATGGCCGTAAATTGGGCATACTGCTTAAAGCATTCTTCTACCTGAATGGCAAGCTCACGCGTAGGCAAAAGAATCAGTGCGCGGCAGGTCTTGGGCGCACGGAATTTGCCGGAATCCAGCAGGCGTTGCAATATCGGGAGCGCAAAAGCGGCAGTCTTCCCTGTACCCGTCTGAGCAATCCCCAAAAGATCCTTGCCTTCCAACAAGCTCGGAATCGATTTTTCTTGAATCGGAGTGGGTTGTTCATAGCCGACAGCGCGAACGGCACGCTGCAAGGGATTTGCTAGGGGAAGTTCAGAGAAAAGCATATTGGAGCCAAAAATAGAAAAAAGGGATTCCCCTGCCGAGGAACCCCTTCTAATCAAAGAGAGAAAATCAGATTATTAGAGTCTCACCTTCATGGTCTTGCCACCGACCTTCACGATGTACACGCCCTTAGCGCCGGTATAGACCTTCTGCACGGCACCGAGACCGCGAGTGGTACGCACCTGATGGCCGAGGCTATTGAACACGGTGATGTTCATGCCCTGAGCACCACCAACCATGATGTAGTTGTCAGAGGACCTATAAACCGAGATACCGAGGTCATTCTGGGCAGCAATTTCATGGATTGCGGTCGTGTTCGAAGAAGAAGACTTCGGACCCCACGGATTCGTGGCAGAAGAAGAAGAGCTCTTGGCATCGCTAGAAGAAGGTTCTGCACTGCTGGAAGATTCCGGAGACGGACCAGAGCCTTCGCCAGCGATAACGATGTCACCTGCATTCGGGACAGCGTCGAAGTAGACATAGCCACCGTCAATCTTAGATTCAAGCTTGGCACCGGCCTGCGTCACATTGGCCGTAGAGCCGCTGTACTTGACGCGGAGGGAAAGCGGGTAGTCGTAATCGGAAACGTTGTCCTTGATGTTGTGGGTCAGCTTGACCGTGATGCTGCTGCCGCTAGAGGAGGCTTCGGCCTTGGCGGCCTTGCGTTCCTTGATGTACATGGCAACGTGACCCATCGGAGCCACCCAAATGTCCTTGTCATTCTGCTGGGCCCACTTGAGACCGTCTTCAATGGCGCTGAGCGGCGTGGGCGAGTAGGTGGCGGATCCGTTGTGCCTTCTGCATGTTGCCCTTGAAGTCGTTCGTGCCGGTGGAACCAGTCATGATGGCGGATGCCATTGTCCAGTCGCTAGGACCGTCCTTGCCCATCATGTCGGGCTGGCTCTGCCAGGAACCGTTGCAGATACGGCCAATGACGTAGTTCTGCTGCACGGCGCTCTTGTTCGGGACGTTGCAGTTCGGATAGGCGACCGTGATGATGCCGTACTTCTGCTGGATTTTGCTTGCGATAGACTGCTTCGAAGAAGCTTCTTCACCACTCATGTTCTGGCCGTGGGTGTTGCTGTGGCTTGCAATTTCGTGACCGTTCTTGGCCATGTTGCCGAAACCGCTCCAGTCGGGGTTCCAGTTCACCACCACGTTGAAGGTTCCCTTGTAGCCGTACTTGTCGAACAACGGGCCACCATCGCTCACGTGGCTCGGCGCACCGTCATCGAACGTAAAGGAAGCTGCACCCTTGCGGAAACCCGACCAAGTCGCAATTTCAGCATCCTGAGCAAAAACCATGGAAGAACCCATGGCAATCAGCGCAGCAATAGAAATCTTTTTGTAATTCATACACTCACACCCTTTTTAGTGATTGATTTTAATGTTTTACCCCATTATAATATATATATGGGCTAAGACATTCGCAATAATCGCGCGAGAGTATCCGTTGTTAGCGAAAACAACGAACGTAAATGTTCGGAAACATTTTAAGCAAGCTTCTGGAAGAAATCCATCAGCAGGTAGAGGGCTGGGGCTGCGAGGTAGAAGGAATCGCAGCGGTCAAGCACGCCACCATGGCCGACAAACAGGTTGCCGGAATCCTTGGTACCGCTCCAGCGCTTAAGGGCAGACATCAACAGATCGCCCACCTGGCCAGCAACAGTCACCAAGACGCCAAGGCCAATGGCCTTTGCAAGGTCAATTTCCACATTGAAGCATGCGAGAGCGGCACTGCACTTGGCCCAGTAAGCCACCCATGCAACAGTCGCAATAGAACCGGCAATAGAACCTTCCCAGGTCTTTTTCGGGCTAATGCTCGGCGCAAACGGATGGCGACCGAAGGGTCCCTTGCCTGCCGCAAACTTACCGAAGAAATAGGCCACCGTATCGCAAAGCCACACGCCCGTCATCACAAGGATAAACGGATAGCAGTGTTCAAAGCCCTGGCCGTTACCCATCATGAGAACGTTCATGCCACCCCAGAGACCCACATAAAGCGGAGCTGCGAGTTGCATTACAAGCCACGGGAACAAGTGGTCAATTTCAACCTTGGCGTAAGCGACACCAATGTAGATTGCAAAAATCAAAAGGAAGGTCATGCCCACCACATACGGTACGGCAGGCATACCAAAATAGCCACCCTTCGAAAGAGCCCAAGCCAAAGTCAGGGCCAAAGAAGAGGCAAAAGAAAGATAACGAGTATCGGGGCCCTTATACATTTTGCTGGCCATGCCAGCCCATTCCCAGGCACCGACACCAGCCATGAAGCACATCAGGCCAATACGGCTATAATCGCTGAACCACAGCAAAAAGAAAACAATAGGAATCGCGATAAAGGCCGTGATCAAACGCTGTGCGAGATTACTCATGCAACACCTTTCCAAAACGTCTTTCTCGAGTATTAAAGAACTCGACAGCCTTCATGAATTCTTCCTTGGTAAAGTCGGGCCACAGCGTATCCGTCACGTAGAACTCACTATAGGCAGCCTGCCAAAGCAGATAATTCGAAAGCCTGAACTCTCCCCCGGTACGAATCACGAGATCCGGATCGGGAGCTCCTTTTAAATACAAATTCTTAGCGAAGAGCGTCTCGTCGATATCTTCGACCTTGAGAGCGCCCGATGCGACTTGGGCGGCAATAGAGCGGGTTGCTTCGACAATTTCTTGTCTGCCACCGTAAGAGATGGCAAGGTTCAACTGCATACCCGTGTTGTTCGCAGTCTTGTCGATGGCGGACTGCAAGCTTGCGCGGGGCTTTTCAGGCAAACGGTTCATGTTTCCAATTACCGTAAGCTTTACATTTTTCTCCATAAGGTCAGGGATTTCCTTAACCACCATTTCAATCAGGAGGTTCATCAGGTAATCCACTTCCTTAGAAGGTCTGCCCCAGTTTTCAGAACTGAACACATACAACGTCATGTGTTCAAGTTTGAGGTTCACGCCCACTTCGACGGCATCAATCGTCGCCTGGGTTCCCTTGCGGTGGCCCAGAAAACGTTCGAGACCGCGGCTACGAGCCCAACGCCCGTTGCCATCCATAATTATCGCTACATGTCTAAGCTGATTTGCCACGCAAACCCCGGACTACACCTTGAGGATGTCAGCTTCCTTTTCGGCGAGAAGACTGTCAATCTTGGCGATAGCCTTGTCGGTAGCCTTCTGGATTTCGTCCTGCTGCTTCTTGACTTCGTCTTCGGGCAGGTCCTTGTTCTTCTTGAGGGAATCGTTAGCATCGCGACGGATGTTACGGATTGCCACGCGACCTTCTTCGGCGTGCTTGCGAGCAATCTTTGCAAGTTCCTGACGGCGTTCCGTGGTAAGAATCGGGAGCGACACGCGGATGCAGTTGCCGTCCTTCATCGGGGTAAGGCCGATGTTTGCGGCAAGGATAGCCTTTTCAATCGGGTCGACCATGGTCTTTTCCCACGGGGACACAAGCAGCATGCGCGGTTCGGGCACAGAAACCTTAGCCACCTGGGAAATCGGAGTCGGCGTACCGTAGTAGTCGATACGCACGTCGTTCAAGATGGCGGGGCTAGCCTGGCCAGCACGGATCTTGGAAAATTCACGTTCGGTGGCCTCGATGGCCTTGTCCATTTTTTCGGTATATTCTGCCATAGTTCTTTGCGTGTTAATAGTTTTTAGTTATCAGTTACTAGCTGCGAAATATAGATAATTGAAATTACAGACGTAAAAAAAAGAGCATTTTTATAAGATAAAATTCTAAATTTGGCGTTATGCCTACTAAAAAGCCCAAAGTTTTCGTAGTTCATCTAGGATGCGCCAAGAACCAGGTCGATGCAGAAAACCTGGTCGGAGAAATGTTACACGCCGGTTTTACCACCTGCGACACCGCTGCCAAGGCAGACTACATCCTGGTGAACACCTGCGGTTTTATCGAAGCCGCCAAAGAAGAATCCATCAACGCAATTCTCGCACAAATTAACGGCAAGAAGCCCAAGCAGAAACTGATTGTCTCCGGCTGCCTTTCGGGCCGCTACGGCGACGAGTTGGTGAAGGAACTGCCCGAAGTCGATTACTGGGTAGGCACGTACAAACCGGGCGAACTTTTGAAGAAGATGGGCATTGTTGCCCCGCAAACTTGCGATGCAGAAAACTTGCCGCGCATGAACTTGGGCGGATTCAAGCACCACGCCTACCTGAAAATTGCCGAAGGCTGCAACCGCCGTTGCGCCTATTGTGCGATTCCCTTGATTCGTGGCAAACAAGTTTCCCGCAGTATCGAAGACATTGTTGCCGAAGCCAAGGAACTTGAAGCACAAGGCGTTCAAGAAATCACGCTCATCGCTCAAGACACGACTTACTTTGGTCGCGAAAAGGGCAAGAAGGGCGGCACGCTCGCCCAGCTTTTGAAGGCGATTCTAGACAACACGAACATTCCGTGGATTCGCACGCTTTACTGGTACCCGATGTTTGTAGATGACGAACTTTTGGACCTGATGGCAAACGAGCCGCGCCTTGTGAAATACGTGGACATGCCGATTCAGCACGCCAGCGACAATGTGCTTAAGAACATGAAGCGCAACTACCGCAAGAAAGAACTTGTCGATATTCTGCACAAGATTCGCGAACGCATTCCGGGCGTTACGCTGCGCACCACGGTGCTGGTCGGGTTCCCCGGCGAAACCCACGAAGACTTTGAAGAACTGATGGAACTCTTGGAAGACATCCAGTTCGATCACTTGGGCGGATTCGTATTCAGCCCCGAAGAAGGCACGCCCGTAATGGAAATGGACTTGCCCGCTGTCGATGAAAGCGAAGCCCGCGCAAGGCTCGATGCCGTGAACGATTTGCAAGAAGAACTCGATGCCGAACACGCCGAGGCGATGATTGGAAAGACCGTTCGCATTATCATCGACCAAGTTGCCGAAGAAAGCGAATACCACTTCTACGGACGCACCGAAGGCAACTCCATGGAAAACGATGATATCGTGAAAGTGCTCGAAGGCGATGCCGACGTGGGCGAATTCCACGACGCGCTCGTGGTAGACGCCGAGCCGCATGAATTGATAGTTAAGTTGGTTTAATTTACTATCTTTGATTCGCTCGCCCTTGTAGCTCAGTTGGATAGAGTGTCAGCCTCCGAAGTTGAAGGTCATGCGTTCGAATCGCATCAAGGGTATAAAAAAAGCTCCCCGCAGGGAGCTTTTTTCAATGCCAATGTAAGTCTTAGCGACCGGCAACGCCAGAGCGGGCTCTAGCCTTTTCACGTTCACGACGGCGCTTTTCGGTGTCATCCGGGAAGAGTTCCGGCAGAGCGTAACCGATAGCGATACCGAACACGATACCCGTCTTGCTCATGCCCTTCGGGTCCACAACGCGGGAGCCCCATTCGCCATCACTCCAGTCGTAGTTGACAGAGCCTGCGTTATCCACCACTTCGATTTCAAGCTTGCGGAAACTCGGGTTGTCAGTAGTTTCATCACCCGTACGGTTCGTTGCATCCCAACGTTCCGGGGTCTTGGCCAGTTTCGGAGCATAGTACATACCGATAGAGAATTGCAAGTAGTACCATTCATTGGTCAAGTAAGTGATAAGAGCGTCAAACTGGAAACCGTCCACCTTGATCAAGGCACGAACGCCATCCTTATCCGGAATAATATCGTGGTCGAAATAGACTGTACCGTAAGAAACAGACACACCTAAATGGAGCGGGTTCTTGGGGAACAGGTAGTAGTTAACGCCAACCTTGTAGCCATAGCCGCCT
Source organism: Fibrobacter succinogenes (assembly GCA_902794535.1). Taxonomy (GTDB): domain Bacteria; phylum Fibrobacterota; class Fibrobacteria; order Fibrobacterales; family Fibrobacteraceae; genus Fibrobacter; species Fibrobacter succinogenes_O. The sequence goes on along the minus strand of CADBHQ010000020.1, from coordinate 45,363 downwards.
TCAAGTTTCCATTCATCGAAGTCATTGTCAGTACCACCAGGCAAGAAGCCGAAGGAACCATACAAAGACGCATGGAACGGCAAAATGTATTCCATACCGGCACCGAAACCCATGCCCATACCGGTTTCACCCATAATCGGGTAGCGGGAACCCATACCAATCTGGAAAATCAAGCGGTTACGCAGCCAGTCACGACGACGTTCAGAGTTTGCATATTCGTCTTGACGCTGTTCTTCTTCAAACTTCTTGCGTTCGGCCATTTCACGGCGCTGGGCAGAGTTAATACCAACGTCATAGACTTCTTCCTCTTCTTCGTCTTCGGCTGTAGCCATCTTAGCACGCGGAGCAGCATCACCGTCTTCTTGAGCAGAGGCAGGGGCAGTAACGAAGCCTTCGTCGTCCTCGTCAAAGTCGTCTTGTGCCCAAGACATGAAGGCGGTCAAGCATAAAGACAAAAGTACTTTCTTAAACATGAAAAAGCCTCAGATTATATAATCGCATTTGCGAATATAACTTTTAAGTGCGCAAATCGCACAAAACTTAATGTAAAAAAAGCAAAAAACACGCTTTTCGAAGGTTTTTTGGGCATTATTTGGCCTCAAGCAATTTTGCCTTGATAGAGCCAAGCGCGATTTCGCACTCCATAAGCACCGGAATGCGGCGTTCATCATCGGTCAACCAGATGAAAATGCGACCTTTGGACACGAAAATGCCATCGCCATCGAGAACGGGTTCCACTTTAATGCAGGGAACTTCGCCAAATATGCTCTTGATCTTTTCGCGACCATGCACAATGACCTTAAGTTCGTACCTTTTTTTGCCGCTCACCGCCGAGAAACGAGAAGTTTCGCCCACTTTGAGCGGAAGTGTACGCACCAGGTAAAACGCCGACATAATGCTGTGTTCTGCACCCTGGATAGCGACCGCCGTATCGGCAGAGCGTTTGACCTTGCGAGTGCGCATATCGGTGAACACCGTGTCCGAAAGCCAGGCCTTTTCGCCCTTGCGGTCAAAGCGAATCACGGAGGTATTGTGGAACGTACCCTCATGCAAACGCTTGCGGAACACTTCGGTCATCAAGCCCTTGTTGCGCACGCGGGTGTAGACCGTATCGTTTACCGGATAAATCTTGTTGATGGTCTTGTTGCCGGTTGCAAACGTCAAGAATTCAGTCTTGCCGTCTAAAGTCGGTCGAACTTCGAGCGTCGCAGAACCAGCCGTAATAATGCCCCAACCAAGGCTGAAGGTCAGCCTTTCTCCCTTCATCCAAGGGGCTTGGACTTCCGGCAGGTTCGGTTCGCCCGCGAAACACACAGCAACAAAGACCGCCACAAGTGCGGCGATCTTGAAGCTGAACTTTGTACTATTCCTAACCACTCTCAATTAGCCTTCGATGTCTCCGAGGCCCTTGCGATAAGCGACGAGCTTTTCGCGAACGCCTGCGTCAGAGAGGGCGACGATGTGGACGGCGAGGAAACCGGCATTCTTGCCGTTGCCGATGCCGACCGTGGCCACCGGGATTCCCGGGGGCATCTGCACGATAGAGTGCAGGGCATCGACGCCGTTGAGCGGGCCGCCGGCGCAGGGCAGGCCAATGACCGGAAGAATCGTGTGCCCTGCGAGCACGCCCGGAAGGGCTGCAGCGAGGCCAGCAACACCGATGAGGACCTGAAGGCCTCGCCCGGCGGCTTCGCGAGCATACTTCGCGGTCGCATTCGGGGTGCGGTGTGCAGAGAGGATGTTGTATTCCCACGTGATGCCGAACTGGTCGAGCACCGCGGTAATCTTGTCTACAGTTTCCTGGTCGGACTTGCTACCCGCAACGATACCGACCTTAGCATTCGGAACTTCATTAATCTGCATTTTGAATCTTCCTTATTTTGCGAGTCTTGCAAGGCCCTTCTTACCGATGTCCTTGCGGTAGAACTTGCCTTCGAACTGAACCTTTTCGCAAGCGGCGTAAGCGATGTTCAAAGCTTCCTGGAGCGTTGCACCGTGACCGACCACGCCGAACACGCGGCCACCGTTAGTCACCAGCTTGCCGTCAGCCATCTTGGTACCGGCATGGAGCACCTGGGCGCCGTTCTTTTCGGCTTCTTCGATACCCGTGACGACCTTGCCCTTTTCGTAGGAGCCCGGATAACCCGCGCTTGCAAGCACCACGATTGCGGAGCTGCCCTTCGGAGCCTTCGGGGCACCGAGCTTAGCGAGTTCACCCTTTTCGGCAGCGTCGAACAAGGCGAGCACGTCGCCGTCATAGAGCGGGAGCACAATCTGGCATTCGGGGTCACCGAGGCGGCAGTTGTATTCCACAACCTTCGGACCCTTGCTCGTGACCATGATGCCCACGTAGAGCACGCCCGTGTAAGGCTTGCCTTCGGCGGCCATGCCCTTGAGGGTCGGTTCAATAATAGTCTTCTTGACTTCGTCGAGAAGAGCGTCTGTCACAACCGGAGCCGGGCTGTAGGCGCCCATTCCACCGGTGTTCGGGCCCTTGTCGTCGTCAAAGACGCGCTTGTGGTCCTGGGCAGAGGAGAGAATCACGTAGTCCTTGCCGTCGCAAACCACGAAGATGGAGGCTTCTTCGCCGTCCATGAATTCTTCAATCACGACCGTCTTGCCGGATTCGCCAAAGACAGCCTTGTCGCCGAGCATTTCTTCGACAGCGTCGTTCGCTTCCTTGTCGGTCATGCAGACGATAGCGCCCTTGCCTGCAGCGAGGCCCGACGCCTTCACCACGATCGGAGCCGGGTGTTCAGCGAGGAACTTCTTGGCAGAGGCGAGATCGGTGAAGGTCTCGAAGGCTGCCGTCGGCACGCCGTACTTCTTCATGATATCCTTGCTGAAAGCCTTGGAGCCTTCGAGGGCGGCAGCAGCCGCAGTCGGGCCGAAAGCGCGGAGACCGCGACGGCGGAATTCATCCACCACGCCAGCGACGAGCGGGATTTCGGGGCCGATAATCGCGAGGTCGATCTTTTCAGCAACGGCGAGGTCGGCAATGGCCTTCGGGTCGGCCACATCGACCGGCACGCACTTACCGAGGTTAGCCATGCCCGGGTTGCCCGGAGCGCACACGAGAGTGTCGCACATCGGCGACTTCTTGACTGCAAGAGCGATGGCATGTTCGCGACCACCGCTACCAACGACGAGAATGTTCATAAGCGAGTCCTTATCTTTGTACGGGGTATAATTTAGAAAAATCAAAAAAACAGCTAAAAGCCAAATCGGCTTTCAAAACCCCAATAGAAGCCTTTAGGATCCACGCCATTGACGAAATAGTGTAAATTCATTGAATCCTTCTTTTCCCTGAGATCAAAAATTAAGATATTGCGTGCTTTATCCGACCAATACTGATAACCAAATAAAAGATTTATATCCCACAAAAAATTATCACCATTCCATACAAAACCTAATGAAGCCGACGTCGAAAACCCGATGTCAAAGCTTGAACTTTTACTTTCTTTACTACCATAACTTTTGTCGTTTGCGAATTTAAAGACCGGCGCCCCAATAGCTTGTATGTACGGAGAAATACTATTTAAGGGAACATTTCTATGTTTTAGTTTTGACCTTGAACGAACCGTAATTAAATGTCCCAAATAATAACGGTAACCTGCGCCTAAACTTGTTACGCTTCTAAAGCCCTCCCAATCTTTATTCCCTTCATTATCTTCAATGTCAGAGAAACGCATAAGAGTAGTCAGATTGAATATTAATGAACCATTGTAAGAATTTTCTTTTTCAAGAGTAAAATCGAATAAAAAAGCCCCAAAAGCTGGCAATATCAAATCACTTATTGTCAAATTGCTTATATAGAAGTTTGTCCTCGGCGCAATAGTGTCCGTGCTATACACATAACGTTTATAACGTTTCTTTGACGTTTCGCTCAAATCTGTCGAAGTGGAATCCTTTTGTGCAAAGGACAAGGCAAAACCAAACGTTAGAATTATGAGAATCAACTTCTTCATACTAAGAACATTACTTTGCACATTTTCATCAAAATGCCCAGTACATGCCCAGGGCCCCTAAAGCAGTTATACCTAAGCCACCACCAAGCATCGCGCCTCCTTTATCACCCCCGTCCTTGAGTTCCGCAGCCCCCATCACACCCCAAGAAAAACCGAAAATAACAAGCATAGCCGAAATCACGCCTACAACGGGCTTAAACACACTAAGATCAGCCTCCGATCTCTCGTTATAGTCAAAATCACTGGAGGTCATAGTACCTTCGTATTCCTGCATTGACAAAACCAACGGAGAATTCAGCGACACAGCAAAAGAACTCGTTGTCACCAGCGAAAGAGTCAAAAGGAACACTGCTAAAAATTTCATTTATTAGAACCTTCGTGAGTGTCTGCAATACTCTTCGTACTCCACGCCGAAGTCGCGGCGGAGACGTTTTTCTTCGCTCAGCACCTGCACCATCATGATGGCAAAGAAGGCGACAAATACGACGCACGATTGCCAAGTCCAGAGCCACACGGCAGCACCCACGAGGTAAACAAGAGTCCCAGTCAGCATCGGATTGCGGTTAATCTTGTACGGGCCTTCAATCATCAAGTGCTGCGTACGCGGAGCCACTTCGTGGCCGAAAGCATCCATCGGGTTTCCTTTGCCACGATTGCGCATGTAGACGATAGTCCAGACGCTCAGCACAAGGCCCGCAAGCATCACGATAGGCGCCACAATGTAACGCCACGTATCGACCGGCCAAAGCGCGGGCATACCAGATGCAAGCCACATGATTGTCGGAATTAGGGCGACAAAAAGAACGCCGCCCAACAGGTAACCAAAAAAGTCCCTTATACGTTTCATAATTGTTCTCTCCTGATTTTGATATAACATAATTTAAAAAACACAGATGAATACAGGCTTATTTCCATCAGAACATTCTGCGCTTTTATCGGGAACATTGTATATTTAACGCATACCTTCAACCACGAGACACGTATGGAAGAGACTTTCAAGACCAAGGGCGTTTGCGCAACAACGATTCAGTTCACACGGACAAAATCAGAAACATCCGCTTTACGGGCGGATGCAACGGCAACCTGAAAGCGATTGCCAAACTCTGCGAAGGCATGAGCGCCGAAGATATCGCGGCAAAGCTCCTGGGCAACACCTGCGGCGGGAAGCCGACATCTTGCGCAGACCAGCTCGCCCGCGCCGTCCTCGGGAAAGAAGCTATTTCCAACGTTTGAGGGTCGGGAAATACTTATTTACAAGCTACTTCTGCCGGCACATCAGCGTTTCTTTCATCGTGTATGGAACTTCGGTATCGATGAAACCCGCGCCGCGAATTACGTGAATGATGGCGAAGGAATCCGCATGATGTACAATGCAGAATGTTGTCTCATAAGCGACATCCGCCAAAACCGCGCAAACGAACGCAGGTGGAAGCAGAAAATCGAAGCCGACTACAAACGTCGAGGCAGGCGCTAATCAGCGAGTAAGACCTTTTCCAAGAACGAGACGGTCTGCGGCACATCGCCACTGGTATCGAGCCATGCGCGAGTATGCGGCAAGAGATCATCTTTTGCCGCAATTTCGATTTTCATTATATCCGTTTCTACCGCACGGCAATCTTTACGGTCTGTTTGCCACAGCGAACCAGATAGACGCCAGCCCTCGACACAGGAATAGAATGCGTATTCGCCGTAGCAGTACCCATCCAAACCTTCGAGCCTTTCACATCGAATACAGCAATCTTTTTGCCTTGCAAATTCCCTTGCAGCAATATATTCTTGTCGCCTGCAGTTGCTGCAAAAGCACTCGGGACTTTTTTCTGTTGCACAGGGATTACAACTTCGGCGCTATCTTTATTAGCCCCGGGAATTACGCTTTCCTTGCCAGAGAATATGGGGAACCCGCCATTCACGCCTTTTTCATCAAAAGCGAATGCATCTCCCAACCTTTCTGCAAATTCCTTCGTCTTCATTTCTTCGGCAGAAAGGCCTGTCGAATCTTCATCATATCGCTTGATGTGGAACATGGAGTTAAAATCGCAAGACTTAGCACTGCACGATATCATGTACCTTGTGGTATCCGTCGTATAGAGATTTTTGACGAGGATATTCGACCCACCCATAGCACTTCCATTTATGTAGGCAATACCGTATATCGATGAATTGGACGAAGATTTCACCGTGCCACGATGGTAAGCGTTTACCAGATAAGAATCCGTTGTTTGGTACAAACTCAAATAACCGACAATTCCCGCAATATTGGAACTTCCTTCAATGGTTCCCGTATTATAGACCCTATCGATGCGTGCTCCTGTCCAAACATAGCCAAGAATTCCACCCCCATACTTATTCGCATATACATACGAATTATCATTCCAGCAATTAGAGATTGTCGACGAGACTGCATACGCAGCAATCGCAGCGGCATGATCCGCCGTAAAACGGGAATCCTTTACACCTAAATTCTTGACAGTTGCTTTATACAGGTAATTAAAGAATCCCGCATGGACAGAATCCCGCCTTACAATGCCACTAACAGTATGATTACCCCCATCAAATGAACCTCCAAATGGAAGTCTTTCCGAATATCCCAGCGGAATCCATTTATCCGTAGAATCAAACTTGATATCGCTCGTTAGCTTGAAGTGACTGTTAGCATAGACTATTCTCATGAGCGTATCAAGCAACAGATCGGACAAACGCATCAGATCTTCCTTAGTTTCGACAAGGAACGGGCTTGCTTCGGAACCATTTCCCTTAAAATCGAACGCGAGTATAGGGTAACCGTCGTTAACATTTTCTTCGTCAGCCCTAAAGGTGCGCCCCATCTTATCGGCAGTCGCCTTATCCTTGAATTCCGTTGCTGTAAAGCTCGCTGAATCCACTACATTGACGCTGTCGGGCATATGCCCCGCAAGCGCAAGGCCATCTTTCTGGTAATAGACGCCAGCTACATTCGAGGACCAAATCCCATTTTGTTTTCCATAATAACGCAACCCCTGTCCAACAATCGCACCGACCTTCAAGGGGTTTCCCAAGTTATCGATGGAGCCAGCATTATACACATCGTGCAATATGTCCGCCTTTCCCGCAATACCGCCGACATAGTCATAACCCGTAATTTTCCCGCGGTTAAACGATTTGCTAACCGAAGCCGGAAGGCCCGAAATACCTCCAACGTAACTCGAGCCAGAAACATCTCCGTAGTTTTCGGCATACAGGATATTCCCATCTTGTGCGGAAATGCCACCCGCATAGAAATGCCCAGTTATGTTTCCCTTGTTCACGACATTGTAAAGGTTTACCGTACCTAGTCTAGGCCGCATTCCAAAAATGCCACCCGCATTTTCCGAAGCGGAGACATCAGCCATATTGACCGTATTTCGGATTGTCCCATATATAGCCGTCGCAATGACCCCTGCCGTAGCCGCACGGCTCATCCACGACAAAGTCTCGCGATAATGATAAGCAGCCGTTACACTTCCAGATACTTTCAAATTCGAGACTTCAACATCACCCACATGGCAAATCAGTCCTGCCGCATAGACAGCACCCATGACATCGGCATTTTCGAGGAACAGGTTTTTAAAGACAGCAGTTTTCACAGAATCTATAAATGCACCGCACCCATTCTCGTTGTGGGAATACAAATTCGAAATCTTGTGGTTACCACCATCGTAGTCGACTTCGAACAAAGTATCTGGAATCCAGTTCATCGAGGCATCCCATTCGATGTCCTCCGTCTGCCTGTAATACGGCGATTCCTGCAATGTATAGGCTTGGGAATGCTTCTTGAACTTAATCAAGTCATCAAGTGAAGAAATCAGGAACGGGCTTTCCTTGGTTCCCTTGCCTGCCAGGTATTTGAAGTTCTTGTTTTCGGTAAGCAGGATGGGGAAGCCATCATTAATTTTCACCTTTCCCGAATCGGGTATAAAGCTTGGGCCCAGCGAATCCACATAAAGGTCAATTTGGCTTTCCCTAATTTTTTCTGCAACCAAGCCCCCGTTTTCATAAACTTCCTTGAAGTTCACACACTTGTAGCAAGAAGCCGAGTCTTTGTAAAGAGCCTCATATAGGGGCTGCACACTGCTTACGCCACGGACCCTTCCCGCATTGTACGAGTATTTCATAGGAATGTAATAAACATTTCTGGGACGGCTATACTTTGCAAAAATTCCAGCAACTGTATCTTCGCCAATAACTTCGCCCATATTTCTCAGGAACCCCGCCCTGATCGGGTACGCGTCTTTATTTTCGGGCTTTTCATTGAAAGAATTAACCCCCGCAATACCCCCGACATTAACCTTGCCAACAATGGTGCCATAGTTTTTGAGGTTAATCGCTTTCATTTCAGTTTTATCAAAGCCCCCACAAATGCCACCGACATTTCGTTCTCCATAGACAGAACCGTAATTGTCGCTGTTTCTCATTTCTCCAGAATTTACCGCCCCGACAATGCCACCGACATGGTTTTTCCCCTTCACGGAACCCTTGAACACCAAGCCATTCGAAACCATTTGGGAAGCTTTCCCAATAATACCGCCAACGTTATCGTTTCCTTCCACAATGGCATCGACATATACATTTACCGGAGCCCAAACGGAGCCTGCAAGCGCGCCGACATTATTGCCGCCCTTGATATACGAATTGACAATATTCAAATTGTAGACATAGCCCCTTATCGCACCAAAAAGGCCTTGGCAACTATCTTCCGTATTTATGTATATACCGCTTATGGTATGCCCATTTCCATTGAAATCGACATAGGGAGTGTCGGCAGGCAATCCTGCAGGAATCCACTCGTATTTAGGCGGATTTTTCGCCCAGGTCTTCGCGTCACCTTCGTTTATCACAATATCCGTTTTCAAAATGTAATATTGCGATTCATCCGGGTTTGTTTTCAGGCGTTCCACCATAAGAGCAAATTCTTCGGGAGTGGAGATTTCCATGATTCCACCATCCGCCCTGAAGAATGTCTTTGCAGGTTTAACCGGCCACGGAACAGGCGCCCCGAGGGATTGTCCGACAGAGAGGATAAAAACCAATATAGCGAAAAATAAAGTCTTATTCATTATTTAATCCCCCTAGTCCTTAAGACACCTGACAAAGCATCCATTTCGTCTATAGTATTTATAAAGGCCGGCATAACGCGATGTCATATAAGCATGGTAAGAATACGACACATCGTCTTTACTGGGTGATGCAGTACAGAATTCAGTCCGATTTCCCGAAGAATTCCAGACCCATCTTCCTGAATACGCGCTCGTGTTATATTCAGCCAGCCCTGTCGGGAAAGCAGAGAAACCCGTCGAATTCCACTTTTCAGAAACGACATAATCGGTCCAGGAATAAAGCCAGCCCGCTTCCGATTCCAGGGATGTGACTGAATGTTCCGTAAAGAGGTTTTCCCATTCCGTATAGCTCGGGATGTGCCAGCCTTCGGGGCAAACACCCCGGTACGGAAGCGTTATAAGACTATCGGGAATAAGTTCGTTCTTGTAAACGGTATCGATAGCCATCGCAGCGACCCAGGAATAGCTACGGCCACCAAGCCCGCACTCGCTTCCATTATAATCATGGCAATAGCTTTCCAGGTACATAAATCCCGAGTTGTCGTAATAGTTGAGGTTCTCGGCCATCCAGGTATTTCCATCGATATCGATAGTCTTGTAAACATGGCCGTCTCGGGGGTCTGTCATTGTGCCATATTCTTTATCTTTAGCAAAAATATCGCTCTGCTTGAAACTATAAGGGCCATCTTGTTCCCAGTTGCTATTGCGGCAATAGAACGTGAAACCGAACAGGTTGTATGTATCTCCCTCGTTCGCCTTGAGGCAAGGATGAAGTTCGCAAATTTCGTAATACGAGGCTCTACGCCATGCGCCCCCGTCGTAGACATAGTAGGCAGCTTCCGGCTCACCCTTCACAATGCATTGATCGGGCAACTTAGGCCTATCCCATCCAGAGGAGTCCCTAGTGAATCTCGCTATAGCAAACGACCCTTCACCAATGGGCTTAAGACCAATAGTATCGGCAACGGAATCGGGAACGATGTACCAATGCCCTTCGCTGCACTGGTAATAACCGTTCTTGGAATACCCCAGGGTTTCGTTCAAGATGAATTCACCTTCGCGGCCAGCAGTACACTCTCCAAACGCAGAATCGCGACGATCCGTTATGATGTGTTCTAGTTCGTGATCCAATATCGTAGAATCCCAAGACGGGATTTCAGGTGATTCCGGGAAAGAGCCAAGGGCCCAGTCGCTATAGGGGATCCATTTCAAGTCCTTGCAGACATAGCGAATCTTCACGCTGTAATTGTAGTACTCATCTCCTTCGAGTTCGCAATCTTCTTTGGGAGCTTCATCCCAGCGCGAAGTATCCAATACGGCGTTAAATTCGCTTTCGATCCAGCCGATTTTCGAGAAACACTTCAGAGTCCGATCCAAGGCTTTGACATAAACGGCCGCCTTGTTGATCGAGGAATCACACTCGGGCAAATCCGACAAACCTGAAACCGAGCCAAGGCTATCGATATTGACGCTAGAAGAATACCGGTTCGAACTGGAACTCGACTTGGCACTCGAGCTTGATTTTGTACTTGAACTCGATTTTTTATTCGAACTCGAAGATTGGGGATGCTTATCCAGCCAATCCTGATAGACAGTCCACTTTCCCTTGGTGCAAATGACGGTCTCGTTTTCTTCGGACAGGTAAACAATGACACCTTCCTTGGAATTGTCACATCCGTACGCTTCCAAGTCTTCCATGCTCTTTGTATAAACGCCCTCACCTTGATACATATCGGCATAAGAGCTATCGCCGCCGCAACACCAGAAGGCCATTCCAGAAAACGCAGCCAGAACTAACGGGATTTTCGTTAAAGTCTTCATCAGTCATTACCCCCTACACTTCTGATGCAGCGCACTGCAATGGCACTAGTTTTTATATAATAACTGACATAAGATCTTCCCACGCGGAAAGATCCCTCGTATGCCTCATACGCTCTATTCGTTGTAGACCAGAAGTAGGCCTGATGATAAGTTGTTCCAGGCGCTGTCGGGAGAATCGTCATCCCATCTTCATTGAACTGTCCTATATTCTTATAGACGTCGACATCGGAAACCCAGGTGCATTCAGCCAAGGAATTTTTTCCGGCTTTCGAGAACAAATCCCACTCGGAAGATAGGGGGATTCTCCAACCCACAGGGCAGATTCCCTGCCAATCCAAAGTATCCTTGAATATGGTGCTCCTGTAAGTCGCAGACAACCGCATGGCTTCTAGCCAAGTATACATGCGACCGGCAATGGCACAATTTTTCGGATCCTGATTGTAGCACACGCCCACATCGGAATCCACCCCCGCATAGTTCAAGTTCTCCGCCATCCATTCATAATCACCAATCTGCACCGTCTTGTATGTCTGTCCGTCACGTTCATCTATCAAGGTTCCGTAAGAAACATTCTTGTTGAAGTGTTTTTCTACAGGAAGCTCATACATGTTAGAGAGGGACCACCTGTTCTTTTCGCGGCATGTGAACGGGATATCTTCGAGGTATGCTAATTCTCCAATATTTGCAGCGGAGCACATCTTGTTGAAGCAGAGTTCGGTTGAATCGGCCAGTCTCCACTTGTTGTCATAGACATATACCCCGTGCGTGATGTTGGAAAACGCCTTGTCGCAGTATGCCGACATGGACTTTTGAGGAGTTCCCATCAGGCCTTCCTTGAAGGTGCCGTTCGTTGCGGTTCCAAAACCGTAAGTATCGGCATTTTCGGCCAATACCGGAATCCACACACCCTTCAGGCAATAGTACAGGTCGCTGCGCGAAACTCTGATTACCTTTTCGCTGTCCAGAGCGACCTTGCCAAGATTATCGCCGGCACACAAGCCCAGGACTCTTTCGGCATTCGCCATGGTCGTATCGTATTCGGAGGAATACTGGGCGCTGCTACTGTAAATAGTCAAGGAATCCATCTCGAAAAAGTTCGACAAATCCGACTTACCGGCGCGCGGATCGTTCATCGAAGCCGAAGATTTCGGAGCATCATCCAAGGTGGGCACGAACTCTTCCCAGTGTTCGTCATGGCAACGCAAGTAGCCATTCAACGAAGCGACAAACACGAATTTTCCCTCATGACTGCTGTTGCAATCTTGCAGGTACCTTAAGGATATCAAGGTATCATCTGCGGCGACGTACAAGTTCAGCGAGGTTGTAATCTGGCTAGACGAGGATTTTTCGTTCCCCGAACTCGTCGATGGCGTACTGGAGCTTGACTTCGTTTCGCTACCGCTCGAACCGTTGTCTTTACTGCCGGAGCTTTTTTCTTCTGGTGGGTCCTGGTCTTCTTCAGTAAATTCGAACATCATCCAGAAGCCATCCTTGCATGTCACGTAGATGTCTTCATCGTAGACATAGACCGAATCGCCTTCCTGTCCTTTTCCGCAATCCCCGAGTTCTTCCATAGAAAACGCGATCTGCATTTTAGGATCGAAATTAGAACCGGACGAATCATCACCACAGCCGAGTACGAAAGCACAACTCATTACTGAAATTGCACTCGCAAAATTCCTAGCCCATTTATTCATAAGAAGTTTCCTTTCTTATAAAAAATAGCTATTTCTTACCTTTCCAAATTCAAGCAGGGCGACTTTCGCGCCCATTCGCTACCGTTTCTTGAATACGACGATTTCGGCATCAGCACCGTTCTTGCCGTATTCGCTCACGAGAATATAGCGTTCGTCGCAGGCGATTCCGTAGCAGCGGCCTGCGGCACCTTTCTTTTCGACTTGGTTGCCCCAGTAGCTTGCGTTATCATCCAAGAGCTTGATGCTGTTGCCGTTGATTTTGTATTCCTGATTGATGAACGAACCCTGCAGAACAAAGAGGTTGTCGATGGTCGGCATATCCTTGATGTTCAGCGCGTTGACTTCTTCAATCAACTTTTGCTTGATAGGCGAATTGGCGTGCGGGAGTTCGGCGTCGCTTGATTTCCAGCGTTTGAGCGTCGGGAAATACTTGCGCAGCTCCACTTTGTACTCTTCGCGGGTGAGGTTCTTGCCGGTGTTCTTGTTGAATTCTTCGACGAACTGCGAGCAGAATTCGACCATCTGTTCCATGTTGAAGTCGCCGGTGAATGCGCCGTCCTTATAGCAGTAGATGCAGTATTCTTCGTTCTTGCTGCCGTCGGCGTTGGAGCCCAAGATTTCCGGTGTGAGCGGCATTCCGCAGCTCTGACAAAATTTCATTTCCATAAGTTCTCCTTTATTAGTTGTATATGCACAAATGTACACTATTTAAGAAACTTTGTCAAGGCCTTTTTGCACTATTTTCGTCAATTAACCTTACTGAAGGCCGAAAACTTGGTCTTCAAATTTGAAATACGTGAAATTTCGTAATGTGTCTGGAATATCGATTTGGTGCAGGCTAAAACAGTCGCATTCCTCCGCCGAACGAACTTCGGCAAGAGTCGCAGACAACGTGTCACCAGAAAGTTCATACGACAAATCGGCATCAATAGAACAATAATCAATTTTCCAGAATTCTATCGTGAGGATCTTGCCACCATAATCCATCAACTTGGCATTTCTAACACCATCCGAAAAACCCATTTTCAGTAAATCTAGTAACGACAGACATTCTTCAGTCCGAATGGACGAGACCTTCTGATTTGCCTCGGCCGCTTTGATAGAATCCCTGTTGACTCGAACGGGCGGCACGCAGGTGATGGTGATGATGCTTGGCGGAGGGCACACGCCTTCCGCGGACTTATGAACTCTCTCCTTGCCGTCTTCTATGTAGATCGTATCCGGACAACAGGCTCCGGGATTATAGTTGTTGCCATCATACCAGGAACTACTTGAAGGCAAGAAGACTTTCGACGAAGATGATTCCAGAAATTCACTTGACTGCGGAATGGCATCTTCACTTGATGCAGGAACGGCGCTTGACGTGGGCTCAGAGCCTTCACTTGACGAAGATGTTGTATCGGGCGTCGTTATTTCGGGATCCTCGCGGGTAACCGAAGGAGCGCTGGAGTTGTCATCAGAGCAAGCCGAAAAGAGTGCTGCAAGGCAGAATAAGCCCCCGATTGCCGTCAATATTTTTTTCTTCATGTTCCCCTTCCTCCTTAATGGGCATATTCCTAATATATATTTTTTTACTCTGAGTCGTAATCTTTTTATTGCTTTAATACGGCTTGCTGTCCAGCGGTTCTGTGCAACCCCATTCTTGTGCGATTCGTTCAAAGTTCTTTCTGACGATGCGCTTGAAAATGAGATTGAACAGTAGCAGGCCAATCCAGGGATTCTTTTCGGGACCTGTGAATTTCTTTGCTTCGGGCGTCATGAAGTTGCCGTTTTGAGCAAAAGACAGCCCCATGGTCATGTAAGAGGCGAGCATCTTGTCGGTCATCTTTTTAATGTAGCTGTTTTCGCGGTTGCGGAGCAAGAAACTGCCGCCTTTCACTAGAACGCCGCCACAAGAGCAGCCGAACTGAGCCGGGAGCAACTGCAAGAACTTTTCGCCGAGGCGCAGCTGATGGCCTTCGTCAAATCCGCCGTGAAGGATGAACGAGATTTGTGCGGACTGTTTTCGTTCTGTAGGGAGCGTGTTCAAAAATTCGAGCAATAGGCTCGGCAGACATTCTACAAAGAGCGGCATGGCGATAATGATATTGTCGCTTGTCATGAACGCCTCGCGGGCTGCGTCCCATTCAGAACGGTTTGACAAGGAGTAAACATCGTAGCAAGTTCCCGCTTGTTGCAGCCCTTCGCCAAAGGCATCTATAATCTTATTCGTGTTACTGTTCTTTTTGACGCGCGGACTTCCATTGAGAATCAGAACATGCTTCACGGGCGCAGCGGCTTCCATAGCAGAATTTTCGACCGGAGCCGTGACAGTTTCCGAAGCAGCACTTTCGTGAACCTTGTTTTTGTCTAGCGCGATGACGCCTAGCGAATGCCCTGCCAAATTTCTCGCGACCCGCATGCTCCATTCTTCAAGTAATTCCTGATTACCATCGCCTTTGTAAATGACGCCGAAATTCAGAGGATGGTAGCGCAGTTGATGGCGTTCCCAACCATCGCGAAATTCGATATACATATTCAGCATGGGCACAACACGGTCCAAGACTCGCTTGCCGCGGTAGTCGACAAATCCAAATTTCGTATCTGTCACTATCCAGAGGTTTTCGGCAGCGACCAATTTTTTGAGAATGATTTCGTAGTCATCCCTGATAGCGCAAACACCTGGAGTCTTGAGCCAGCACATATTGCAGCCCATGCAATGTGCAATTTTCATGTCGGCAGTGTTGACGATTTCAATATTTTCGTCTTTGCCTGCGAGCAGCGCTTTAATTTGCTCCGAGCAATCACCCGATTCCAGCGTATTCAACACTAAAGTCACTTTTCACACTCCTTTTCCCCATATAACACCCAAAGTTTTGAAAAGTGTCACTTTATGGTTTGTTCTACAGCGCCTTCACAAGCGGTTCTAAGGTATCAAGATTCACGAAGTCCACTTGCTTGCCGTAGGTGGCGATGAGGGCACGGACTTCGGCGTCACGCTCTGCTTCGGGGATTTTCACAACCTTCGAATACAAGAGTTTCATCATGATTCGATGTTTCAGGCCGAGTTTACTGTAATCGATTGCACCGCGAAGGTGGAAGATTTTACTTTCGTCGTAATGCGATGCGGGAACCTGCTTCTTTAGGCAGCCCCTGATGTGGTTGACGTTTTCGGCATCGGTCGGGTCGGCGAGACCGACAGTCGCGACAAACAATTCCTGACTTGCGGAGAGGCCGCAAACCGTTTTCTTGATGCCCATGACACCGCCTGCGCAAAGAGCGCCCAGATAGACGATGCGGTCATAGCCGGCAACGCTTTTCACATCCTTGAAGAATACGGTCTGAATCCCCGTAATTTCAGCGAGGCGTTCAGCGTAGCGCTTTGTCGAGCCGTAACGGCTCCCGTAAATGATGATAGAGTTTTTTGTCACTTCAAGAACAGCGAGAGCTTGCTAAAGTCTAGAATCGTGATAAACACGAAGAAGCTAATGAAGAACGCAGCCGCGACGTTCTGAATAACGGTCTGCGTCTTGGTCGAAAGCGGTTTGCCGCGCAGCTTTTCAATGCCGAGGAACATGAGCAAGCCACCGTCGGTAATGGCGAGCGGGAGCAAGTTCATGACGCCCAAGTTAATACTGATGAGGGCGAGCAACATCAAAAAGTCCTGGAAGCCGCTCATCCACACGTTACCCATGACAGCGACAATCGAGACCGGGCCCGAGAAGGCATCGACCTTGACATGGCCTTGGAACATGCGCTTGAAATAGCGGAAGATGCTCGTGGTCATTTTCCAGCTGGTCGCACAAGTTTTCGTAAAGGCTTCGACAGGGCCGCGGCGCACAATCTTGGTTTCGCGGAAGAGCACGTAGCCCATCTGAATGCCGACCATATAACGCTTGTAATCTTCGTTGTAAACAGGCGTGAGCGAATTAGTGAGTGTATCGCCGTTACGGATAACGGTGATGTTCACGGGTTCGCCCTTGCTACCGTCGATAATGCGCACGACTTCTTCGTAGCGGGAAATATGTTCGCCGTTAATTTCAAAGATGGTATCGCCCACGGCAAGGCCCGCCTTTTCGGCTGCAGAGCCCGCCATCGGCGGCAAGCGCACAATCACGCGGTTGCGCGGGTAAATACCGATATCACCGATACCCATTGCAATTTCGGAGCCGGTAGAATCTTGTGCCGGAATAATGAGTTCTTCGGGGACAACCGTAATCGTTAACGGTTCGCCGCCGCGGTGTACTGTAAGCGGCACGCTTGCGCCGAGGCTCACGCCAATCTGTTCGCGGAAATCATCCCAGCCCTGAGTGGGTTTGCCGTTGATTTCGGTGATGGTGTCGCCCGGCTGAATGCCAGCGGTTACGGCCGGAGAATCTTTGGCAACAAAGCCCACGATCAAGTCGTTCGTTGCCGGCTCTTCGACGCCGACCATATAAAGAACCATCAACAGGATAAAGGCAAATACAATATTGATGAACGGGCCCGCAAAAGCAATGGCTGCGCGAGCGCCCACCGACTTTGCCACAAAATCACGTTCACCTGGGACTTGGCCTTCTTTGAGCGTGTCCGGATTTTCGCCCGCCATGGCCACGTAACCACCGAACGGAATTGCCGAAATGCAGTACTCCGTTTCTCCGTGACGGTAGCGAATCAATTTCTTGCCAAAACCGATACTGAATGTATTGACCTTGACGTTATTCCATTTAGCCACCAAGAAGTGGCCCAGTTCGTGAATGGTCACCAAGAAACTCAAGCCCAACAGGCCGAGCACAAACATCAAGACATTACTGAAAATCGATTCCATTGTCGCTCAATATAGAAAAATGCCAATGCAGACCAAGGTCTGCATGGCATTTAGGAGTACGAGTGTTACAAAAACGCCGATTAACGGACGCTGTTGCCGAGAAGGTCGAAGCGTTTGCCGTTCTTTTCGACATAGAGCTTATGACCATTCTGGCGAATGCGCGGGGCAGCATTGTTCTGCATGCGGGCGGGCAAAGTTTCGCGAATTGCCGTGATCGCAGAACTGCTAGAGACCCACGGATTCCACTGCGAAGAACTCGAAGCGAGCGACTGCGAAGAGCTGGATTTTTGTTCAGACGAGCTAGATGCCGGAGCGACAGAAGAGCTGGAAACCACCTGAGAACTAGACGATGCAATCGAAGAACTCGACGAGACAACAGTAGACTTTCTGGCAACGCCATTTGCCGCAAACGAGGGAGCATAACCGGCGTTCAGAGCTTCAAGGGCACCAGCGAGGTAAGCAAAAGGAGCGTTCCAGTTGATAGCCACTTCGTTGGTTGCATAGCTGCAACGCTGATCGGTATAAGCGGTCGCCGCATTGCCAGTTCTGTAATCGGCGCACTTCCATTCGGCAGCAGAGCCAACGTCTTCGCCACCGGGCTGCGGGCCACCCACAAGCATACCCGGAATCGGATCTTCTACGTTGTCCGAAGTACTCGGGCGGTGGTGCGGCATCTTGGGAGACTTCGTGCCGTAACCTGTAACAAATGACATGTCAAGCGGATTCTTGCCGAGCAAGTAATCAAGCACCTTGAGCGCCGCGGTGTAATACTTTTCGTCGCCGGTGAGGTAATAGGCATGCAAAAGCCATACGCCCTGATTGGAGGCCACGGCGTTGGAGCCCCACACAAAGTCATCTTTCGCCATCACCACGCCAAAGCCCGACTTGGTACGGTTCACGAAACCATCTGCAGTGCCCAAGATTTTCTGTTTGGCTTCGTTTGCATCGCCAAACACAGATGCATGCGTCGCCTTGCCATAAGTGGCAACGCCCGAAAGGTCGCCCCAGTACGACACATATTCCGAAGAACCGCTCTGCTTGTAGGAATTGTCACCCGTAGTGATTGCAAGTTCGGTTGCCGCGAAGAGTTTTTCGTCATTCGCATTCGTGCCTTCGTAGGCTCCCGTGGAAACGTCGGAGGGGTTTGCGGTAAAGTGGTAGCTCATATTCGAAGAGCCCCAGCTATAAGCCTTCTTGGCTGCATCAAGGCACTTGGCGGCGTAATTGGAATCAAACGGCTTGTACACGCGCGCAGCAACTGCCATCACACCGGCAAAGTCAAGTGCGGCTTCGGCACTCTTACCGATAACATAAAGTTTTGCATTGTCTTGCGCAGGCATCACATCGCCCGGGAAAGCAAGAGAGGTAAGCTTGTGATAAACGCTACCGTCATTGGCATGCATAGTAAGCATCCAGTCCAAATTGTACTTGATTTCGGCGAGCAAATCCGGCAAAGTTCCATCGGCAGGAATATTCCACTTGGCCGTCTTGAAAAATTCCGGGAAATGTTCGTAAAGAGAAAGGAGCGTGTAGGTGGTAATGCCCGAATTCACGATATAGCGACCATAATCGCCGGCATCGTACCAGCCCTTGCTCGAAGTAATTGTGCCCGAAGCGCCCGTAGAATTATGAAGTTCGACAGTCGCATTCGTATGGCCTGCAGCACGAGCCCACTTGCCCGCGTATGCACTTTCGAGAGCCATAGAGGCGCGCTGGTAATAGAACCACTTGATAGCAGCCTTGTAAACGTCGGCAAAGGTATTGTTCTTGACCACCAGATCTTGGCGAAGTGTCTGGCCGCCCACCTTAATGCTGTACTTGCCCTCGGCGGTCAATTTGGAAATATCGACCAGCTGTACATTCTGGCCGCTTGCATCCCAGAACGAGGCGGCGCCAGGCGTTACCGTAAGCACAGTCTTGCCAGAGGCATCCTGGATTTCAACATTGCCAGAGGCTCCGACAAGCGAAAATTCCTTGGGATCGGAAGGGCGGAAACCCACCTGGTTAATGTAAGCGTTAGCGGCAAAGGCCGAAGACGCCAAAACAGACGCAGAAACTGCGACTAAAGCAAAAAATTTGTATTCCACAACATCCCTCTCTTTCGAGAAAACGCGTCACCAACGCGCGTGCGAGAGTAATATAAAGAAAAAAGCCTGCAAACGGTCCTACAAAAGCGCGTTTACAGGCAACAATGTATCAATTGTATCGAGCAGTATTCCCAACCCGAGGATTCAATTATCTCAACCGGCGGAGGCCGCGGGGCATCGGGACTTCGGTACCGTCTTCCTGCAACAGGTAAATGTTGTCGAGGCTAATGTAACCCGTGCCGCTGTGGCGGGCACGCCAAGAGAAGTTCTTGATTTGCTTCGGGTCGAGCTGCGGAATAGTCTTGCCCCAGCCTTCCTGTTTCATATTTTCCCAGATGAGCGTGTCACGCATCCAGGAACCGCGAGTGTTCTTGAGGCGCACCATGAATTCGTCGTAATCCTGCACTTGATTGCTTGCGATTTGCACTTCGAAATAGCCATCGGGATTGCTATGGTTTGTGGCGTAATCAAACACGATACCCACGGAATTGTGAACTTCTTCGGGAATCACGTAGTAGGCGCCCGCAAAGTTCGGCCAGCCCTGCGTAGGCGGCTGCTCGATCATAAAGTCGTGGCGGATAAAGCCACCGTGCGGAGGCGCTCCGTTAAAGACCTTCGCGCCAATGGTCGTAGCGTTGTCGCCATTTGCCACCGGGAACCAGTCGACAGCATCGAGGCCGTTATCAAAATTCTGCATCACGTGTGTGGTACGGTAGGCGCCACGAATGCGGAACGGAATTTCAAGCACCGTCACTTTACCGCCAAGGCCCTGAACCACCACATGAATCGTACGAGCGGCAGGGTACATGTCTTCGGGAATCGGAATCTGCACATGGAAACTTTCGATAGAAGCATTCCACTTGCCGTCATCGGGAGTCACCGACTGCATCAACAGACCGCGCTTGCCCCAGTTGCCGATATTCACGGAGCCATTTGTCAGCTGGCCATTCGGCTGGGTTGCCGTCACGAACAAGTCGATGGTATCACCCGCCATGAGCACCTTCTTTTCGAGTGCTGCCGCAAGAATCACAGGCTTTGCAGCCTTGTCCTTAGTCGCTTCGCTCAAGCCCACCACCTTCGGGTTGATTTGCACGACAGCGAGACCAAACGGCGGCACCGTAATGTCCTTGCTCTTGCTCGGGTTAATGCGGCGGCCGCTCGGGCCCATTTTCGGGTACGGATACGCCTTCTGCGTAGTGCCCACCCACTTGAACTGATCTTCGCCAAAGATTTCGACCTGCGTGCGCACCAAATCACCCTTGCCGACTTCTTTAGAATTGCCCTTGACGCTTGCGCGGTCAATCTGCACCACCTGCGGAACTTCCGACAAGTTCACAATCATCACGCGGGCAGAATCACCCTTGCCAATTGCATAAGCTTCTACATCCGGCGAAGTTGCCTCTACCGGGAGCACGGCATAGCCATCTTCCAAGAAATCCTTGAAAGTCATATAAAGGCCGTAGTATTCCGCCGTCGGCTCCAGAGACTTCCAATGATTCCAGGAGCCTTCTTTTGCAAGAGCCGTCATACTGATGGTACCCCAAGTGTCATCGGGAGCCTTCATCAGGTTGCCGAAAGCATCCCACGGGAGCACTTGCAAGCGATTACCGAAGCGCATCGCATGCTGGGCAAAAATGCTTGCCACGGCGGCGGCCTGCGGGTAATCCATGAGCAGGCTGAATCCCTGAACGCAGGTGCTGAATTCCGAGAGGAACACGCCGCGTTCGCCTTCGAGGTGGCGCTTCATCCACACGTTGAGCGTATCCATGTTCGGGCCCACATCGAGCATTGCCTTGAGCATTTCGGCAGGTTTCGGTTCGTTGGGCGTCCAGTACGGATAATTATGCAAGTCGACAACATCGAGATAGCGCTTGCCGTCTTTCTTTTCGGCCTCGCCCACAATGCGCAAGAATTCTTCCATCCAGTACTTGCCATCGAGCAAGCCGGCACCCTTCTGCTGCATTTTATGCGTGCTGAACAGCGGGCCATGCAAAATGATGGTCGAATCGACCGCCTTCATGGCGCGGGCGTATTCCAGGAATCGTGCGGCGTAATGCCTTGCCGAAATCGGGCCGGATTCTTCCCATTCGCCGTCGAGTTCGTTACCGATTTGCCACTGCTTAATGTTATAGCCTTTTACTTTATTCGCATAACGCACCCAGGCGGCCGCTTCCTTCGAAGTTCCGGTGCCCGCATTCACGCAGATAACGGCCTTTGCATTCGGGAGCGTCTTGATGTACTTCATGAATTCTTCGAAGTCCCACTTGATGTCGGTCCAATCGGTGCGAGCCTTGTCGCCGTTGCGGGTCGACATGGCATAGAACTTGTAGTTGTTACCGCCGAGCAAATCGGTTTCGCCACTGAAGAGTTTCATTTCGCGAATCTGCACACCCTTGGCCGGCAAATCGGAAGCCTTGAAGCGGATTGCCACGTAGCGGGTGCGGAACTTAGACTTGTATTTCGTCGTCGCCCCACTCACCTTGACGATCTTCTCAGTTTTCAGCTTGTTTTCAAGAGCCTGGTGCACACCCGGATATTCAGCATAGTCTTCGGTCCAGTAGGCTATTTCAAAAGATTTCGGACGCAGAGTCCCCCAATCGATTTGCAAGGAATCAACATTGATTTTTTCGGGGAATTCCACCACGACCCAAGGCGGGTCCACAGGGTCCAAGATTTCACCCCACCACATGGATTCCATATTGCCGTCGGCCAGGTGACTGCGGCGCACAAAGCCGTAGTTGTCCTTGGTAGTGCCGCGGTAAATCGTTTCGCCCAAGAAACCGCGTGCCCACTTGTTCTCGTCGGCGGTCCAGAGACCTGTGCTATCGTAGCTACCGATACCATTCCAGTGGTAATCATTCGAAAGGCTGCCATTCGGGAAACGGAACAAGGTGTAGCCGCCATCAACCAATGCAGAAGTCATGTCATAATAGCGGCTGGGCGGATTCCAAATAGCAAGGTCCGCAGACATCATGTTGTCTTTGTTGATAACAATACCCGGGTGCAAGTCATCGACCTTGATGACATTCTGGGCGGCAAAGGCGGCGCAACCCAGAGAAAGCCCCGCCAAGGCGGCAATAGCAAAACGATTTTTCATAAAAACCTCAAAACAAATATAGTAGGAAGTTAGAAGTAGGAAGTAGGAAGAAAAAGGAAATGCCCCTGAACAAGTCAGGGGCAAGCCATTCAAATTCGGCGCAGCATCTGTCTACTGCCTACCGTCTACTGTCTACTTAATCTGATGACCCTTCAGGTTGAAGCGCTTGCCGTTCATTTCGACATAGAGCTTCTGGTCGACAAAGCGGAGCTGCGGGCCTTGCTTCACGTGAGCCTTGCGAGCGACAGCGGGTTTGATAGCATCGGTACGGGCAACGCCTGCAGCGGCAAAGCTCGGAGCGTAACCGTGGTTGATTGCTTCGATAGCGCCTGCGAGATATGCAAACGGAGCATTCCAGTTGATAGCCACTTCGTTCGAAGCGTAGCTGCAGTTGTTGTCGACATAAGAGGTTGCCGGGAATCCGGTTCTATAGTCCTTGCATTCCCAAGTTTCGGAACCGATGTCTTCGCCACCGGGCTGCGGGCCACCCACAATCATTCCCGGAACAGGATCCTTCACCTTGTCAGAAGTACTCGGGCGGTGGTGCGGCTTCATGGCAGACTTGGTGCCAAAGCCAGTCAAGAAAGACATATCCAGCGGGTTCTTACCGAGCAGGTAGTCCAGCACCTTAACGGCAGCCTGATAATACTTGGCTTCGCCAGTCAGGTAGTAAGCGTGCAACAGCCAAACGCCCTGGTTTCCGGCCACAGCGTTAGAGCCCCACACAAAGTCATCCTTGGCCATTACGACACCGAAACCACTCTTGGTGCGGTTCACAAAATCATCAGCCACCTTGAGCAAGCTATCCTTGGCAGCCTGAGCGAGATTGCCTAATTCAGTCGCATGCGTAGCCATGCCGTAGGTAGCAAGACCACCGACATCGGCCCAGCTCGGGATATTTCCCGAAGCATTGTTCGGCTTGTAAGAGGCATCACCGGTAGACACGAAAAGTTCGGTAGAAGCGAATTCCTTTTCGTCTCCGAGCCAGCGGTCGCCATATTCACCCGTCTGCACACCATTCGGGTTGCTGTAAGCCTTATTCGGATTCTGGGCACCCCAAGCATAAGCCTTCTTGGCAGCTTCCAAGCACTTGCTTGCATAAGTTGCATCGAACGGCTTGTACACACGGGCAGCCACAGCCATCACGCCTGCAAAGTCAAACGTTGCAGCAGTACCCTTGCCGATTACATAAATCGGGTCGGTATCGTCTGCCGGCATGACATCGCCCGGGAATCCGAGAGAAGTCAGCTTGTGGTAAACGCCACCATCAGAAGCCTGCATGGTAAGCATCCAGTCCAGGTTGTACTTGATTTCGGCGAGCAAGTCCGGGAGCGTTCCATCAGCCGGGATATTCCACTTGAGTGTCTTGAAATATTCCGGGAAATGTTCGTACAACGAAAGGAGCGTATAAGTGGTAATACCGGAGTTCACAATATAGCGACCGTAGTCGCCAGCATCGTACCAACCCTTGGTCGAATTGATCGAACCGGATTCACCGGTAGAGCTATGGAGCTGCACGCTTGCATTGGTATGACCAGCAGCACGCTTCCACTGACCGGCGTAAGTTTCTTCGAGGGCCATAGAAGCACGCTGGTAATAGTACCACTTCAGCGAAGCCTTGACCACATCTTCATACGTAGAGCCCGAAATCTTGAGATCCTGGCGAACCACCTGGCCGCCAACCTTAATGGAATAAGTACCCGGAGTGTTCAATTCCGAGATATCGACCAACTGCACGTTTTGGCCACTGGGCTGCCAATTCGATGCCGCCGAAGGCGTTGCCGTCAAAACGGTCGTTCCACTCGCATTTGCAATTTCCACATTGCCGTTACCGTCAACCAAGGCGAATTCCTTGGTATCACCCACACGGTAACCAATTTGGTTGATATAGGCTGTAGCAGCAAAAGTTACCGATGTAAGAGAAAGTATTACACCGACATACTGTTTTAGGCCAAATTTCAGCATCTCAGACTCCTTAATAATTATTAGTAGCTACAAATATACCCCAAAAAAAGCGTAAGAGTGGTTTCTTACGCTAGAAATTGGACACAAGTGTACCCATTGTGTTATTTTTTCACGAATTTTAGGCTTTTTTGTATTCCAGACGGGAATGTCACGACCACGGCATAAGCTCCGGAGGGGAGCGAAGACAGGTCATGGAAACCATAGAAAGAACCTCGGCGGGCAACAGAGCCGTTCATAGAGACAACGGCAAAACGGAACTCGTCCCTACTTCCATAGGCGACCAGTTTGTTGCCCATCAGGCCGACCTGGGCAAATTGCTTCATGCTTGCAAGCACCCGCGCCGGAGGATCTGTAACCGTCGAATCATTGGAGGAAGAATCCTTGCAGCAAGTCGTGTCGGGAGGCAGAATCGCTGCAGCAGCCTTTGCTTCGCGGGCCTTGTCAAAAAAACTTACCATTTTGTCCAAATTCTCGGAAACATACATTTCGTTGCCGCCATGGGTTCCTCCCGACACCGAAACAAGTTCCGTCACGACATTATGCTTTTTCAGAGAATCATAGAGTTCCTGGCTCTGTTCCTTGTTTACAATTTGGTCCGATGTTCCATGGAACAAAATGACCGGGGGGTCGTCTTCGCTGGCATAGTACGGCGAACTCGCCACCATCCATTTATCCTTGTTGCCTTCGCGCTCGGCACCTATAAAGGCGCCTTCGTAAGTTCCGCTGCCCATGAAATTATTGATAGGATTCATGGTGTAAATATCGGTCGGAGGAGACCAAAGCGACGCCGCATCGATACAGCTACTGAACTTGGTGAACTCCCCTAGGGAGCCCACCAAGTCCACCGTTACAGAACCGGACTTGCCTTCTTTCAAGCCACAGGTTGTAGCGACCAAACTGGAGAGATGTCCGCCCGACGAAAATCCGGACATAGCGATAAACGATGTATCGATTTTGTATTTCGCTGCATTACCACGAATAAAGCGCACTACGGCCTTAAGATCATGCAACTGCGCCGGATAAATGGCATCGCTTGCAGAACGGTGATTCGGGGTAACGACCGCATAGCCCGCCTTGGTAAGGGCCGCACAAATCGTATTCAAGTCGGCAGAACCCTTTTGATTGTTCATGCTCCAGGCGCTCCCGTAGGTATGGATTACCACCGGGTAACTATCCTTTTTCTCCTTCGGGAGGTAGATATCCATGTTGTGGTAGACTTTTCCGTCGCCCGCGTAGTTCAGATCAGCGAACTTTTCGGAATATTCGATTTTTCCACTAGTCTGCTGGCCGCCAAAGCCCTGGGCAAATACCGAAACAGCAACAGCTAGGCATGACGCCGCTATCATTTTTCTCATACTCAATCCTTTTCCAAACAGGCAAAATGCCTATAAAATAATATAATCAAAAAAAACCGCCTTATTACAAGGCGGCTAAAGATTCTGTTGTACAAGATTACAACTTACTTAATCAGGTCGAGCGTCAGGCGGCGGGCTTCGGCGTCGGCTTCGAGAACCTGGTCAAGCGTCAGGTGACCGGTCACGTTCGGGGCACCGGCCATAATGGTTTCCACATGGCGCGGGATGTCGGTGAACTTGAGGTTGCCCTTGAGGAAGGTATCCACGAGCACTTCGTTTGCGGCATTCATCATTGCCGGCACAATACCGCCACGGCGGCCAGCTTCGAAGGCGAGGGCGAGGCAACGGAACTTGTTGAAGTCCGGTTCAAAGAAGGTAAGCTTTGCAAGGGTCGGCAGATCGATGCGCTTAGTATCGAGCTTGAGACGGTCGGGCCACGTGAGCGCCACCTGAATCGGAATGCGCATGTCGGGAGCACCGAGCTGGGCCATCAGGGAACCGTCGCGGAACTGCACCAGCGAATGCACCATGGACTGCGGGTGAACCACCACCTTAATCTGGTCGTACGGAATGTGGAACAAGAAGTGAGCTTCGAGAACTTCAAGACCCTTGTTCATCATGGAAGCAGAGTCAATGGTAATCTTTTTACCCATGCTCCACACCGGGTGATTCAAGGCATCGGCCACGGTGATGTTTTCAAACTTTTCAATGGGCCATTCGCGGAAAGGACCACCCGAAGCAGTGATTTCGAGGAATTCCACTTCGTGTTCGCGCTTGCCGCCTTCGAGGCACTGGAAGATGGCGCTATGTTCAGAGTCAATCGGCGTAATGAAGGACTTCGGATTTTCAGCAAGTTTGTCCCAAATCACGGGGCCAGCCATGACCATGGTTTCTTTGTTGGCGAGAGCCACATGCTTGCCGTGTTCAATAGCGGTAATGGTCGGAAGGCAGCCCACAGCACCCATCAGAGAGTTGATGATGATGTCAGCCTTCGGGTCGGCAGCGAGTTCGCAAAGGCCTTCCATGCCAGCGAGCACCTTCATGCCGAGTTCTTTTTCAAGTTCCTTGGCAGCAGCTTCGTTGAACATGCACACGCGTTCCACCTTGTACTTGCGCACGATTTCGGCAACCTTTGCCACGCTGCTGTTTGCTGCGACAGCGTAAAGATTGAAAATGTCGGAATGCTGGTGAATGACATCGACGCTAGAAGTACCGATAGAACCGGTTGCACCGAGAAGAACTACGTTTTTCATTTTGAAGCCTCTTTTTTATTCAGGTAAAAAGATAAAAAATATCTATTATTTAAACATGCTCGCAAACGAAGTTAATGCCTTGATTAAAAAACTCTCCCCGTTTATGGAAGAGGATTCGGAAATATTCCGCGAGCTCATGACGTTTTTTGGGCAAGGTTCCAAAATTGACGTTCACCACGGCGACCTTTCTAAATTCCTGGGCCACAAGCGACTTTACCGTGTGATTCGCCTGAAGGGCGAAAGCTACAAGGATTGCGTTTACCAGCTGGTGGACAATTATCCTGAATCGATGGAAGCTCTCGGAATGTTGCGCTACTACAAGGCGCCCGCAGGCCCCGTGCGCTGGGAAGAAGTGGAAGCCGCCGAAATTGCCATTGGCAAGGAACTCACGATGGCAGCCTACGGCTGGATGCCAGATGCATGGACTTTGTTCGAGAAAAGTCAGAATGCAGAAGGCAATGAAGGCGGCGAGCACGAACTCGTCGCGATTCTGGCATTCGATCTTGGGGAATAAATCCTATTGCTTCAGGAATTCGAACAGCGTGATTCCCGGAAGCTTATTCTTATTACGGCTAATCAAGTAATCCTTGAGCGACAGCTCGACCACATGTTTTTTGAAGGCGGCGTGGCGCAGTTTCGGAAGTTCGCCGTTGCGGAAAATCACGAAGCCTGTATGCGTAGCGTCCAAGTTATCCACGTTCGCAACAAAGGCAACGCCTGTCACCATAAGCGGGCCTTCGTAAGGCTTAGACGCAAGTTCTAGCGCGCGATTGTACGGCAAGTAGCGCAAATCCATCGGAGAATCCGGCGTGTCGTACTTAATCTTTTTCGCCTTGAAGAAATCTTGTCTAGCCAAGGTGCGCTTAACAATGGTATCGCCCGGGACCTGCATGGGGCGGGCATACTTGCCTTCGCCAACCCAGTCAGCAATCAGGTAATGCTTGCGATTCACAAAGCTGATTTTTCCGCCCTTATAGCGAATCTTTTGGAGCGTGTTTGCAATTTCATTTTCGTTAGGCGCAAGCGCCATCGCAAGCACATGTTCCAGATACGTAACGCAGTCAACCGAATCCATATAGACAATCGGTTTGTTTTCGATAGAATCCAGATAGCTTTCACCCATAGGGCCAAGCTTGTAAGGAGTCCCCTTCATGAGGCGAGAGAAATATTCAAGCCTTGCAGTCAAGCCAGCCACATTCTGAGCGCCAAGCCACATCTGCTTCATTTTCATGAACGAAGCATAGTTGTCGTTTGCTCGATACACAAGGCGGCTCCACAAAGTATCCAGAACATCTTTCAACTGCGCATCCGGATTTCGGCCTGTTTCGTTAAGGTACATGGCTACCGCAAGCGTGTCGCCATCGAGCGTATAAATGTAACCGACCAAGCCGTGCACTTCACCGATAAAGCCTGTCTTGAATCGAGTGAGCCAAGGGTACGGCAAATCAAGCATGCGCTTGCCGCCGGTTCCAATTCCCGGGCCCGCAAAGCTATTGATGTAGAAGCTACCCTTCGGGTGGCGAGCCATCTTAGCAAGCAACTTGGTTTCAGTAGAAGGCTTCACCTTGTTCTTAGGCGAAAGGCCGCAACCGTCCCAAACTTCAAAATCGGTAGAGTCAATTCCCATCTCGGCGAGGAATTTCATTTCTGTAGCGCGACCGCTTTCAACGCTACCCACGCCCGTCTTTTGGGCACCCAGATTGCGGAAGATTGTTTCGGCATGCAAGTTCTGGCTGCGCTGATTGATTTCGTCGAGAATACTCAGGAAAGGCGCCGCCGAATAAGTGTAAGAAGCAATCTGGATTCCGGCAGGAACATCTTGCTTTTCAGTAAAGGCAACGCCGCGTTCCTTGAGGGCATAAATAAGGGCTGCCTTAAAGTAGGCGATCGGATTGCGCACCGGTAGCACGAGCTGGCTAGAATCTACGCCGATGCCGATGGCTCCACCAATCGTAATTTCGGGCTTTGCAGAATCGAGGGCCCAAGTCCACTTGCGCTTTTTGCCCGGCACCGTCACCATTTCATTCTTCAGCACGACATAGCCCACATCGGGCAGGATTTCGGCACGAGCAGGGTCGCCCACTTTCAAGCCCGGCTTAAAGCGAATCATGGTGCAATTGTCGTTGAATCCAAGCGGTGCAATTTCGGCGCCGTACCAAGCGTCATAGAAATTCTTGCGCCAGTGTTCGGCACGCCACGGGCCCTTGTAATAGCTGGAATCCAGGCTGATTTTGCCGGCAACGGAATCCACACCCAAGGCGCGAATAGAATCGGCCATCGCATTCAAAATATGGAACGGGTCAGCATAGTAGCGGCCTGAAAAATTCGGATCGCCAGCACCGCGAACGTTAATGGTTCCGACAAAAGTCTTTTTACGCACGCTGCCGTTGAGCGAAACTTCGGTCTTGGGCTCATAATCGAGCGGCAAGTAATGAACGGCAGCAGCAGTCGTCAAAGTCTTGAGAGTACTGGCAGGCGTAAACTTTTCAGAACCGCGAATATTACCCAGTTCAACTCCGGTTTTAACGGAACGAATCGAAAGGCCATAGCGGGCGCCAGGCACTTCCGAATCCACGTACACCTGAAATGAATCCAATTTAAAATTGGCAAGAGCAATAGTCGAGAATAAACAAATTAAAGCAAAAATCTTTCGCATAAATTTAGCGCTTGCGGAACCGGCGAATCGAGAATACCAACAAAAGGACAATCGCGACACCGCCAAGAGAACAAACCACAATCAATCGCAAGCTAAATCCAGATTCTTTCTTGAACGAACCGAAACCCTTTTCGTACTTGGCTTCATCGATAGGCTGTGTCAAAGCATTGCGGATACGTTCTTTTACCGCCGATGCATTTTCGCTATTTTCGTAACCCAGAATGCGGTCTATTTTCTGATGCGTTTCAAACACCAAGCGGGTAATTTCGTCGTCTACATCAGGCCCATTCTTGAGCAGGCATTCTGCAATTGCAGACACCATGCGGT
The DNA here is from genome assembly GCA_902794535.1 of Fibrobacter succinogenes. GTDB lineage: Bacteria > Fibrobacterota > Fibrobacteria > Fibrobacterales > Fibrobacteraceae > Fibrobacter > Fibrobacter succinogenes_O. The sequence continues at coordinate 15,279 of CADBHQ010000020.1, read as the reverse complement.
TCACCGCCATTTCGATTTCACTCCATTCCGGAATATTCTGGCAGCTACGGCCATGATTTTCAAGGCCTTCAATCAAGTGATTATAGCGCTGATCCTGCATCCAGATTCGAATCAAGCTCTTGTCGGGCGGAATAAAGCCACACTGTCTGGAATAGAAATCAATATTGTCGGCGCGGAGCATGAACAGGAACAAATCTTGCGCATAATGGCGCTTGATAGGATTACTGTTCTTGGGAAGAGTCAAATGGCTTCCGCCTACAAACGAGAAGTTTCCAGAAGGGCCAGACGGACCTTTTATCGTCATAATTCCGTCTTTGGCAAGCGGGCTATCCATCAGGCCGCCCAAGTCGGTATCGAATTCAATCTTACGAATCAGTTCTGACGTTCCAAAAATCATCAACTGTTCAGCACGCACAAAACGGTCTGCACTTTGAGCCGAATTTTCTTTCAAGTTATTCGGAGAAAGTTCCTGGTCACGCAGCAGCTTTAAGTAATGGTGAAGTCCCTTAAGCGTCAACGGATCGGCCAAAGCGCTGCGGTAACCGCTATCGACCTCGGTCACGAAATCGCCACCGAAATTCCAAAGGAACGGAGACATCTGCTGGTAGCCGGTCCAGTCTTCCTTGACACCAAATTCAAGCGGCACCACTTCGACACCTAAGCCATTAACGACCTTGGCTTCAGAAACGGCACGAAGCACACCATAAAACTTCGGGTACGTTTCGATTTCAGTATCGTGGAGTCCTAGTTCAAGCCAAATGCGTTCATTCGCAAAGAATCCACGGATATCCAAAAACCACGGAACCGCATATACCACGGAATCGCGCCCGATATGGGTAGACTTCATTGCTTCCGGATAAAAGCGACTTGTATCGACAGCGTCTAACAATTCGGTGACAGGCTTAATCAAACCCGCCTTGGCAAAGTAGGGCACCCAAGTCGAGCCCAGCTGTAATACATCTGGGTAGTCGGTGCCTTCGCCCGCTTCGTTCACAAGCGTCTTGTTGAGTTCGTCAAAAGCAGCCCCCCAGTCCACAAATCGAATCTTGACTGGAATTCCGCTTTGGCGCGTATACTTTTTCATGAGTTTCTGGAGCGCAGACCCGGCGTTAATATCCTGGTCCATCACCCACAGCACCAGCGTATCCGGAGGTGTCGGCATAGCACGCAGTTCCGGAATCGCATACGCCTGCATGGCTCCGCACAGAGCGAGGCTCAAAAACAAGGCTATGCTATAAATACGCTTAAACATCATCCTTCTCTAAGATAAAAATTGACTATTGAGCAATTCTCAAAAAATCTTCAAAGTAGCGCGGATAAGTCTTATTAATGCAAGCCGGGTCCATAATCTTGATTGGCACGCCACCCAAGGCGACCAGGCTAAAGCACATGGCCATGCGGTGGTCGTTATAGGTTTCAATGGTTGCAGGCTGCAAGTGTTCCGGCGGCGTAATCGTAATGGAATCGTTCGATTCGCGGACTTCGGCGCCCACTTTGCGGAGTTCTGCCGCCATGGCCGCAATACGGTCCGTTTCCTTGACACGCCAGCTGGCAATGCCGCTAATGGTCATCGGGGCATCGGCAAACAGGGCAAGAACCGCAACCGTCATAGCAGCATCGGGAATATCGATGGCGTTGAATTCGCCGAGGCTCTTGAGCTTGCCACCCGTGCCGGTGCATTCTGTCCAGTCGGGGCCCATGGTAATGTTTGCGCCCATTTTCTTGAGCACTTCGACAAAGGCGATATCGCCCTGACGGCAATCGCTACCCACGCCAAGCACGCGCACCTTGCCGCCTGCAATGGCAGCGGCAGCCAGCGGATAACTTGCAGAGCTGGCATCGCCTTCGACCATGTAGTCGCCCGGAGTCTTGTACACGCCCTTCGGTACGTAAAATTCCTTAAGATCGGCATGCTTGACTTCGATGCCGAAATGCTTCATGACATCGAGTGTCAGCAAAATGTACGGAGCCGAAATCAGTTCGCCTTCCACGTGAATATGGAGCGGAGATTCTGCATACGGAGCACAAATCAAAAGTGCCGTAAGATACTGGCTCGAAATGTTACCGCGGACAGAGACCGAACCACCCTTCAAGCCGTGAGCGTTAATGCACACCGGCGGGAAGCCTTCCGTTTCCATGTAGTCAATGTCAGCGCCAAGCGTTCTAAGAGCATCGACCAGGTCGCGAATCGGGCGTTCCTTCATGCGTTCTTCGCCGCTCAAGTGGAACACGCCACGACCGAGAGCAAGGGCTGCGCACAAGGAGCGCATGGCCGTGCCCGCATTGCCCAAGTAAAGGCCTGCAACATAATTGTCGTTTTCGACCAGAACAGACGGCGCATCTATCGGGCCTGCCGCACCTTCGATAACCGCTTCGGTAAAATCGTCGGTCATATCAGCCTTGACACCCAGGGCTTTTAAAGCCTCGCCCATATAGCGGGTATCGTCGCTCTTTAACAAGTTGTGCAAACGAGAGGTTCCTTCGGCAAGGGCAGAAATCAAAAGCACACGGTTCGTAATGCTCTTGGAACCAGGAACGCGAAGTTCACCGTTATAAGACTTCAAAGCAGGAATCTGAATATGACTAGGGCGAATAAAGGGTGTATCCATGCTCATAAATTTATAAATTAAATAAGCTATTAGACTAAACGGAGCTTTAAATGATGAGCGAAATCACAGACCTCAAATTCACCGTCCGCTTTTCGGACTGCGACGAATACGGCAGACTCAAGCTTTCGCGCCTGTTCCAGTTCATGGAAGAGGCTGCCATTGCCGACGCCGAGCGGGGCGGATTTGGCCTGTGGCGCATGATCAAGGCTGGCTACACTTCGGCCATTACACGCATGAAGGTCCGCATCAATCACACGCCGCTCATGGGTGAAGACCTTCACGTTTCCACCTGGATCAAGGAAATCTACAAAGACAAGGTCGTCTTGAAGGATTACGCCGTTGTCGATAGCCAGGGCCACGCTTTGGCCGAAGGCACATCTTCTTGGATTCTCGTGAACTTGAAGACCGGCTTTGCAGAGCCGCCGTCAAACAGCCCGTACCCCTTCCCCATTCAGCTTGAAAAGAGCGCCATGCCCGAGATGCTCTCGGTTTTGCCTATGGGCGAAGATCCACAATTAGTTTATACGGAACGCGCTCGCAATAGCGACCTTGATTTGAACCATCACGTGAACCATTGCCGCTATGTGGAATGGATTCTCGACTGTCTGAGCAAAGAAGAAATCAAGGAACGCGGTATCCGCTCGTTGCAATTGAACTTCGTGAACCAGGTGCCGCTCGGCGCGAACGTGAACATTATCCGCTTTAAGGATACGAACCACCACGCCGTATTCTTCGGCATGAACGCCGACATGGAAAAGAGCCCGACCACGAACCGTTGCCATTTCCAGGCCCGCGTGGGTTTCCGGGAATAACTTCAGGGAACGACAAGCCCGACTCCTGGCCACATTTCAAAACTGAAACTTCCGTGCAGGTCGGTGCGGTAGATTGCAGCAGAATCGCCCGTGACAATCCGGAGCTTGTTTACCACCTCGTCTTTGGGGTGGCCGTAGCGGTTGTTTTTACCGACCCCGATAGCCGCATATCTAGGGGCCACCCGCGAGAGGAACTGGAGTCCGCTGCTGCCCGCGGAACCATGATGCCCGACTTGCAGTAAGTCTGCCGACAAATCGCGCGAGAGTTCCATTAGGCGGTTTTCGCCAGCGGTATCCAAATCGCCTGTTAGCAGGATTGCGCTTTCACGCCCCGCCTGCGGACCAACCATAGAGCCCATGAGGACCACACTCGCCCGATTTTCGCCAAAGCGCCCGTAGCTGACTGGCCACAGGCATTCAAACCTAAAGCCATCGGCAAAGTACACCGTGTCGCCGCGCTCCAGCGTATCTACCGGAATCTTGTACCGCCGCGTCACCATGTAAACGCTATCGCTCACGAAGCCCACCGCGGTGTCCAGCCCCACCAAAAGGCGCCCTACCTTGAGCCGCCCCGACTCGATTGCCGCGCCCATTTCCATAAACCCACCGCCGTGGTCCCGGTGAAAATGACTCACCAGCACCCAATCAAGCGACTTGATTCCACGACCGGCAAGCGAATCCACCAGACCCGCCGAGTCGGGCCCAGTGTCGTACAGCGCAAAATGCCCGTCGTGTTCCAAGAGTACGGCAAGCCCTTGCCCCACGTCAAGAAAGGTAATCTTCAGCGGCTCGGGCTCCGCGCTCCAGCCGCTGTCGTAAGAGCACCCCGACAGCAAAACGCCCCAAAAAACGCCGAGAAGCGCGCTCCAGAGCACGGCGCAAAGCAGCACCCACATGAAAATCCAACGGTTCATAGCAGTCTCCGATTTTGAAAGGTCCTCTTATATACACGCCAAAAACCGCAAAACCGTCTGATTTTGTCCCCCAAAATGAAAAAAGGACTGATTTTTACTATATTTAACCCTAAACCGAGGTTTTTTATGCAATTACCCAAGTACAAGCGTATCAAGCTGAAAGTCTGTCAGGAACCCGGCTGCGGCCGCGAATTCTGGGGCCACCCGATCGCCAAGTACTGCGAATTGCACCGCGACATCAAGCAGCGCCAGAAGCAGAAGAAGGACGTGGACAACATCGAGTCCAAGAACATCATCTTCCGCCACAACTACACGGAATCCATGGACCTCACCTTCAAGTGCTGTCTCGAAGGCTGCAACGAAATGTTCACTATCCGCGTGTTCCCGAAACAGTACATTTACCCCCGTTTCTGCGAAGAACACCGCAACGATTTCAAGCGCGCAAACTACCTGCGCATCATTTCCAAGCTGAAAAACGACTAAAAAGGCGCATTTTACAAAAAAATTGCAGGGCCACCCTTGAAAATCGGGGTGGCTTTTTTATATTTGGGCTCACAATCATGGTGGGTGTAGCTCAATTGGTTAGAGTCCCAGATTGTGATTCTGGATGTTGTCGGTTCGAGTCCGGTCACCCACCCTTAAAAAAGACCTCGCATTCGCGGGGTCTTTTTTTTGTTCTTATGGAGGAAACAAAAGCGTTTTTAATCGTCTTCTTTTTTCACCGGGTTATAGGGCTTATCAAGCGAATTGAGCTTGACATGGATTTCTACAATAGCAGTATGTTCTTCAACATCCGGAGCCACCCCAATGGTATATCGAATCATATATCCCGCAATAGCACGAATCTTATCCGAATCAAACTCATACGCCTCCCCAACAAACATGGTATCAAGCCAGACCACATAATGAACGTTCGAATATCGAGGATCGTCCCACTCATCGCCATCCCACAATCCAGCATCATGTATCAATACGCTTCGTGCTTCATATAAATCATCCAAATTAAACTCAACCTTAAAGGCATCCTCGTCCATCAAATATTCTTCTGAATTCGTTTTTTCATCTCCTCGAACAATCACCCCTTGGCAACATTTATCCAAGGTTTCCGGAGTCTTTTCTTCTAGAACATAATGGTAAATAATGTCATGAAGTTCCTGCCATTCCCTCGGATGAGAAGACTCCTTTGAAGATTCCTCATTTTCTGGGCTGGAGTATTCCTCGCCAAACTTTTCAACATACTTTTCAAATTCGGGAACCGCTTCCACGTTTTTCCACCCGGCCACATTTTTGCGAATCGTTTCCAGCGTGCCGTTTTCTTTGGCAGATTTAGCCCAGTTGGCAATTTTGGTTTTCATTTCAGCATTCCACTCGCCCGTTTTGACATAAGATTTACTTAACGAGTCTACACTATAAGTAAGATGCGCATTCTTTTCGGATTCCGTCTGCGCCGTCAGGAGCACACTCGCCGCCAAAAGGGCTGCGTTGCCTTCCCCAGGTTTAAGGATATCCAGGTCTGCAAAATCACCGACATTTTCTTTAATGTCGAACAGTGCAAGGATTTCCTTTTTCGCAAGAGCCCTTGCTTCCGCTACAGGCATTTTCTTTTCATCCACAAGATACCTTACGCGATCATATTCGAGCTGCGTAAACACGTTGATATTCACGGTACTGCGATTTTCCAAATTAACAAAGGCGTGCAGCAATACTTCTTTCTTCGACTTTACCCCAGTATGTTCATCTAGATAATAACCCTTCACATCGATTTCAGCACACGGAGAAGCCATGTTAAGATTTTCAACATTGTACACTCCGTTTTCCATCTCAATACGAGCATACCCAGACTCTTCGGCATCGCTCTTTCTTCTTAATGTTTCGCAATCGAGTTCAACCAAAAATGCGTAAGAATCAATAAACGGTCCCTTCTGTGCTACACCAGTCAACGTCTTATTCTTGATGGCATAATTTTCAGAACTCGAAGATTCCACCCTTGTTGTATCAGAAGATCCATTATTTTCCGAGCTCGAAGATATTGCAACTTCTTCGGAACTCGAAGACTTTCCTTTTTTATCTTTGCCCGCAATCGAAGACGAAGAAGCACCCTCGTCGTCACCGGATTCCACATCCTCGATATATTCTTCCGAGTCATCCCCGGCAACACTGCTGCTTTCGCTGGAACAGCCCGTTACCACCAGAGCCATACTGACGGCTGCCAACGCCGTGATTTTTCCAAGTTTATTTTTCATTTTCTACCTTCTTTAAGTGTTTAAGGTTAATCCTGTTTTGCCCTATACCTTACCGGGATCCATATTGAAAGATTTCCTTCAAGCCCCAGAGACTGGCAAAAATATCTAACATCGTATATTGCGTACATTTCGACGTAAATCTCCGGCCAATTCGTCCCCACCAATATGGAATCCAATCCTGCTTTAAAGCGGCATTCCGGTTTATTGAGATTAGTCCAATTAAAACCTTCCCATAGAATACCATCTTCATAAAGCCTATCCGTCAAATGCTGATCATATCCATCATATTGATATTCGGCAACGAATTCGTCTTCAGGCATTCTATATTCATCAAGTCTCGAACTTTTATCGGAACGTTCCACTTTCAAAAAACGAGATTCATGCAAATCTTGAATTGAATTATTCTCCACCACGGCCGTAACAGAATCTCTGATAATTTCCCATTCCTTGGCATTGTTCAGTTCAACCGGTTCGGGCTCAGCAGATTCAATCGGTTCGGTCTTTTCTTCAGAGTTTGAAGGTTCAGCCTGTTCAGTTTTTTCTTCTGAGGGTTCTGTGGTTTCAGCCGGATCTGTCTTTTCTTCAGGTTCAGCTTTGTTCGGTTCAGTAGGTTCTTCAGGTGCGGCAACATCGCCAGATTCAGCCGGTTCTTCGGATTCAGCAGGCTTTTCAGATTCAACGGTTTCTTCGGGACTCGAAGGTTCTTCAGCCTCCGTGGTTTCTTCAGCACTGGGTTCCGCGACTTCGGAGTATTCTTCCGTGTTGTCCCCTGCTACGCTGCTGTTGTCGCTACTAGAACAGCCTGTCACCATTAGAGATGTGCAAAAGAACATCGTTGAAACAGACAACAGGCCCGCCCCAAGAACTTCATACCATTTGTTTTTCATTTTCAACCTTCCTTATTGGAGTCTTTATTCAAACGTTTTTCACGATCCTCAGCCCAGTAGTAGACTTCCAATTCCATCGTGAACCCGTAACGGATAGTGCGGTTTCCATTTTCGTCCACAAGAACTTCTGTTAACGGATAAGCGATTATTATATAATAAACATCATCTGTTTCCGATCTAAATGTATACGTCCTTTTTTTCGCCCCTTCCAATTCCGACGCATCACAATTGACATTTTGATAATCTTCATCCATCACGTCTTCATAAACGTACTCTGAATTAAAAGTCCTCTTATCAAGATAATCGCGTTTAAACATTTCCAAGCTATCGGCGCCCCAATCATATTCTTCACGCGAAAGAGCGTAGGCTTCAGAAGCCGGAGCGATATCCGTTTGCGATGTATGATGAATTGTCCAACGGACAATAGAACTATCGTTACTGCATTTCACAAATTTGTGCTTATCATTTTCTCCACGGCCTTCCAGGTATTCGAACTCTTCAGGGAAAGGCTTTTCAGAGCAATCGGCAAACCTTTTTTCTGTGTTCGTTTCGGAACTGGAAGATTCCACCCTTGTCGTATCAGGGAATCCGTTGTTTTCAGAGCTCGAAGACTCAAAGACTTCAGAGTTGGAAGATTCGGCCGGTTCGGAACTCGTAGGTTCCACCTTTTCGGAGCTTGAAGATTCCTCGGTTTTCGAGACCTCTTCCGAACTCGAAGAAACCTTCTTTTCAGAACTCGATGACTCGACCTTTTCGCTCTTTTTAGAGCCAGATTTTTCCGAGCCGGACTTTTCGGAACTGGAAGACACGTCGATTTTCTCGTCACTGCCGGATTCCACGACTTCGGAATATTCTTCCGTATCGCCCCCCATTACGCTGCTGTTGTCGCTAGAACAGCCCGTTGCCATCATCGCGACGCTGATATAGGCCGTCGACATCATGAACAGGCCTGCGCTAAAGATTTTTCCAAGTTTGTCTTTCATTTTTTCCTTCTTTGTTGGAGTGTTTTTTGCATCCCTCACATCTATAAATATAGCCTTATTCAACAGATTTGGAATACAAAATTAGCTTTTTTCTTTAAATTTTACGCTTTTTAAAGATTTTGCTAAAAATTAAGCAAATTGGAATACAAGCTGTGTATTCCTAGAACACAGCGAAAATCACGCCGTAAAAAAAGAAAAGGCCTCGCAAAATTGCGAGACCTTTCTGCTTTTTTGTTAGGGTAGAAGTCCTTTACTTTGTCACATAAACAGCCGACAGCTCTACAACAAACCCATAACGGATTGTCCGCGATCCACTTGGACGCACCAACAATTGCGGCACGGAGAATACGTAGACAAGATACGAAGCGTTCTTCAAATCCATGCGGTAAGAATACACAGGCGTCGTTTCGCCAATCTCGCTCAAATCTTCTTCATCGTACGGGTAGTCATACAATTCGTTTCCTAAATCCACTATACTTTCATCGTGTTCTTTACCAAATTCGAATCCAGAGCCTCTACCTAGCCACTCCGACCTGAAATGATCCAAGCTATCCGTCGAGTATTGTTCAAACTCCGCCGCAAAAGTATATGTCCTCGGAACAGAGAATTCCGTTTCGTAAACATCATGACGCGTTCTCCAAGTCACGACTACGGAGTCACCAGGGCAACGCGCACTTGCAATTTCATAGCCATTTCCAAGCAAGTTACTCAGTTCATGGGGGAATTCCGTGTTAGGACATCCCGAGGTATCTTTTGGGGTAACAGAGGAATCTTTCGCCGTAGTCGAAGTATCCGGCTTTACGGAACTCGTATCACGAACGGAAGTATCGCGAACAGAGGTGTCGCGAGCAATTGAATCCTTCGGCACTATAGAACTCGAGGAACGCAGGCTATCCTGCAACAGCGAATCACGGATAGAAGAGGAACTAGAAAGCAGGGAATCGCGTACAGAGGAACTCGAAGAAGTCGAATCAGCCTTTACTTCGCTGCTGCTAGAGGCCGCCGTGCTATCGCGCGAATCTTTGTTCGAAGAAGAGGAATCCACTTTTTCAACCGAGTCCTGCTCGACAGAAGAAGAGGAGACTGCTTCTTCAAGCGAATCCTGCTCAGTAGACGATGAGCTTTCTTCGATGGAGTCAGCGGGTTCTACAACAGGAATGTACTTTTCGAATGCGGGAATTTCGTCAACGTAATCCAGGCCTTCGATATTCTTGCGGATTGTTTCAAGTTCACCGTTTGCCGAAGCTTCGGTTACCCATTCTGCAATAGCCTTTTTCGTTTCAGAGTCTTTCCACTTGCCGGTTTCGGCAAAGGAATCGTCGAACTTATCGAGGCGCTTGGCAAGTGCGGCCGCATCGGCGTCACCCTGCATCATCACGCTTACAGCCAAGAGCGCGGCATTACCGTCACCCGATTCAAATACATTCAAGTTTTCGAATTCGTCAAATTCGCCCTTGATATCGAAGGCGGCAAGGACTTCCTTTTCGGCCAGCGTTTTAGCCTTAGCCAGGGCCTTACTCTTTTCCTTCACAAGGAACATCACGCGTTCGTATTCCAAACTGGTGAGCACGTTGACATTCACGTTTTCGCGATCCTTGAGGTTGGTCAGCGCACGGAGAGTCAATTCATCCTTCGTCTTTTTGCCCGTGACTTCGTTCAGGTACTTACCCGTGACTTCGATGACCGCGCAAGACGCATCGAGTGCAACGCTATCGAGAGCAAAGTCGCCCTTGTCACTCTTGATAGTTCCTTCAAAAATCTGATCCGTGAATTCCAGCGTCTTACAATCAACACCGCGAACCGTTACCGCAGAACCCTTCACGAACGGGCCCTTCTGGGCAACGCCCGCCACATCGGCTACAAAGCCGGCATCTTCCGAAACGCCGCCTGCGACGCCTTTTTCGTCTTCAGTAGTAGAGCATGCGGCAAACAACACCGACATACCCATAATTGCAGAAACAACGGCCAAGCCTTTCTTGGTCGTTCTACGCAAGTTATTCTTCATGATCTCCTTCCTTTTCGGGCGTACCCTTGTCGTCTTTCTTTAAACATTCACTCATCGGGAACAGTTGCAAGTTCAAACGGTACACTTGTTCCGTATCGTCGTCTTCAGTGACAATGGCCATAATGCGGCGACGGCAATCAGCAAGTTCTTTTCTAATGCGTTCGTAGGCGCGGCGCGTAATTCCCATGGTAAGGCCCGACATGTCGCGTTCCGAAAGCGGCAAGCTCAGCGCCTTGACGGCGAATTCGGCCATCTGGCGTTGCAAATCGCGAGCAGCCACCGGCACGGCATCGACAGAGCCCATCGAAATCGCCTTATCCGTCTGGTGATAATTTCCGTCTTTGTCTTTTTTCAGGAGCTTGGCGCGCACCAAGAAGTCGAGCGTCTGGGAGACCTCAGCTGCGGTAATCGGTTGCTTGCAGGCTTTAGCCATTTCAAGCGGCTTTGCGCCCGGCATATGCGGTGCCAATTCACGCAGCACCACATTTTTCCATGATTTAAAATACTTGAACTCTTCATCCCCCAGCACACGTACCTTGTGAGCATTCGCAAGCGCACAGCGTTCTTCGAACGCGGCTCGTTTTGCCGCATCGCCCTTCGCATGTGCGTATGAAACCATCAGCACAAAGTACGTGTGTTCAAACCCGACCAACCCCATAGCACTCGCTACGGAACCTGCAGCCCCTACGCTCAGGTTTTTCTTCCCCTCGCAGACATACTTCAGATAAACCGCCGACGAAAACCCTGCGTCGCGCGCAAAATCTCGCCAGGTAAACGCAGAAGTACGCTTACGTTCATCGTAGTAGTCCTGGATGAACTTGCGGTAATCTGTGTATTCTACTATCTCCTTCATGAGTACAAATATAGACTAATTTCATTATTTTGGGATACAAATATGCTATTTTCACAAAAATTTTACTATTTCTTCGAATTTTTTAAAATTTCAGCATTTTTGGGAATACAATCTGTATTCCAGGAATACAAAAAGAACCCGCCATTACTGGCGGGCCCCTTCTCTCTCCTCCTAGCGTTCTCCTCCTAGCGATAATTTATTCGGGTTTGGTCTTATTGTAGATGTGGACCTCGAATTCGAGCACGTAGATATACCACCCATTAAAAGCATCTCCCCTAAAGCTTGCATACCCGTAAGTGATCACGCTGTACTTGGCCTTCTCCGTTTCTTTCTCATAAATAGTCCGATAGTACATGTTATCTGCCGTTTTGGCGCCCCAGATACCACGGTAATCACGATACACGGGCACGGTATCCATCCCCACAAGGGCAAAGCCGTTATCCGCAAAGACCTGCCCAATAGAATCCGCAAGCGCTTCCAGTGCCGGCCTTCCCATGGAATCGCAGGTGGCGACATCTTTACTCATCGACGATATATCATGCCCTATGGTCCAAACCGATGTCAGGGAATCATCGTTCCAAGCCCCATGTTGCACATTGCTTCCATATCCGTCAAGGAAGCGGACCTCTTCGGGCAATTCCGTTTCAAACCGGAGCGAGCTACGGTCTACGCTCGAAATTTCCTCAGCACCGTCTTCAAGGATAACGATTTTTAAATCGTACCAAAGAGTACCCACATACATATTGCTCTCCCACCATTTTGTAATGGACACCCTGTATACCAGGCCATTCGACTTCTTCTCGTAGGTATATGCCGAATCCTCATAGACCGTGTCTACAGTATTTACAGAATCACACGCCACTTTGCCCTTATACGCAAACCCTCTTAAAACAAGGGTATCCGCCAAGACTGCAAGCAGGGAATCCCGCGTGTCCGCATAGTAAGCACCGGCACTTTGCTTTGTCACAAACCAGTCCTTCTGGTTGCTTCCCTCGAATTCCATGTATCCCCTGTATTCGTCAAAGAACTGTTCCAGGAAAGACATCTCTTCCGGCAATCTCGGAATGGAATCGTACGTAATCGGCTGGAAAGAGGAACTGAACGGATTCACGTAGGAACTAGAAGACTGCACTTCAGAAGAACTCGACGAGGCGACGCTGGAAGAGGATCCTTCAGAGTTTCCCCTCTTCTTACCCGTTCCCTTGACGCAGCGGACGGAGAGACCCCATTCAACATCACCTCCTCGAGACCTAGTAATCCCAGAAGATTTTTTCTCCAACATCACATAGTTCAAGGTAATGATGGCACCATTCATAATAACGTCTACTATTTTTGACGACGTCCAAAAAATAGCCGCGGAATCCAACCCTACATATTTTTCGCCATCAAACATGCCTGCAGGCATGGCACCGAATCCAAACTTGTCCGTACCATACTGTCTTTCCCAATCATCGTCCCAATAATACGATTGCAAACTGAATCCAAAAGTTTCTCCGTCAATATCATCATCAGTATATTCTATAAGGTCATCCCATTCTCCAAGATCCGGCAAATGCCATCCATCGGGGCACACGCCTTGACGGGGATAGAAATCTTTCTGCAGAGTACACTCATTGAAATTTTTGCCACATCCTTCGCTGGTCGTATCCAAAGCAACATCCCAGTTATACAAACGTCCATACTTTTCACAATTCTTCTTATCATCGTCATAGCAACGGCTACCTTCAGCGGCATAGTTGAGGTTTTCCGCCATCCAGACCTGATTGCCGATACGGACCGTCTTATATTCCTGTCCATCACGAGCATCCTTCATGGTCCCAAAAGATATTCCCGACGAATCCTGGTTCGCGCTGCCGCTCGATCCGGGTTCCACACCCGGAATATGCCAGCGGCCCTTTTCGCACACGAAGTATTCGTTGTACAGATTGCTGAGTTTGTTTATGTTGCGCTTGGTTTCGTTTTCACGTTTGTCATTACAGACGCCGAGGCCATAATTATTCCACCAGAAGTTCGTGACGTACTTTTCGAACGCAGGCACGGTATCGGCGTATTTCCAATCTTCCACATTCTTGCGCACCGTCGAAAGCGAGCCCTTTAAGTCTACATCGCAAGCCCAGTCCGCAATCGCGGTCTTGGTGTCGGCATCGTCCCAGCTGCCGCCTTCAGCAAGCGAAATGCTGAACTCGCCAATGCGTTCGGTAAGGCCGGCCACATCAGCATCGCCTTGCATCAACACGCTTACCGCAAGGAGCGCCGCATTTCCGTCACCCGATTCAAAGATGTTCAAGTCTTCGGATTCGCCAAAGTCACCTTCGATCGCAAACGAGGCAAGCACTTCTTCTTCGGCCTGAGCCTTCGCATCAGCAATCGACATTTTCTTCTTGTTGACCAAGTACATCACGCGTTCGTATTCCAGATGCGTGAGCAAGTTGATGTTTACCGTCTTGCGGTTAGAAAGGTCGGTTAGCGCTCGGAGCGTCACCATGCCCGAAGACTTCTTGCCAGAAATTTCGTCGCGGTAGTAGCCTGATGCTTCAAGGATTGCATACTGCGATCCCAAATTAATATCCTTGATGGCAAAGTCGCCCTTATCGCTCTTGATAGAGCCCTTGAAGCTCTTGCCCGTCTGCTTGAGCGTAACGCCGTCTAGTTCCTGCACGGTCACTGCAGAACCCGTCACGAACGGGCCCTTCTGCGAAACGCCAGCTACTTCCCAGTCTACGACAGCGGTAACGCCAGCATCGCCCGAAGCGCCGCCACCGAGATCCATACTATCGGAATCGCCACCGGAACAGGCCCAGAACACGGTCCCCAGCGCGAGACACCCTATAATTTGTTTTCTCCTCATAATCCATTCCTTGTTCATTAATTTTCTCATTTTCTCTGCCCCTTTTTTAAAACTGTTTCCTTTTCGGTTTTCAAATGTTCACTCAACGGGAACAACTGCACGTTCAGGCGGTAGACCTGTTCCGTTTCGTCTTCCTCCGTCGCAATCGCCACCACGCGACGGTAATAATCTTCAGTCTCTTTCTTGATGCGTTCGTACGCACGACGCGTTAGTCCAAGCGTATAACCCGACATGACGCGTTCTGAAATCGGCAAGTCAATTGCCTTGATGGCAAATTCACCCATCTGGCGCTGCAAATCGCGAGCGGCCAACGGCACAGCCTCCACCGGCGCCATTTTAATCGTCTTGTCCGTCTGTCGGTAATTTCCGTTCTTATCCTTTTTCAAAAGGTTCGCCTTCACCAAAAAATCGAGCGTTTCAGAAACTTCTGCAGCCGAAATCTTTTGTTTGCAGGCATGAGCAATCTCAAGCGGTTTTGCACCAGGCATGTGCGGCGCCAATTCGCGGATTACGGAATTTTTCCAGGACTTGAAATACTTGAATTCTTCGTCCCCCAGCACGCGAACCTTGTGGGCATGGGCCAAAGCGCAGCGTTCCTCAAACGCAGCCTTTTTAGCTTCGCTGCTCTTTGCATGCGCGTACGAAACCATCAAAACAAAATATTCGTATTCAAAACCGACAAGCCCCATGGCATTTGCCACCGAGCCCGCCGACCCGACACTCAGATTCTTTTTCCCTTCGCAGACGTACTTCAAGTAGACATCCGAAGAAAAACCCGCCTTCTGAGCGAAAGCGTGCCACGAAAAAGCGGAGCAGCGTTTGCGCTCATCGTAGTAGTCCTGAATGAACTTACGATAGTCAGTGTATTCAACGATTTCCTTCATGGGTACAAATATAGATTCATTTGGTCTAAATAGAACATAAAATTAGCGTTTTTAGCCAAATTTTACCAAATTCTATTAAATTCACAAAAATTAAATATTTTTAGAATATGATTTCATATTCTAGGAACATGCCCTAGAACACAAAAAAAGTGACCCGCCGGCGTAGCCGGCGGTTCTTCATATACGGGCATAGCCCTAGGATACTAGCAACGCGTCACACGCGTTGACGGTCTGGCACTGG
>CADBHQ010000019.1 GCA_902794535.1 Fibrobacter succinogenes | reverse complement strand
CAAGAAAGCGTATTCGCCGTAAGACTTGCCACCGTCAATGGAAGCACCGTTTTCGAAGAACGAGAAACCGAGAGTGTGCTTGTAATCGATCGGATAGGTCAAGCTAACGTATTCCTGGCTAGCTTCACCGCTGATAGAGCTGAAGAATGCCGCGCTGAATTCCAACTGGTCAGTTTCAGAAATTCCTGCGGGGTTCACATACATGGCAGTATTGCCACCAAATTCTGCAAACCAGTCATTCTGCTGATACTTATGCGGAGAATAAGTGGCTTCTGCAAACAAGGAAGTGCTGGCTACCGTGAGTCCAAGGACTGCTGTTTTAATAACACTAGTACGCATCACTTACTCCTTTACTTGATATCCGTACGGATAAACTCAATACGACGGTTCTGGGCACGACCTTCAGGGGTCTTGTTCGTGGCAACCGGTTGAGTGTCGCCCTTACCGCTCGTGACGATGCGGCTTTCATCGATGCCCTTTTCCACGAGGAAGTTCTTCACGGAAGCGGCACGGTCTGCAGAGAGCTGCAAGTTCGTTTCCTTTCTACCGACGTTGTCAGTGTGACCGACAATTTCGAAGGTTGCTTCAGTGAAGGTTTCCATAATGTCAACCACCTTCATGAGGGAGATGTAGGAATCCTGAGTAATCGTAGCCTTACCGGATTCGAAGTTCACACCTTCCAGCACGAAGACTTTCTTAGGCGGCTGCGGGACTTCGTCCGGGCAACCATCTTCGTCCTTATAGCTGTTCAGAGTTTCTGCCTGTTCCGGGCAGAGGTCAACACCCTTACAAACGTGAGCGAACGTTGCAAGCATACCCTTAGCTTCAACCCACGGGTCGCAGAGACCGTCGCGGTCGTTGTCGGCATCCGGGCAGCCATCGTCATCCTGGTAGCCGTCAAAGTCTTCAGCTTCTTCGGGGCAGTTGTCGAGGCCGGTGCAGACGCTTGCATACTTGTCGGAAACGCCTTCTTCAGAAACCCACGGATCGCAAAGGCCATCGCCATCGGTATCCGGATTACGAGTTTCTTCGACAGCTTCTTCTTCCTTCACCAGTTCGGCAGAAGTCAGACCGATGTCAGCCTTACCCTTACCGCGCTTAAGCATCGGCGAGGTGGACTGGCAGTAGAAGTTCGGCTGCGACAGCGAAGGATTGATGAACTTCGGGTCGAGCGACACGTTCGTGCGGTTCACCTTGATGAACTGGTTGAACGGGTAGTAGTTCTTGTAGATGTTGTTGTATTCCACCTTCGTCTGGCCGGCAGCGGGGTCGGCGAACACACCGTAGTAGTGGTTTTCCATGAAGATGTTGTTACGGGCGGTCACGTTGGTCGGGCCCTTCAAAGCAAGGCCAGAGTAGCCGTTGCGGAGCACGACGTTGTGTTCGATGTAGGCATCGAGGGACTTAGCACCCCAAGCGAGGATGCCGGACCAGCGGTTGCCGTACACCACGTTATTGCGGAGATGCGGAAGCGAAATGAACGCACCGATACCCGTGGCGTGGTTGTCGAGCACATAGCAGTGGTGAATGTAAGGGGCAGCGTTTTCGCAAAGGATACCTTCGAGACCGTTCTTCACGGTGAAGTGCGACATTTCGGCGCCCGAAGTACCCATGACGGTCGGACCTCTACGGCCACCATCGATGATGGTCGTGTGGGGATCCTCGCCCTTAAGTACAACACCCATGATCAGGGTGATGTTTTCGTTATAAGTTCCGCGTTTGACAAGGATGGTATCCCCGGCGTCCGCATTACCGAGAGCATCTGCAATCTTCTGATAGTCGCCAGGAACATTGATATTCTTTGCCATGGCGGTTCCAGAAAGAAGCATCGCCCCGGCCGTGATTAAGACCAGTTTCTTTAGGGTCATACTGCTACGTTTCTCCAATCATAGAACACTTTGAAATTAAAACCTATACACCCGCCTAAAGGGCGAATGCAAAATTCAAGTGGGAATATACCTCTAAAAACGGCATTAGTCAAACGCTTTTCGCAAAAAATGCCAAAATAATTGAGAAAATGTCGATTAAATCGGTTCATCGAGGTATTACTAGCCCATTCGAGGTCAATCGGCGGATGCCGGTTCGGCCTTTTCCTCTTCCTTTTTCGCGCCTTGAATAGACACGCGAATTTCTTGGCAGGTCTTCTTGATGTCCTGCAAAACCTTACGGGCACGGGTTCCCGCAGACTTGTTTCCGCGCTCGAACTTTTCGTACTCGCGCTTGAAGTTCTCGACTTCCAGTTCAAGATCGTTCACTAAGCTCATAAGCAAACTCCATATAAAGATATGCAGTATGGAAAATAAATTAAAGTTAAAGCTAAAATTTAGCCGTTTTGTAAAAAAAAGTTCAAAAAGGGGCAAAAATTGCCTTTTTTGCCAAAAATTAACACGATTTTAGACCTTGACAAGCTTCCAAAGAGCCCTCAAGGAGGCATTTCCCCGGTCTCCTACATTCTCGGAGAAATCATTTACGAACATTCTAATGTGTGCTTCCATGACACTCGGGTCATCAATTTGGGCCAATTTATCGATAAACGGGGTCACCAGATTTTCGCGTTTGCGGGCAATCTGGAGACTTTTTCGAATCTCATTTTCGACTTGGGAAATGACATTGATGCCAAGAGTCTTCTTTGCAACGGCAATTCCCAAAGGAATTGGCGTACCCGTATTTTCTTCCCAAAAAGCGCCTAAATCTTGCAACAGGAAAAGGCCGTCACGTTTCCAGGTAAAGCGATGCTCGTGTATGACAACGCCTTGCACAGCCTCTTTGGAGCGCAGGGAACGATAAACCTGGTCAAAGAGGGCATATTCAATATTCAGCTCTGAGCGGCCCGTTTTTTGGAGCCAAAATTTGAACAAAAGGGCCGCCGTGGTGTCTTTTCCAGGCAAAACAACCGGTTTTTCGAGGCAAAACGAGTTTCCGACAGACGAGAGCAAAAGGGGCCCGCAACCATAGCCAATGGCTCCCCCGCAATCCAAACATGCGTAATTTTGCTGGATTTTGGGATACACCTGAGCGCTCACCTTGGCAACATCAAGTTCTCCGCGCCCCACCATTTCGTTAAGCGTCTGCACATCGGCAAAGTGGACATTCCATTCAAACGGGGAATTTTCGAGCCCCTGAACGAGGGCTTCGTAAATGTAGGTGTCGTTAGGACAGGTGGAAATACCGAGATTTAAACGCATTTTTTTATTCCAAGAACGGTTTGACGGAGGGCAGCGAGGGCTTCGTTAATTTTCCAGGATTTGCGGTCACGGGTGGTAGCCATATTGCTCACTGCTCGAATTTCAAAAACAGGCATATTGTGGGCAATGCAGGCCGAAATTCCAGCAGCCCCTTCCATATTTTCGATGTCCGCATTAAACATCTTGGCACGCGCAAGCCCAAGTTCTTCGGTGCCCGTGCAGCAATTGACTGTAAGCCCTACGGCAGATTTTAGCTTTTGCAAATGGGCAGGCGCGTGTTCTGCAGCAGTTGCGCGCACAGAACTTGGGAACGGGGAAAAGGAGCCGTCCTTTTCTTGGTAGCCCATATCCCCCACGCATTCGGAATCGACGCGCACGACATCGAGCACGTTGATTCCGCGGCCCGGATAGGCGCCACAGACGCCAAGAATTATGACTGCTGAAATTTCAATTTTTTGCTGTTTAACAGACGAAAGCAGATACGTCAAATTCGTTGCGAAATTCAGGATTCCAAGTCCTAAAATGCAAGCATATCCGCGGTTTTCGGAGAGTTTTATTAATTTGTCTGAAGTATTTTCATTCGCAAAGTTTGCATGCTCCGGGAAAAGGGATACAAATTCAGCCGGCGTTGCAAAAGCGAACAAATACACAGACTACTCCAGTTTTTCTACCGCATCGACAATCGTTGCTTCTAGTTCTGCAACGCGTTCAACCTTGATATTGCAGGGGCGTTCCACTTCACAGCGGGCAGAAGCAACTGCAGTCGCCTTAATGAGACACTGTTCAAAATCGAGGCCCATGGTGTCGGCGTAAAGCCAGCCGGCAAAGAACGAATCACCCGCACCGATACGGTTGTTGACCTGTACCGTAGGCGGCAAGAGCTGTACGCCCTGGAATTTCTTTTCGACCAAGCGGAAGGCTCGAACAGGTGCATCTTCGTCGGTGACAACAAGAGCCTTAATCGGCAAGCGTTCAAGCACTGCCGTAGCCGTCATTTTCCAGAACTGCGGGCTAGACATGACCTGAGGAATTCCCAAGCGAGAAAGAAGTTTGCAATATTCCTTGATATTGATTTTCAGGAGTTCTACGCCCTTTTCAAGCCAGGAATCAATGCCTTCGATGGCATCGACATAAATCTTTTTGCCAGCAAAGTCAAGCGCATTCAATTGCTCGATATTAAAGCCCTGCGGGAAGGTTCCACACAAGGCAACCCTTTGCGTGGAATTCCAGTAATCATTAATGGTCTGCAGAAAGTCGCCGTTTTCGATTTCAGAAAGAATCGGTGACGGTTCAATGAGCTCGGTCGAATTGCCTTCGCTCACAATGGTCGTGCAGATACGCGTAGGTTCCTTAATCCAAACGGGCGCCTGCTGTATTCCGTAAGCGGACATTTCATCGAAGATTTTGGGACCATGTTCCGAGCCCAAGAAATGCATCAGGAGCGGCGTTCCACCCAAAAGGTGAAGTACAAGCCCGCAGTTGATGCCCTTGCCCGAAGCATACTCTTCGATTTTGCCGATACGGTGCACCTCGCCCGGCGTAAACTTGTCCAAGAAGAACAAGCGCTGCCAAGCGGGATTGAGCCCGAGAATAAGGATTTCCTGCGACATGATAGCCTAGAAATTGACCTTGAAGAACTTGCGCTTACCCACCTGGACAACCAGCTGGTCTGCGCCCTTGATTTCGATCTGGGACTGCGGATCGGCGAGCTTTTCGCCGGCAATCTTCACGCCGCCGTTCTGGACCATGCGGCGAGCTTCGCCCTTAGAGGCGAAGGCCTTGATTTCAACGAGCAGGTCCAGGGCACCGTAGGTGCCGGCCGCTACGCTGCATTCAGCAGCATCGCTCGGAATGGCATTACCGCTGTGAATTTCGCGTTCCTTGGCAGCGGCGGCCTCGGCGGCTTCTGCGCCGTAGTACTGCGTCACGATATCGATAGCGAGGCGATGCTTGGCATCGTTGGGGTTCATCTTGCCTGCGGCAATATCGGCCATCATCTGCTTGATTTCTTCGAGCGGAATGTTGGTCAGAAGTTCGAACCAGTTTTCAACGATGCTATCGGCGAGGCTATAAATCTTGTGGTACATGACGTCGGCCGGTTCATTCAGGCCCACGTAGTTACCGATGGACTTGGACATCTTGACCTTGCCGTCGGTACCGAGGAGAATCGGCATGAAGAGACCGATCTGCGGTTCCATGCCTTCGAAAAGCTGCAAGTCGCGACCACGAAGCACGTTGAACTTCTGGTCGGTGCCGCCGAGTTCCACGTCGCTATTGATAGCAACGGAATCATAGCCCTGCATCATGGGGTACATGAATTCGTGCAGGCTGATCGGCGTATTGGCGGCATAACGGTTGTGGAAGTCTTCACGTTCGAGCATCTGGGCTACAGTAAACTGTCCCATGAGTTCAGTCACCTTGCTGAACGGGAGCTTAGAGAACCATTCACCGTTGTAATGAATTTCCACCTGATCGCGACGGACCACCTTGAAGAACTGTTCCTGGTATTCCTTTGCGTTTTCAAGAACCTGTTCATGACTGAGGCGCGGACGAGCCTTGTTACGACCGCTCGGGTCACCAATCTGAGCCGTGTAGTCACCCACGATGAGCACCACGGTATGGCCCAAATCCTGGAACTGGCGGAGCTTGCGCATCACGACGGTATGACCGAAATGAACATCCGGAGCAGTCGGGTCAACACCCATTTTCACACGGAGAGGAACACCGGTATCGTAAGACTTCTGGAGTTTCTTTTCGAGTTCATCTTGCGGCACCACATCGATAACGCCGCGCATCAAAATTTCAAGCTGTTCTTTTACAGGACGGAATTGCATAGTTTTAGTTATTCGTTAATAGTTACGCCCTACGGGCTAGTTAATAGATGTTCACAGGTATAACGAACAACTAATCACTGAAAGCCCATGTAGTAGGAGTGGATTACCATACGATGATAAATATAGAAAATACCTCATAATGTCTTGATTGCATTGATTTGAGAACACGTTTTTCTATCTTTTTCACACCTTTTAAGGAAATCATTATGAAAAAATTGCTCATTCTTGTCGCCATAATGACATCTCTCAATTTTGCCGCATCCGAACCTAGGACGCACGACGGGGGTTTCTTAAGCATAGCCATAGGAATGGGCTACCAATCCATCGACTTCGTTCCTGATGACAGAGAAGAAGAAACCCATAACGTGGCAGGACTTGCGACCGATATTGATTTTAAACTTGGCGGAAAAGTTTCCTACAACACCCTTTTGCACCTAACACTCGCCGGTACAACGAAAACAGGAACCACCAACTATGGTGACGACCGTGATTATCAAAACATTAGAGTCAACATGGCGCTTTTTGGTTTGGGCGCCACACATTATTTTGAAAACAATATTTTCATCACAGCTTCATGCGGTATCAGTCAATTCCATGCCAATGATGATATAGCAGTATTCTCCGCAATCGTCCAAAGCAACACATCTCAGGACATCAACACCGGATTCGGCTTTCAAGTTGGCGGAGGAAAAGAATGGTGGGTAAGCGACAACTGGGGCATCGGCGCATCGGCAGCCCTTCTATATGGTTTTGCATCCAACCTTGCAGACGCAAGAGAATCATCCCTGGGTATAACACTAAGGCTTTCTGCCACTTGGAACTAAAAAGATAAAGCTTTATTTTCCGAAACCAGCGAGGTCTATGCCGAGCTGGTTTATTTTGTATGTAAGAATACGCGGAGTCGTGGAAAGACTGCGGGCGGCAGCGGCAACTTTGCCCTTGGAACTTTTGAGGGCGTCGCAGATGATATCGCGTTCGTAAGCTTCTACCATGCGCTTGAGGTTTCCATTCACGGGGGTGCCGCTCGTTTCGGCGGTCTGGAGTGTGGTCGGGAAATGGTGCGGGTAGATGACATCTTCGTCGGCCACAAGGACGGCGCGTTCGATTCCGTTTTCGAGTTCGCGCACATTTCCGGGCCACGGATAGCTCATGAGCATGTTGATGGTCGTGCGCGCAAGGCGGCGCACATTCTTGCCCACAATACGGCAGTAATGTTCAACGAAGTGGTCCGCCAGAAGCACGATGTCGGTTTTGCGGTTGCGAAGCGGCGGCACGTAGATCGGGAAAATATGCAACTGGTAGTATAAGTCTTCGCGGAAGGTTCCTTCTTCGACCATCTGTTGCAAGTTCTTGGTGGTGGCCGCAATCACGCGCACATTCACCTTCTTTGCAATGCGGGCGCCAATGCGTTCGACTTCGCCGTTCTGCATCAAGCGTAAAAGCTTTACCTGAAGGTTCGGCGAAAGTTCGCCCACTTCGTCGAGAAAGAGCGTGCCGCCTTCGGCCTGTTCTACGCGGCCAGGCGTTTCGGCAAATACGCCGACGAGCGCACCGCGTACGCTGCCGAAAAGTTCACGGTCCAATACCGATTCCGGCATGGACGCGCAATGGACGCGGACGAACGGGCCCATGTTGCGGTCGGAACGGTAATGGATGGCTTCGGCCACAAGCCCCTTGCCCGTACCGACCTCGCCCACAATAAGGGCAGGCAGGGGGCTTTTTGACACTTGGTCAATCTGCGCATACACGCGCTGCATCTCGCTCGAACGCCCGATGATATTATCGGGCTGGAAACGGTCCTTAAGTTCAAGCGTGAGTCGTTCGTTTTCAGCTTTTAGAAGTTCGTTTTCTTCGCGGGCTTCACGACGAAGCTTCACAGCCGCCGCAAGCATCTGCGCAATAATTTCGAGCAGACGGAGTTTTTCAGGAAGTTCATCTTCGACCGGATTCTGGACGTCGGCACTGAAGGCGCCAATCACCTGGTGTTCCATAATCACAGGCACGCAAAGGAAGGCCTTGTCTTCGGTCTTACCGCGCCCTGTTCTGTCCAAGAAGTCTGGGTCTTTTGCAACGGAAGGAATGATAATCGGCTTACCGGTTTCCACAACACGGCCGGTAATACCTTCGCCCACTTTATAGCGGCCCTTACGCGCCTGACGGCTTGAAAGGCCTTCTGCAATTTCAATGGAGATTTCGCCAGTATGGCGGTTGTACAAGGTGAGGGTCGCATGTTCCACGCCCATCGTGGATTCCACCACTTCCAAAATCGGGTGCGCGACGCTTTCAAAATCAAG
This sequence comes from Fibrobacter succinogenes, assembly GCA_902794535.1. Lineage (GTDB taxonomy): Bacteria > Fibrobacterota > Fibrobacteria > Fibrobacterales > Fibrobacteraceae > Fibrobacter > Fibrobacter succinogenes_O. The sequence goes on along the minus strand of CADBHQ010000019.1, from coordinate 22,002 downwards.
CGTTTGGTTCAAAATGGAGCTGATCTTGTAGAGCAGCTCCAATTCAAGGATTTTGGATTGCGAGGTGGGCATGGTGGCCTACCTTATAGTCAATTACTTGAGAGCTTCTTGAACCAGCGCGGAAGCACGCTTGGCGTCGAAACGGCCCTTGACCTTCGGGGAGAGTTCCTTCATGATCTTGCCCATGTCCTTGGGGCTAGAAGCACCGGTCGCGGCCTTGATTTCTGCAATGAGAGCCTTGACTTCGTCTTCGGTCATTTCGGCAGGCATGTACTTGCGGTAAAGAGCGATGCAGGCTTCTTCGGCAGGAACCTTGTCCATGAAACCACCCTTCTTGAGGATATCGATGGCTTCCTGCTTCTGCTTGACGCTCTTCGCAAGAACATCGACGCACATTTCGTCGGTGATGGTTTCTTCGATCTGGGCCGGAGTGGCACCAGACTTCATGGCTTCGTTCTTGATGTCGGAATGGAGGGTACGGAGCGTTCCGAGAGTTTCGGAATCGTGCGCCTTCATGGCGGCCTTGATATCGTCTTTAATCTTAGTCAGCAATGCACTGCTCATGTTCTACCCTTGGCGGATTATGCCCCGCTCCTGGCATTTAGGTTTTAGCTCTAGAAACACGCAACGAGCCACCGGTCTTAGACCGACGACTCATTACAAAATCGATGCCTTATTAGCGACTAGTAGAGACGCTTACGGTTCTGGTCAGCGATTTCTTTCAAGCGCTTGCGACGAGCAGCAGTTTCGATGCGCTTCTTTTCTTCAGAAGGCTTTTCGAAGCGCTGACGCTTCTTGACATCGGAAATGATGCCATTCTTTTCGCAGGACTTGGTGAAACGCTTGAGAGCGCGTTCAAAAGGTTCGTTGGACTTAACAATTACGCCGATCACGATTATCCTTTGGTTAAATTAGAAATTCGTTTTTGGATAGCCAAATATATTTAATTGACGGAATTTCGTCAAGGGTATATTAAAAAGGCCCTTTTAAGGCGATTTTTGATATTTTTTTACATTATAACTTGCGGTTTATCAAAGACTTATGTATATTTTTGTTATTAAAGACCACTTACGTTGTCTTGTTTTTCGAAAAAGTGGAGAATTGGATGAAAAAATCGATCTTATCTCTAAGCGCCCTTGCTCTTGCAGGCTCCCTGCTCGTTGCTTGCAATGAAGAAGAAGAACTGGTTCCGAAGATGGAACCGGCAGCCAAGCCTGCAGAACAGGCCGCCCCTGCCGAACAGGCCACAGCTGAACAGCCGAAGGCCGAAGAACCGGAACTTGTCCCCATCCAGTCCCTTTCTGGCAACACGGAAGCTTCTGAAGCACCGGCTGAAGAAGCCCCGAGTTCTTTCGTTCCTGCAGCCGCTGGCAGCATCCAGCCGCTTTCCAAGGGCGAATACGTGGTCCAGGTGAGCATTCAGTCCTCCAAGAGAGCTGCTGATGGCATCGTAAAGAAACTCGCTGAAAACAACGTGAAGGCATACATTGCCGAAGTTGAAAACCCGGGCGAACTCGAAGGTACCTACTACCGCATTCGCGTGGGCTATTTCGAATCTAGCGCAAACGCCCAGGAATACGGCAAGCAGATTCTTACTCCGCTTAACTTTGCTTGGTGGGTAGACAAGAGCAAGAACGACGACGTGGGCAACCCCGGCGGCGACGACGATTACTACTCTAACAACAACTACTCTACTTCTAACACTTACAGCGAACCGGAACCCGCACCTGAGCCTGAACCGGCACCTGCTCCGGCTCCCGCACCTGAACCCGAACCGGCTCCTGCGCCTGCTCCGGCCCCAGCCCCGGCACCTGAGCCTGAACCTGAACCGGCTCCCGCTCCGGCACCTGAACCCGCACCGGAACCGGCTCCTGCAGCACCTGCAGCCTCCGACAACTTCGACGATTGGGAATAAGCCGCGAAAACATGGATATCAAAAAAACTCCGCTTTTAGGCGGAGTTTTTTTTGTCGTTTAGCTCAGGATGACGCGGAGCCAGCCCTGAGCTTGTCGAATAGGCGTTACTTCTGCAAGTTCAGGCTTGCGTTGGCAGCGCCGTAAAGGCTGATGCTGTAATCCTTGATGACGTACACCGGAATCTTGTTCAAGAGCGGACGAATGTTCGGATTGTAGTTCTTTTCGAAATACTTCATGAACAGGTTGTCACGTTCGAGCCAGCGAAGATCCTTCTGCACGGTACCACCGGCCAGGTAGAAACCACCGAGCGGCAAGAACAGCGTTGCGGCATCGCTTGCAAAGCGGGCAAGCATCTTCACAAACAGGCGCATCATTTCGGCGGCAACCGGATCGGTATCGCTTGCACGGCTGATGTACTTCGGGCGATCATTCGGTTCGGTTTCTTCGATCTTCTTGAAGGCTTCGTTATCGGGAACGCCACGGGTTTCCTTCCACCATTCATACATGTTGCGAAGGCCCATACCGGAAACGAGCGGTTCTACGCCAGGAACCATACCAATCTTCTTTTCCATGTAATCATGGAATTCCTGGGAATCCTTGTCGAACGGAGCAAACGTAGAGTGGCCGCCTTCGGAGCAAGCCGGAATGTACTTTTGACCATCGAAAGCAAGGAAGCCGACACCCATGCCGGTACCCGGGCCAATCACGGCCTTGGTGGTCTTCTGCGGAGCAGGGGTGCTGCCATCAGTATGCACGAGTTTGTGAATCTGAGCGGGGTCATCGACATCGAGAGTCGGAATGCCATAGCTAATGGCCATGAAGTCATTAATCACGAGCGTCGGGATTCCAGTAGCAGACGTCAAAGCATCGCCATCGACACTCCACGGAAGGTTCGTCATGACGCACTTGTTGTTTGCCACGGGGCCTGCGGCACTGATGCAAATGTGGGAGGGCTTAAGGTCTGCACGGCTTTCGACAGCAATCTTGAGCGTTTCGCGAATCGGGGCATCCAAACCGTCGATATCCTTAGACGGGCAATCGGTTTCAAGAATCAGTGTGAACTTGCCATCTTTGTAACCGACAAGGCCAAGGTTCGTGTTAGTACCACCAATATCGCCTGCCAAAACCAGGCGGTCAAACTTTGCATCGGGATTAAGCCATTTGATTTCCATAAAAACTCCAGTTTTATTCGTACCGGTAAATAATAACTAATTACTCTCCGAGATATTCAACTGCAAAGATCAGAGTTGAACCACCAGGGATAGGTCCTGCACCGCGAGCACCGTAACCGAGTCCGGGCGGAACCACCAAAATTCTCTTTTCGCCAGGGAGCATGCCCTGCACACCGAGTTCCCAACCGCGAATCACGCGGCCGGCGCCCAACGTAAAGGCAAACACTTGGTCACGGTCGCGGGAGCTATCGAACTTGTAGCCATTAGTGAGCCAGCCTGTATAGTGGACTTTCGCCACATTACCTTTACGGGCCGGTTCGCCTTCGCCCTGCTTGAGGACTGCATAACGGAGTCCTTCGGGGCCGTTTTCAAATGTAAGCGTCGTTGTATCCGGGAAGAAATCCATGTTCGCGATGACAGCGTCGTCTACTTCGGAAGAGACGAGTTCCACGCGGTAAATCAAAGTCGAATTCGAAGGAATCATGGAGTAAGCAGTTGCGCCATAACCCATAGCCGGAGAGATGCGGAACCAGCGTACGCCACCTTCGCGCATGCCTTCGAGACCGACTTCCCAGCCCTTGATCATTTTGCCAGCACCCATTACGACCGAGAGCGGCTTGCCCATGTCTTTAGAGGAACCGAACTTGCGGCCAGAAAGGAGCCAGCCGGTGTAATGCGTTTTGAGCACGGAGCCTACCATGGCAGGCTTACCGGTACCAACCTTTTCATCGTAAACCTTGAGGCCCTTGGCAGCTTCGCGCCACTTGAGGCCTTCGACGCTCTTGGGGAACACATCGGGTTCCATCGGCTTTTCTGCGCTGATAAGTTCTACAATAAAGAACAAGTCAGAATATTCAGGAACGCCTTCGAGAGAATTTTCGCCGTAGCCCATCTGGTACGGCACATAGAGTTTGCGGACTTCGCCCGGTTTCATGCCGACAAGTCCCTTTTCCCAACCCTGAATCACAAGGCCCATGCCAAGCGTGAATTCAAGCGGTTCGCCGCCGGAATAAGATTCCGAGAACAGTCTAAAACGAGTGTCAGACGGAAGCGGAGAGATGGAATCGATGTAGGTTGCAAGTGCCACCGGTTCTGCGACAGGAGCTTGCGCCACGGTATCTACTGCGGCTTTAGATTCCTTCTTATTCTTGGACTTTTTCTTCTTGTTTTTTGCAGACTTGTCCAGAGTTGCAGCCGTGTCAACATTTGTCATACCGGCTACCTGGTCAGAATTGAAATCATTTGCAAGTCTTAAAGAATCTGCGATGCGGAGCGAGTCGGCCAAGCGAGCCTTTTCGGCTAAGATTCTTGCGCTGTCTAAATACACATAGCTCTTGTAATGCACCCTGATAAGCTGGCCTGCCTTAATGGGGTCTCCCGAGCCTTCCTTAACCGTTTCCACCTTGAAAGGAATGGCAAAACAGGCACTACACATCAGCAATACAAGAAAAATCTTCAATTTTAACATAAAATCTCCTGTCCCACAATTTAGAAAATGCTAGTTTTTGAGAGTAACGAATAATTCCAAATGGAATAAAATATGCTATCAGTCATTATTGTCATAGCGATTATCGTCTTGTCCGTGATACTTGCCGCCATAGGCGCGTACGTAATTATTCACAGTTCCGACGAAAAAGACGAACCCAAACGTGTCATTGACGTTTCGGGCCAGTACGCCGTTGTGGTTCGCCCGGCCCGAGAATCGCTCACAGCCGTCAAACCTTCCGAGGCATCCTTAAGGTCTTGGCTTGACACCCAGAACCTGCCCCCCGAAAAGAAAGAAGAACTGATCGCCCAATGGAACGCCACCATGGAAGAAACCATTCGCACCATTGACGAAGGCGACAAGAACGGCACCGCCACCTACCGCATTGAACTTGGCCCCAAAGGCAAGCAATATGTGAAGTTCGTGAGCGACGAAAACTTTATTACCCGCGAGCAGATTCGCAACCATGCTGAAATTCTGCCGCCCTATGTACTAGGCTGCGATTGCAGACTGTTGCCCAAGCAACCCTGGGAAAACCCCAGCAAGTCCGGTTGGAAAGCAGTTGTGCCTTCGCACGGTAGCCACTACGACGTCCCCGATTGGAGGCAACTTGCGTAAATCTCTACTTACAGCACTCGTTTTTGCACCCGCATTGTCTTTTGCGGCCGGATCTGCCATTATCACGCTCGAAATGCCCGTTGGCGCACGCCAGCTGGGTATGGGCGAAGCTAGTGCCGCCCTTGCTGACGACCCGACTGCCATGTACTACAACCCGGCAGGCCTTGCCTTTGGCCCGCTTGCCGATGAATGGCGCATGAGCTACCCCGCCGATTCCAAGAACGCCCCCTACTTTACCAGCATGGCATCGCGTTCCAAGGACGGCTTCTTTAGCAAGAGCGAACTTTGGGCCGGTACTGCTAAAGGCATCCAGAAATTCGACGGTGAACAGTGGGTCGACTACCACTCCATTACCCTTCAGGGTAACGCCAAGGTCCGTGACGCCGTTAAGATTTACGTGGGCACCGAACACGGCCTGGACGAATACGTTCGCCAGGTAAAGAAGTTCAACGACATCAAGAATGCCGACGACGAAAAGCACGTGGTCGAAGTCAAGATGCCTTGGAACTTGATTGTTAAGGACACTATTACCGCTGTTCTTTACGAAAGCCGCACCGAAAAGCTCTGGGTTGGCACCCCCAAGTCCCTGTATCGTTTTGATGGCAAGGCCTGGAAGAACTACGACAGCGAACTCGGCAACCACCGCATTACCGCCATCGAAAGCCAAGGGGCTTCGATTTGGATCGGTACCGAAGACGGTCTGTTCGTTTACCGCAATGGTCAATTCGAGCAGAAAGGTAAGGTGCTCCCGAGCCAGAAGGTTCGCGCACTCGTGTGGTCTGAAAACCGCAAGGAACTTTATGTGGCGGTCGAAGGCGCTGGTATCGCAAGACTTATTCCGAAAAAGAGCGTAAACGACAAGGACCGTTGGAGCCTGTTCAATCAGGAAGACGGCATTATGGACCTGAACCCGACCGCACTTGCCGTCGATAGCTCGGGCCATGTATGGGCAGCCCACAACGGAGGTCTTTCGCACTTTACGCTGCGCAAGTGGGAACAGGTGCAGTTTGCCGACAACAGGGTGAACGATGTTTCTGTGGACCAGCGTGGTGGCATTTGGATTGCAACCGACAAGGGCGTATGGCGCCATCTGCCGGACTACGCTACCGCAAGCGGCCGCAAGGCAGAACTTGAACGTGGTGCCGCCGAAGAAGAAGGTTCCACCAAGAGCGAAGACGAATGGGTCCACTACCACAGCGGAAACGGTCTTTCCACCAACAAGATTTGGGCCGTACTCCCGCAAGGAAACGACGTATGGTTCAGCACCGCGAACGGCATGGAGCAGTTCAAGGATGCCGACTACCAGATTACTGCCTTCTATGAAAAGCTCTTGCCGGTTTTGAATATTCCGGACCTGTACCACCTTTATGCAGGCATGACTGTTCCGCTGAACGATTGGGGCACACTCGGATTCTTCGTGAACTTCGTGAGTTTCGGTTCGACCGTTGCCTCTGGTGACGTGGATGCCGACGACCTGGTCGCTTATAACAGTTCTGAAATCGTGGGCGGCTTCAGCTACGGCACTCGTTTTCCGAACGACTGGGGCCTGGGCCTTTCTATCAAGTTCTTCTATTCTGACCTGAGTTCTGGCGCGGCGGCTGGCGAAGAAGAAGCAACCACCTTCGGTTACGCCTTCGATATCGGCGTCTTGAAGAAGAACCTGTTTATAGACAAATTAAACTTCGCCTTGGTGCTCGCCAACATTGGCCCGAGCGTTTACTACGTGGACAAGACGATTGAAGACCCGATTCCCTTGACCTGGCGTCTGGGCCTTTCTTACGAAATCCTGAGCCTCGCCGATTACAAGTGGACCATTCTTGCAGACTATAACCGCGAAGTGGTTTATGACGACGAAAAGGGCAATCCGGAACCGTTCTACATTGCGAGTTGGAAGTCTCTGATTCGCCCCGAAAGAAGCGGTAACAAGGTTGTCCAATCTATTCTGCAGGGCGTGTTCAACGTGGGTACCGAATTCGTGTACGCCAATACGATTGCACTGCGCGCCGGTTACCTTTACGACCAGACCGGTAAGCGTAACGAAGTCGACCTTGGCTTTGGCTTTATGCTTTCTGACGTGCTGCAGTTCGACTTTGCCACCATCAAGGACGTAGGCGACAACGACGGTGTTCGCGACGGCCAGATGCGCTTTGGCATGCTGTTCAAATTTTAGACGAGAGAACGGGCTGCGCCCTACAGACGAGAGATTTTCGCAAAAAGAAAAAGGCTGGATGAAAAATCCGGCCTTTTTTCGTTTAATGTTACTCTACGCGTTCAAGGATAATCAGGGCGCGTTCTTGAGTGCTGTTCGGAATCGTGTAGAAATGCTTGCCCACAAACTTGTAGCCGAAATCTTCGGGGTGGAAGGTCTTGAGTTCATCTGCAACAGCGGGGCCTTTCATGAAGAATACGCGGCCACCAATCTTCAGCGAATTGGCGATGCGCGGGAGCGTTTTTTCCATAAGTTCGAAAGCGCGACTGATGACGCCATCGACAGGAATGGTCATGCTACGGCTTGTGACTTTATGGCCGAACACATCGATACCCTTGAGGCCCATCTTTTCGATGACCATATTCAAGAAGTTGATACGGTTCGGGCGCGGTTCGCAAAGCGTGAGTCGAATGGACGGATTCACAATCTTGAGAGGTATCCCCGGAAAACCGGCGCCGCTACCGACGTCGATCATGCGAGCGGGCCACTTGGGCACATACGCATTAATGAGCGTGCAGTCGGCGTAATGGCGTTCCACCATGGTTTCGAAAGCGTTCAAGCGAGTTAAATCCTGGTCGTCATTGTTGGCACGCAACAGCTGATGGAATTCCCAAATCTGCTTGAGAGTTTCAGGCTGAAGTTCTACGCCGTAGTAATGCAGCAACTTGTCGAGTCCCGCGAGCGAAGGCGTAACGCGCTTGCCGTTAAAGAGCGGAAAGTCGGTACGGGGAGCCTTGAGGTGCGGCACGAAGTCGCGGCCTGCGGCGGACGCATTGCGGGAAGGGGCTTTCGAGAAGGGCTTTTTAGACCAGTTATTTGCCATAAAACCAAAAATAGAATTTTTTAGGGGCGAATTTTCACATTTTCGGCGAATCTGGCGTATAGATATAGAGGACCGGAAAATGAGATTGATTTTATTGCTGGTTTTGACAATTGCCAGCACCCTTTTTGCAGTAATTGATACAGAACTCACCGAAGCGCGTGTTTTTGAATGGTGGGACGACGGCATTATTGATGGAGATGAGGCCCGCGAAATTTTAGACTTGCTCGAAGAAGGCAATTTGCAAGAAGCCTGCATGCTCGCCGAGGTGTATGCGCTTGAAAGTTGCGCGAGCGGGGACACCGCGCCCGCGAAGACAAAGAAGAAGGAAGCGAAAGCGCGACAGAAAAAGCCGAAACAGAAACTGCGGCCGAGCCTTGTTCCGCATGGGTATATTGAATGGCGAGGCCGCGCCGATTCGCTTGGACGCTTGGAAAGCGGACGCGCGGAATTGCGTCTGAATTTTTACCGCTATTCATTACGGCTTGGAACGCAGTCGCTCTTGACTTACCGGAATGAAGGTAGCGAAGCACACTTTGGCCAGATTTCGACGAAGGAATTGCATAGCGTGATTCCGCTTGATACCTTGTGGGGCACCGCCCTATTCTATTCGCTTTACAGCCCGATAGGAATCTTTCGCCTAGGTGGACTCTTGGATACCGCGAAAACAATCCGCCCGAGTTTCGCCTTCACACCTTTCCGAGGACCACCAAAAGAAAAAGACTTTGAAATAGAGCTTGCCTATTGGCATCACCTGAACCATGCGGACAGCATCGAGCATCGTTCATTTACGGCAGAGGCCAAGGGCAACTGGGGAAATTTGGCCGTGTGGTGGGTTCCAGGAATTAGAGAATTGCCATTGATGAAGCTGCAATTTCAGCACCGCGAAAAGATGGAGTATGCGACGGTTGCATGGAAGACGGATGCTTACGCGCACGGAGATTCACTGCCGGAGGAATCGCACCTGAGCCCGACGATTGCAAAGAGCCGCTTTTGGGGAAGTCAGACTATTGGGGCGACATTGCATGATTCGTGGAAGAGTAAATTCACGGCGGATGCGCGGACGACGATTCCGCTAGAAGGCGACACGAGTAAGACTCGGTTCAAGGCAAGCGCGGAATCGGGCCCCGAGATTTTAAGGACGACAGCAAGCGTGACTTGCATTTCGGGAGAAGATCGTTGCAGGCAAAATGATTGGGCGTTAAAAATCCAGTCGACGTGGAATTTAGAAAGCGAAAAATCGGCACACGAGCATTTTGTTTTTTCAGGAAAGATTCGCGCAAGGCACAAGCGAGATGAAGGTTTTAGCACGCCTCTTTACGAGGCCGGAATCGCTTACGCACAAGATGCAGCTAACAACGCTGGCATTGCGGTCACAGTTCCCAAAGGCAAGCCTTCGCGAGAAATCAGGCTACGCAGTAGCGCCGAAATCGGGAATGACTTTTTACAGTTGTCGTTGGCGGTTACGTTCAGGCGGACCGCTGATGAGGAGTTTCACCCACTGCATGCGGCAATGAGAGCGAGAGTGGCGTTTTAAGCACGGCTCCAGAGGGCGCAATAGGTCTGCGTGCGGGCAGAGAGGCGTTCGTCTTTTAGGATTTCGCGGATTTGTTTTTTGTCGAACCACTGCGCCTGAATTTCTTCGAGTTCAGAATCGCTCGGGCGAATTTCACCGCCGGCAACGCCTACGACGACAACGTTTCTTTCGTTGGAAAATCCGACGGCGGAATAGCTCGGTTTCCAGACTTCGTCGATGCGCATGAGCGAGAGGCCCGTTTCTTCGCGGAGTTCGCGGGCAGCCGCTTCTTCGTAGGTTTCGCCCGGATCAATCAAACCAGCCGGAAAGTTGTAAATGCTCTCGCCCACGGCCATACGGTATTCCTTGCAAAGCAAAAGCTTTTGACCGGTGCAGTCATGCATAATCATCACGACCGCATGCGGTTTCTTTTCGAGCATGTCCTTGAGGCCCGTAATGTCGGGATTACGGCTGATCATTTCGTAAGTTTTGGGCTTGCCGCTGACGGTCTTATAGTGAATATCGTAGCGGGTAATGAATTTGCCCTGGTGGATTTTTTCAATCGATTCAAATTCCATCATCACACCTTTTGTATAGTTTCGTAGTAAATGCAGTCATGTTTGCATTCACGGGTAAATGCGCCCTTGCAAATGGGCATTTTGTAAAGCATTTGCGCTTCGTCTTCATTGCGCGAGATTCGCTTGCGCACGTAGCCGATGTCCTGGAAGTTCGATTCCTTGCCTTTAACGAGCGCCGCACAGGTATTGACCCAAACCACGTTACAGTCTTCGTGGGCGCACAAGTCGAATGAGCGGCGAAAATCATAAGAGCCTGTCGAAAATGACGGCACGATAATCAGCGTGAGCTTGAAACAACGCATGAGTTGCTGCATGTATTCCGTTTCCAAGAAATCGCGGCAGACCATAATCGCAATGCGACCAATGCCTTCGTAATGCAGAATGTTTACCACGAGATTGGAACTGATTTGTTCCAGATAACCAACGCCATCGAATTCTTTGCGGAACGGATTCTGCTTGTTCTGTTTGCAAATCACGTTTCCGAACTTGTCCATGACCGTGACGACATTGCGGTTCTTTTCCCAATAAGAAGGCAGCACGATGAGCGACGGAATTTTAGCGGCATCGGCAGGCGAAAGGGCCTTGATTTTACTTGACACGAATTCCGCCATCTCGGCATTCCCGAGGAGTTCCGGGAACACGACGATATCGCTTTCGTTTTCAGCGGCGGTCCAAATCTTTTTCCAGATGAGTTCGTTATCCGCTTCATACGAATGATTCTCGTAAGCGATATTGAAGTACTGGATTTTATCCTTGTCGCTTAAATGTACCTGAAAATTCCGTTCAAGCCTTAAAGGAGTTGCAGCAATCTTTACGGCATGGCGTTCCTTGAAACGCGGGAACAATTCGTCTTTCAAGAAGTAATGTTTGTCAATCAGTTCGCCGAGCACCGAGTTTTCAATCAGCAGAATGTTGTACAGGAAACTTTCGAGGTTATTGTAGCGATGAATCAAGCGGTGTTTGCGTTCCCACACGCAAGAGCAACGCGGCAAGAGCCCCATTCCGACCGATTCGCGGTTGGTGTTCAACACAATCGAGAATTTTTCTCGTTCGAATTCGGCGATAGCCCCATTCAATAGCGAAGCCATCGCATGGTCTAAGATTTGCAATAACCCGAGCAAGGCGTAATAATCGTCGACAGCCTTCAAGCGATTGATGAGTGACTTTAAGTTTTCGAGAAATTCACTGGTCAAGTTTTCGGAGGTAAGTTCCCGGACGCTCACGCCATTTCCGGATTCCTGAAACAACACGGGAATCTCTGTCTGGACGACTTTTGTGATGCGGGATTTTTCCGCCGGGGAAACACAGCTGTATTCGACAAAGAATTTCTCCGAGCAGGAGTTTACGATATCAGAACACAGTTCCGCCACAATATTATAGAGGTCCAGCATGGTAAGGAATATAGAAAAAAAGGCTCAAATTTCAAAAATTTCGCCTTTTCTGCCCCTGTTTTAGGTGGATACAGGATGTTTACTCGGGTATACGCGATTTATACGATTTTTAGGCTTATTCCAAGTTGGAATATCTATTTTATAGGTACCCAAACACTCCCTGACGGCCCTAGGTTACCTCCTTTACCCAGGGCCGTCCTCTTTTTTAGGGGTAATTTCTATTTTTTTCGCAATGATTATCGCTACAATCATCGGAGCTGTCGCATTTTTGCCCTCAATCGCCTTGAATATCGCGCTTGCCTTGGGCGCCCCGCTCGGCGCATACGCCATGAACGCCCGCTATAAGGTGATTCCGCCCGAGGTCCGCAAGGCGTTCATCGTGCCGACCACGATGCAATTTGTGGCTCTTTTCGTGTTGCTTTCGGCGGGGCATGTCCTGCCCGAGATTATCCCGTTCATGGTGACACGGATTCTCGCATTCTTCTTTGCGCTGTACTTGACTTTTTATACCGCAACGGTTCTCTTTAGCACCGCCCACAAGGAACGCACCGTGATGGGAACCTTCGCCGTGATTACGGCCATTTGCTACTGGATTACCGCTTTCGGAACTCTCAGCTGGGAGTAAGCCATGGAACCGCAGCAGTCCAACACCCCTAAGCATAACTACCAGCGCGATTTGGATTACATTATCCGCAGGCTGGAACGCACCGGCGAAGTGCCGACGCTTTTGCTGCATGCCTGCTGTGCGCCCTGCAGCAGCTACACCATCGAATACCTGTCGCAATACTTCAAGATTACGCTTTTCTACTACAATCCGAATATCGCGCCGGACGAAGAATACCGCCACCGCGTCGAAGAAATCAAGCGGTTCGTGGCCGAATTCAAGACCAAGTATCCGATTACACTGATTGAAGGCGAATACGACCCGAAAAAATTCTACGATGTCGCGCGCGGGCTCGAAAATGAACCCGAAGGCGGCGCGCGCTGCCGCAAGTGTTTTGAGCTGCGCCTCGCCGAATCGGCACGGCTCGCCCGCGAACTGAACTGCGAATACTTCACCACAACGCTTACGATTAGCCCGATGAAAAACGCACAGGTGCTAAACGAAGTGGTGCAGGAACAATGCGATATTTACGGAATCAAACGCCTGCCCAGCGACTTCAAGAAGAAGGGCGGATACAAGCGTTCTATTCAGCTTTCGGCAGAATACAATTTATACCGGCAGAATTACTGCGGATGCGTTTATTCCAAACGCGACGCAGAAAAGCGCGATTCTGAGGCTCGTGATTCTGAAGTTCGCAAATTCCAAGCCTAGAACCAGTATCCGATTCCAAGCTGCAACTTGTTCAGCATAATGTAAGAGCCATCCCATTTATCTGGCTCACGGCTATTTTCTTCTGACTGAAGTCTCTGAGCAAGGCATATCCTTTCAGTATCCGCAACATCCGTAAATTGATAAGTAAGGCGCAGGTCTATAAAAAAGCCATTATCAAAAACATGGCCTATGCCAAGCGCCGCGCCCGCACCAAACAACATTTCATCGTAGTATTGGTTATTCAGGTATCTGCCAGGCCCAACCAATTCTTCTTTTTTCGCCAAGAAAACATTCACGAAGGGTCCCACCTCCAGAAACAGGATTCCCGGAATGCGGAATTGCACAAGCATCGGAATTTCTAGATAAAACAAAGCATCCCATTCATCGCCCTTCCACGTTCCGCCACAGGAGCCATCACAATCATTCCCCATTTCCACATAGCTCGAAAAATAGCGGAAATCAAGCCCCAAGCCCGAATGAAGGTAGAATTTGGGCGACAGGCGATATGCCATATCAAACGAAAGCGTAATCGCATTACCGACCCCGTTCGTATAATAATCCCATTCGGAATCGGTGACAATGCCCACCGAGCCCCCACTTAGACGTACGCCCATATCGAGTTTTCTTGAAGCGGAATCATCTTTGGCAAACAAGGGTACGCCCGCCAACAGGATGGCAGCAAACGCCGTCATCATTTTTTGTATAGTCATGTTCTCCTCCTGAACTACAATATTTTAGAGTTCTCTTTTACGTCCGAGAATTCCGTCGATGCATGTTTCAAACTCACTAGAATTCATCCGTTCGTACGTATACGCGCCCGAACTCGATTTCCACAAGTAATCAGCATTGTCATCAGAGCACATTCCGGGCAAGACATCATCCATATCGCGGACCGTTCCTACGCATGAAACATCTCCCGACTTTAGCGTTACGTGCAAGCTGTCTTTATAGCGAGCGTAATCTACACTCAGTTCGAACGTCAAATCGGCATGAGTAAACTTCACCGTGTTATTCGTCTTTTCGAGAATGACGATACCGGAGCTTTCCTGCCCATATTTCGTATCCGAATAGTAATAAGGCGTTTCGAGCTGGATGGAGCCTCCATTCCCGAGGAAATCGAACAACTGGTCCACAAAGACAGTCTGCATGTAGTCGTAATCTTCATGATCCGCAACGCGATATTCCACGTTGTCACCATCGAACTTGAAATACTGATCATAGCCATCGTTCATGCAGTATATTTTTTCTTCACGGTAGCGGCACTGCGTATTTTCCCAAATTCCATCGAGTTTACCCGGCGTACCACCCACAAAGATAAACGATTCCTCGTATCCTTCTTGATTTACTTCGTACGGGCCCGGTTCATAGATTCTTGTGAGCAAGAGCGTATCGTCACGGAAACTGTAGGCATACGTCTTCGAATTCGCAAAGTAGAAGTTCTGGTCATAGGCGAACGCCTCTCCGTCCTTAACGCACCCGCCATTTTGTTCAAACGTAATTGTTATAGAGTCATCAGCGGAACTGCGTTCCACTTTTCCCGACTGAGCGACACGGGCCAACGCATACTGAGATTCAATCTGACGTCTATCGACAGAATTATTATCAGAGGTATTCCCGCTCACGTCTTCGGTAAAGCCGGCACAACCCGCAAACAGAGCGAGGAATCCAACACAAAAGGCGAAAACATTTCTCATTTGAATTTTATTCATCTTTATCCTTCAGTTTTTCACTCAGGGGAAACAGTTGCAGGTTCAACCGGTAAACCCGATTGCATCCTTCGTCTTCGGAAACAATTTCCTTGATTCGCTTGCGGAATGCCGCAATTTCTTCCACAAGGCGACGATAGGCACTTTCGCTGATGCCCAACGTAAAACCCGAGATGTTCCGTTCTTCTGCAGGAACATTATCCACCGCATCGGCAGCCAGTTGCGCCACCTGCTTTTGCATCACCTTCATAGACGCTGACAACAATGCAGGATCTCCCGTGAGTCCTCTGTTCATTTGCACGTACGTTCCGTCAGGACGCCGTTCTAGCAAATTCGCACGCACCATCAGTTCCAACGAATTGCGGACCTCGCCCGCCGTCACCTCGGGAATACACATTTTCGCAATATCCGAAGGCTTGGCACCGGGCATCATTGGAGCAAGTTCACGTACGACAGGATTCACCCAAGAACGATAATAGTCGAACGCCTCGGCTCCCAGGACACGCACCCCATTCTCCTCCATTAGAGTGCGCATCCGGGAGAAAACCTGTACGCGGGAGCGTTCGTCCGAGGCATCGCAGAATTCCACCAGCATGCAAAAATATTCCAGACGGTATCCGGAAAGTTCCATGGCACGCGCCACCTTAAGGGCGCCATCTTGACGGAGACGGGTTTTGCCGTCGCAAACTAGTTTCAGGTAGCCCGATGAAGAAAAACCTGCCAGTTTTGCGAACTCACGCCACGAGAAATACGAGGTACGCTTGCGTTCCTCGTAGTAATCGCGCATATAGCAGCGGTAATCGTTATATTCCGTAATCCGTTTCATGGTTCTTTATTAAAAAAATAGGTTTTCTATGAAACAAAACAAGAGAAATTTAAATAAAAAAAATAGATTTTTGTTTAACTAGTCGCTTAAGAATACACTTCTATGAAACACTCTGTTTCATAAAAAAAGAAAAAGCCCCGCCACAGCGGGGCCAAAATTGCCGGATGACGGATTCACTTATTTCATCTTAGAACGAAGGCATTCCAGGCGATTAAGCGCGTCATAGAGGGTTTCGTCTTTCTTGGCGAAATGGAAGCGGATCAGGTGATTCACCGGTTCGCGGAAGAAACTGGAGCCCGGCACTGCGGCGACACCCACTTTTTGTGCAAGGTCGATACAGAACTGGTCATCGGACTTGTAGCCGAATTCGCTGATATCCATCATCACGAAGTACGTACCTTGCGGCTCGGTGAACTTGAAGCCCAGATTGCGCAGGCCGCCGGTGAAGATTTCCTTCATGTGCGTGTAATGCGCCTGCAATTCCTGGTAGTAATCGTCGCCAAAGTTGAGCGCGGTGAGTGCGGTTTCTTGCAGCGGCGAAGCGGCTCCCACCACCGTGAAATCGTGAATTTTCTTGATGTTGTTCATAATGGGTTCGGCAGCGAGCACATAGCCCAAGCGCCAGCCCGTAATGGAATAACTCTTGGAAAGGCTAGAGCATTCAATAGTGCGTTCGCGCATTCCCGGGAGCGTTGCCAAATAAGTATGATGGTGCGGGGCGAAGACGATATGTTCGTAGACTTCGTCGGTGATTACATACAAATCATATTTAATAGCGAGGTCGGCAATAATCTGCAGCTCTTCGCGGGTAAAGACTTTTCCACTCGGGTTCGACGGATTGCAAAGCACGAGCGCCTTGACGCCAGGCTGTTTCATGGCATCTTCGAGGACGTTGGCATCGAAGGTAAAATCGTGCGGATCAAGCGGCACGTAAATCGGGCTTGCGCCACTCAAAATCGTATCGGCGGTATAGTTCTCGTAGAACGGCGAGAAGATAACCACCTTGTCGCCCGGATTGCAAATCGACATCATCGAGACCATCATGGCTTCGGTGCTGCCGCAGGTGATGACCATTTCGGTTTGCGGGTCGTAACGCAGGCCGCTGAAACGTTCCTGCTTTTTAGAAAGCGCTTCGCGGAAATTCTGCGCACCGATGGTAAGCGCGTACTGATGCGGACCCGTGTGGGCGACTTCGGCTAGGCGGTCTTGCAAGGCTTTGGGCGGATCAAAATCCGGGAAGCCCTGCGAGAGGTTGATGGCGCCACAAGCGTTTGCAATGCGCGTCATGTGACGAATGACCGATTCCGTAAAATGTTCAGTACGATTGCTTAAAGGTTTCATGGGAGGAAATTTAGAAATTTACTATCTTTCACTCTATGTACGATCCGCGCTTTTTACCCATCTGCAAAGAAGACCTGGACGAACTCGGCTGGGACTATGTCGATGTGATTATCATTAGCGCGGACGCCTACGTGGACCACCCCTGCTTTGGGCATGCCGTGGTCGGTCGACTTTTCGAACATGAAGGCCTGCGCGTGGCAATTTTACCGCAGCCGAACTGGCGCGACGACTTGCGCGACTTCAAGAAACTCGGCAAGCCGCGAATGTTCTTCGCGATTTCGAGCGGCATGGATTCCATGGTGAACCATTACACCGCCGCCAAGCGCCTGCGTAGCGACGATGCTTTTACACCGGGAAACAAGGCAGGGTTCCGCCCCGATTACGCGACCTACACGTACGCCAAGATTTTAAAGAAGCTCTACCCCGATGTGCCGTTGCTGATTGGCGGGCTCGAATCGAGCCTGCGTCGCGTGACGCATTACGATTACTGGAGTGACAAACTTAAGCCGAGCATTCTTTTCGACACGCAAGCAGACATTCTCGTGTACGGCATGGGCGAAAAGCCGCTCAAGGAAATCGTGCGACTCTTGAAGAAGGGCGTACCGTTCTCCAGCCTGCATTCGATCCCGCAGACCGCCTACCTTGCGCCCAAGGGGCAAATTCCTACGACCAAGCAGTGGGAAGACTTGCGTCTGTACAGCTACGAGGAATGCCTTGCGAACAAGAAGAACCAAATCGAGAACTGCCGCAAGGTGGACATTGAATGCAACAAGTGGTTTCAGCGCCGCATCCTGCAGGATGTCGCGGAACAGACCGTGGTAATTAACCCCGCGTACCCGCCGCTGGAATACGGCGAACTCGACGAGAGCTTTGAATACCCCTACGCCCGCGAACCGCACCCGCGTTACAAGAAACGCGGCAACGTGCCTGCGTTCGACATGATCAAGTTCAGCATCAACACGCACCGCGGCTGTTTTGGCGGATGCAGTTTCTGCGCCATTAACGCGCACCAGGGCAAGTTCATTGCGAGCCGTAGTCGCGAAAGCATTCTGCGCGAAGTCGATTTGATTACAAAGATGGACGGATTCGCCGGCACCATCACCGATTTGGGCGGCCCGAGCGCCAACATGTACAACATGCGCGGTCGCGACCCGAGCCGTTGCCAAAAGTGTGCACGCCCCAGTTGCCTGACACCGAAAGTCTGCGACAACATGGACACGCACCATCACGAACTTTTGGAACTTTACCGCGAAGTGCGCAACCACCCGAAGGTGAAGCACCTGTTTATCGGAAGCGGCGTGCGTTACGACATGCTGTTGCAAGAAACCGACGACAAGGAACTGATTCGCGACCACGAAGAATACGCCCGCGAACTCATCGACTACCATGTGAGCGGGCGCCTGAAGGTGGCCCCGGAACATACGAGCGACGCAGTCCTTAAGCTGATGCGCAAGCCGAGCTTTACGCTGTTCCACAAGTTCAAGGAATTCTTCGACGACGAATGCAAACGCATCGGAAAGCGCCAGCAGATTATTCCTTACTTTATCAGTAGCCACCCCGGATGCACCGAGGCC
Source organism: Fibrobacter succinogenes (assembly GCA_902794535.1). Classification (GTDB taxonomy): domain Bacteria; phylum Fibrobacterota; class Fibrobacteria; order Fibrobacterales; family Fibrobacteraceae; genus Fibrobacter; species Fibrobacter succinogenes_O. Next base: position 3,534 of record CADBHQ010000019.1, on the reverse strand, counting down.
GACATGGCGGAACTTGCACTCGAGACAAAACAGCTCGGATTCCAGCTGGAGCAGGTGCAGGACTTTACGCCCACGCCGATGACGATTGCGACCGAGATGTTCTACAGCGAAATGACGCCGGACGGCAAGCCGCTTTACGTGGCGAAAACGCCGGAACAGAAGCGCAGCCAGCGTCAGTTCTTCTTCTGGTACATTCCAGAAAACCGCCCGCAGATTCGTGCAACGCTCGAACGCTTGAAACTCGGCAAGATTGGTCGCCTGCTCTTAAGCCGCAGCGCGAAGGCCGAAGGCAAGGAATTCTTCCCGAGCAAGGAACGCGAAGAAAACGAAGAATACCGCCAGCGCGAACAGCAGAAACGCGAGCAGCGGGCCGTCACCATCGTGCCGCAAAAGTCCGGCGACAAGGGCCGCTGGGAAAACTCCGCCCGCAAAGAACGCCGCGCCGCACAGTTTGGCGAACCGCGCAATGACAGGCGCGAAGGTCGTCGCGATGACAATCGCGAACGCCGCGACTTCCGTGACGAAAACCGCAACAACAATTTCGGGAATGGAGAACGAAAAAGTTTCCATAGCGACCGCAAGTTTAACGGCAACAAAAAACGCCAGGATAACAATCGCAATAACTCCCCCGTTCAATTCAGTTCGTTTAAACGGGGAAGATAATACGCTTTCTTTAAATTAGGAGTGCGCGAGCACGCTCCACCACTCCCCACTTTCTCTTTCAAGTTTGACCTTGAAGCCGGCTTCTTCGAACCACTTGAGGATATAATCCTTTTCGGTGAGGAGCTGGCCCGAGATAATGAGTTCGCCGCCTGCGGCGAGCAGGTCTTCGATATCATCGCGGAGCGGCCAGAGTTCACTGCGGATCATGTTGCAGAGAATAACGTCGAACTTGGCGCCGTCCTTGAAAGCATCCAGGAATCCGAGAATGCAGTCGCTTTCCTTGAAACCATTGCGTTCAAAGTTTTCGGCGATGCAAGGAATCGTGAGCGGGTCAATTTCAGTACCGACTGCAAGCTTTGCGCCCAAGCGACGAGCGTACATGGCCAAAATGCCCGTACCTGTTCCGATGTCAAGCACCGTCTTGCCGTTGAAATCGACCGATTCCATCAAAGTGGCACAGCTGCTAGTGGTATCGTGTTCGCCGGTACCGAAAGCGGTCTTGGCTTCGAGTTCAAGCACCACGGCCTTCGGGTCATCAGGCGTAAATTCTACCCAAGGCGGACGCACCCACAAATGCGGGGAAACAGACACCGGCTGCGCACGGTCGCGCCACCACTTGTCCCAATCCTTCGCGGGTTCATCGCTCAGCGTAAAATGATACTGCGGAAATTCGTTTACGATACGGTCACGTTCGGCCTTGTCGCCGGTATAAAAGCAGAAGTCCGTGCGGCCTTCTTCTTTCGGGTCCAATTCTTCGAGCGTAGCCACGCCAGCTTCAAAAAGCAGGTAGCTTGCGATTTCAAATTCTTCGGCAGGGCAATAGCCCTCGGCCTTGTACCATGTATCGATTTTTTGCATGTGGAAAAAATAGAATTTCAAACACTAGAAGCTGATCCCCGCCTTCGAGGGGACTATAAAAAAAGGAGAGGCTCGGTACGCCAACCCCGTCACCGAGCCTCTCACCAAGCGTAAACACCTCAAACCGCTTGGCCCCTTTCATCCATCTTGTAAACTAATATAAACAAGATTTCGAAATTCGGCGAAAAAAAGTGATATTTTCTTATTCCAAAGTGGAACATTCCAATTTTAGGCTTGCCAAAGCCACCATTCTACGTATATTTTGCGTTAAATGATAGTTTCTAAGCCGCTTTTTATACACCAGTACCCCGACTGGACCAAGTTCCGCTACAACGCGCAGAGCGTGATGGACGCCTTGGGCCAGACTCGCCTGCTTGAAGGCGCCCTCGTGGGCGTTGCAGACCTGGTTTGTGATTCGGACACCGAGACGCGCATGCTCGCGAAAGACATTGCGGCCAACTACGCGCTGGACGGCTACACTCTAGAAATTCCGAAGATTGAAAGCGAAATTCAGAAAAAGAATTCCGCCAGGAACGACATTCGAAATTTTGTAGGCGCGATTCAAAACGCCAAGCTCCCGCTGACCGAAGAACGCCTGTTCGCATGGCATGCGGCCATTGGCCAGAACAAGGTCAAGAGCTTTAGGACAAAGGAAAGCGTTGCAGGAACATTTACCGGCGTAAGCCCGGAACGCATTCCGCTTGAAATCGGACGTTTTATAGACTGGTTTGAAAACTCGACGCAAGACGGTGCGATTAAGGCTGCAATTGCCCACTTTTGGTTCTTGACGATTCGCCCGTTCGAAGACGGCAACGGACGTATTGCCCGAGCACTCGCCGCCATGCTTTTAGCCCGCAGCGAAGACACGACTCGCTGCCAGTATGCGCTGAACGAACAGATCTTGAAAGACCGCGAAAATTACATACAAACTTTATTCAAGGCGCAGGCCGGCAACGGCGACTTGACCGAATGGATTTTGTGGTTCTTGAACGCGATGCAAAAGTCGATTGAAGACTGCAAGAAAGAAATTGCTGGCGCCCTCAAGAAAATGCAGTTCTTGCAAAAGAACCAGCAGGCAGACTTGAGTGGTCGCGAACGCAAGATTATCGAAGCCGTCTGGAACGGAGAACTGCCGGCCGTATTCTCGGTGAAAGAGGTGGCGGCCTTTACTGGCACGAGCCACGATTCTGCACTCCGCGACATCCAGGACTTGATTCAAAAAGAAATAGTCCGCCCCGAAAACAAGGGCGGACGAAGCCAGAAATACAGCTTGATTTAAATTAGCAGTGCACCAGAGTGCCGAGGTCGCCCTGAACGGCGGCGCGGGTCAGGTTACCCTTTTCCATCTTGAACACAAAGATAGGCATGTTGTTTTCCATGCAGAGAGCCACAGCTGCGGTGTCCATGACCTTGAGGCCGCGGGAAATGACTTCCTTGTAGCAGATGTCGTCGAAGCGGGTCGCGGTCGGGTCCTTGACCGGGTCTGCGGTGTAGATGCCGTCGACCTTGGTGGCCTTCATGATCACATCGCATTCGCTTTCGATAGCGCGGAGGGCGGCGCAGCTGTCCGTAGTGAAGAACGGATTGCCCGTGCCTGCGGAGAAAATCACCACGGAGCCTGCGGACAAAAGCTTGAGGGCCTTGCGGCGGTCGAAAAATTCGCAAACCGGTTCCATGCGGATAGCAGACATCACTACGGAGTCGACACCCTGCTTGTCCAAAGCATCTTGCATGGCGAGGCCGTTCATCACGGTGCCAAGCATGCCCATGGCGTCGCCCTGGGCGCGGTTCATGCCACCTGCAGAAGCGGAAATGCCGCGGACGAGATTGCCGCCGCCAATCACGAGAGCCACTTGAACGCCCTGCTTGACAATGGAGGCAATTTCGGACGCCATGTCAGAAAGAATCTGGTTATCGATACCGTGGCCCTTTTCGCCTGCGAGGGCTTCGCCACTGAGCTTGAGAAGAATGCGCTTGAATTTAGACATAATTTTTTTGGGGAATTAGGAATAT
>CADBHQ010000018.1 GCA_902794535.1 Fibrobacter succinogenes | reverse complement strand
GTAGAGCATGTCGGCTTCGGCCATGGTACGCTTGTTATGCGTCACCACGATGAACAAGGTCTGCTTGCTGAATTCGCGGAGCAGCGCCATGAAGCGGCCCACGTTAGCGTCATCGAGCGGGCCATCGACTTCGTCCAGCACGCAGTACGGCGACGGCTTTTCCATGTAAATGGCAAACAGCAGTGCCGTTGCGGTCAGGGCATGTTCACCACCGGAAAGCGCCTTGATTCCGCGCATCTTCTTACCCGTGGGGCGCACGTTGATTTCGATGTCGGCATCGAGGATATCCATGGGCTTGCCCATTTCATCCACCTTTTCAACAAGGCTCATCTTGGTTTCGCCGTTCAGGAACAGCTTGCTGAACACGAACTGGAAATTCTTCTGGATGCGGGCAAACGTATCGAGGTAACGGCTGCGGGCAATGTCGTCGAGCTTGGTGATGGTGCGGTCGAGCGAGGCGCGAGCACGATCCAAGTCGTCGAACTGCGCTTCGACTTCCAAAAGACGCTTCTTTTCGTCTTCGTAGTCTTCCATCACGTTCACGTTGATGGGGCCCAGTTCCTTAATCTTACCGCGGAGTTCGCGAATTTCACGGTCGGCTTCGGGCTGGCTATATTCCACGCGCTCGATGTCGTCGGGGTTCGCAAGGTCTACACTGTATTCGTTTGTAATACGTTCGGTAAGGCGGTCGAGGTTTGCCTGCAAGGCTTCTTCCTTCATCTTCTCGATCATGTCGTCGCGGAGGCGGTTGACTTCGCTGCGCCATTCTTCGAGGTCGCCCGAAACAAGTTCGTACTTTTCGCGGGCCAAGTCGCGCTGATTTTCCAGTTCACGAAGAGCGGAATCTTTGCTCTGCACCTGGTCAGCGACTCCCCTGCCGTCTTCCTCGTTCTTCTGGATGGCGGCCAGGTTCTTTTCCATTTCTTCTTTACGCGTGCGAACCGCATTTTCCAAGAAATCCACCTGTTCGGCGATGTAATTCAAGCGGTTCGTATTCTGCGTGAGCTTTGCAGTCTTGTCCTGAGCGCTGCGTTCCAATTCGCGAACGTCTTCTTCCTTTTCGCGGAAGAGCGTATCCTGTTCGCTCAACTCGTCGTTCACGCGGGAATATTCTTCTTCGATCTTTTCAAGAGAAGCCTGAGCGTCCATGAGTTCCTGGTCGCTGTTCTTGGAGGCTTCTGCCGCCTGAATCTTGGATTCGGCGTTTTGCATTTCGCCCTGCAACTGAGCAAGTCTGCGGTCGCAACCGGCGATAATGTTATTCTGGATCGAAATGCCGGCGTTTCCGCCGCGCTTCATATCTTCTTTTTCGCGGATTTCGTCGACCAACGAGGCAAGCATTTGCGTGTCTTCGTCGACCAAATCCTGCAAGCGACCAATTTCTTCTTCGGCCTGAGAAACTTCAAGGTTCACGCCTTCCAACAGGCTGTTCGCTTCGGCAATTTCGTTCTTGCGACTGAGCGTTCCAGACGTTGCCGTACCGCTGCTCATGAGGCCGCTCGTACGCACAATGCCTTCAGGAGCCACAAAGCAAAGGTCTTCGCCGCGCATGGCTCGCGCAAGGCGCACCGCAGTCGAGAGAGAATCTACGACAAAGTAACGAGAAAGCAGCGCCTTGAGCCAGCCTGCAATCTGTTCGTCGGCAGTCACGTAATCCTTGAGGCAACCTACAACGCCATCGCCCTGGAGCGTGCCCGAGTAAGGTTCCGCTTCGGCACCCACCAGCGCGAGCACCGCCTTGCCAACGTTTTCGCCCTTCATGGCATCCACCGCGGCAATCGCGGCATCGTCCGATGCTACAACCACGGCATCCATCAAGTCACCGAGGGCGGCCTCCACTTGAGCGGCATATTCGGGCGCGGCTTCGATACGTTCCGACAGGAGCCCGCCCACCAGGTCCGCCTTATGCTCCATGAGCCAGCGGCTAGCGTCGGTGCCCTCGTTGGCAACGCTCTGTAAAACATCGATTCGAGAGGTGAGCCTTGCCACCTCGTTCTTCAGTTCCTGCAGTTTCTTCTGGGTTTCGAGCAAGTCGGCGCGTTCGGCATCGAGCCTTTCTTCACGCGTCGAGCGCTGTTCGGTAAGGCGTTCCAAGTCGGCATCAGCGGCTTCGAGGCCCGCATTGATGTCGGCAAGCGCAGATTCGGCGTTCGCCTTCTGCGACTGCACCTGTTCCATTTCGCCACGCCACTTGGTGAGGTTCGCCTGCAACAAGCCCGATTCGGCGTCCATACGCTCGAAACGGCTCTTGAGGGAGTTCACCTGATTAGTCTTCTGCAGGCGTTCGTTCGAAAGTTCCCTTGACTGGGTACGCAGGTCGTCCACCTTGTCGCGCATGACCTGCAAAATTTCGCGTTCGCGCTCCAACAGGGCGTTCATTTCGTCTACGTCACTGTCGGAACTGAGTACCGCATTTTCTTCTTCGAGGCGGGCGCGTTCAGAGAGAAGTTCCTGAACCTTACCCGTGTTGCGGTCAATTTCTTCTTGGGACTTTTCGTTCGCGGATTCCAAGTTGGAAATCACGTCGCGAATACGGCCCATGCTGTTGTTCAAGTCGTTGAGTTCGATAGTCGCCTTCTGCACTTCGCGTTCTAGGTCGCGGTAGGCATTTTCATCTTCGGAAATCAACAACTTCTTTTCGTCAATCTTTGCCTGCAACACCGTCGCATTCGTCTTCGAATTTTCCACATCGTGGTTCAGACGGCGAGTCGCAGTATCGAGGGTCGTTAACCCCTCTTTCATGTCTTCAAACTTGTCGATACTGACCGAGAGGTCCAGTTCACGCAGGCGCTTGCTGAGGCGCTTAAATTCGTTGACCTTTTCGGCCTGGGTTTCGTACAGCTTTACGGAACGGCGCACGCTGCGCAGGTTGTCTTCCACGCGTTCCATGTCCATCTGAACGCGTTCCAACTGGCGGCGGGTTTCCTTACGCTGCTGTTTGTACTTGCTCACGCCGGCGGCTTCTTCGAACAGCACGCGGCGGTCGTCGGCCTTGTCAGAGAGAACCGCCTTGATCATGTCGGCGTTCATCTGCGAATAGGTACTAGAACCGAGGCCCGAGTCAAAAAGCAGGGCATGCACGTCGCGCAGACGGCATTCCTGGTTGTTGATCAGGTACTCGCCCGAACCGTCACGGTGCACGCGGCGGGTCACAATCACTTCGGAATATTCGGAATTGAGCGTTCCATCGCTGTTATCAATCACAATGGAAACTTCGGCAAGGCTCATGGCGGCACGTTCTTCGGTACCGCTAAAAATCACGTCCTGCATCTTGCTCATACGCAAGGATGCAGCCTTCTGTTCACCCAGAACCCAGCGGATAGCGTCGGTAATGTTCGACTTGCCGCACCCGTTCGGACCCACCACGGCGGTGAGACCCTTCGTCGGGAAGTTGATTTCGGTCCTCTGGGCAAAGGACTTAAAGCCAAAAATCTTTAGTTTTGTAATCTGCACTTCAAGGCGAAAGATAAAAATGATTTCTCTACAAAAATGCCCAAAACAAGTAAAAAAGCCCAAAAACCGCTTACAGGGTCAAAGTTATTCCAATTTGGAGTAAGTTTTTTGTAAAAAATGAAAAATTCACCCTAGTAATAGATATATTATATCACTGAGAAGGACATTTTATTCATGAGACTGACTTTTGCAATCATCTATTCCGTGCTAATTATCCTTTTGGTGCTATGCGGAATGATATCGCGACGTTCCAAAAGGACCGTCGCCACTTCAGTCTCATATCTCGAATTCTCATTTATCGTTCCCATTGTCGGAAACCTGATTCTAGTCCTTTCTCAAAACGAACTCCTGTCCACCCTCGGTAGCTACACCTACTTTATCGGCATGGACCTGATGGCATTTAGCCTGTTCGACTTCACGCTGTCCTACTGCAACATTCCATGGCGAGCACACCGCAAGAAGTGCTATGTCATATACGCGATTCTCTCCCTGGACATTATCCAGTACTTCTTCAACCCGTTCTTCGGGCAAGCCTTTGGCATGGAAGCCATAACGGTAGACGGTTCGCCCTACTACAGACTCGTTCCCTATTTCGGCCAGACCTGCCACCGTATCGCCGTCTATTTCGCATTCTTCACCTCCTTGGGGATTTTCCTGTTAAAGGCCATACGAGTTCCCCGTATTTATGCCGAAAAATACTACGTCATCCTGTTTACCATGATTTTTGCCGGTTTTTGGCAGTCCTACTACATTTTCTCCAGAACCCCCATCGACCGTTCGATGGTCGCGCTGGCCGTTTGCGCCTTACTCATCTTCTATTTTTCACTTTTCTACAGGCCTTACAGACTTTTGGACCGCATGTTGGCAAACATCGCGTCAAAGATTCCTGAATCCGTCTTTTTCTTCGACGCCAACGACAGATGCATCTGGATTAACCGGAACGCAGAAAAACTGGTAGAGCTTCAATCCGACAATCTTGATCGCGTCCAGCATCGTCTGCAAGCCATGTTCGACGACCTAGGCGAAGGCGAAGACAACTGGTCTACCAAACAGCAAGTCGGTTCCGGCAAGAACACCCGGTTCTACTCGCTCGAAAGGCACTTAGTGACCGATTCGAGAAGCAAGAAAATCGGTTCGTTCCTAAACATACACGACCACACCGAAGACATTTTAAATCACCAGCGCGAAATGTACGAAGCCACCCATGATAAACTCACGGGGTTGTTTACCAAAGAGCATCTATTCAACGTCATCAAGCATAGAATTGCCATTGACAAGGACACGTCATATTCCATCGCCTACTTTGACATCAAAGATTTCAAAATGGTCAACGATATCTTTGGTAACATCGCTGGGGACAATGTCCTTGTAAGAGTCGCAAACTGGATCAAGGAAAACTCTCGTGACAACTGGAGCTACGGACGCATTGGCGGCGACGCGTTCGGCGTATGCTTTCCCACAGATACCGTCCGCTTGGCCATTGTCGAAGATAGGCTTTCAAAATTCGTCATTTCCAACGGCACTATCGACCAGCATATTCTATTGCACGTAGGCATCTATCATGTAACCGATACGAGCATAGACGTATCGATCATGTTCGACCGTGCTCACCTTGCCCAAACAAGCATCAAGAACGAATACAACACGCACATCGCCATATACGACGACAAAATGCGCGACCAGGTGCTATGGGGTCAAAAGATATCGGCAGAACTCGAAGCCGCAATTGACCAGCGTCAAATCGTTCCCTACCTGCAACCCATTGTAGACAACAAGGGCACTATTATCGGGGCTGAAGCATTGGTCCGTTGGCTCCACCCCAAAGAAGGGTTCCTTCCGCCCTTCACCTTTATTCCTACTTTCGAAAAGAACGGCATGATTGCCGATGTGGACCTGTACATTTGGCGTTGCGCCTGCGAAATCCTTGCCTCATGGACCGGCGAAAAAGAAAAACTCTTCATTTCGGTCAACATTTCGCCCAAGGACTTCTACTTCATGGATGTCTTTGTCGAAATCGATACGATAAGCTGGTCAATGAATTCAAGATTAACCCGAACCGTTTGCGTATTGAAATTACGGAAACCGTCATGATGACCGACGCCGAAAGCCGTATGGCCATGTTGAAACGCTTCCGTGAGAACGGATACATTGTCGAAATGGACGACTTCGGAAGCGGGTATTCTTCGTTGAACCAACTCAAGGACATGCCTCTCGACGTTCTGAAAATAGACATGAAGTTCCTGAGCAAGGCCGAGGACAACATGAAAGCCGAGACCATTCTCCGGAATGTACTCCGACTTTCAAGCGATCTTGGACTATTCTCGCTCACCGAAGGAGTCGAAACCGAGGACCAGTACAACATGTTGAGCCAAATGGGTTGTAACTTGTTCCAAGGTTACTACTTTGCAAAGCCCATGTCGGTAAACGACTATGAAAAGCTTTGGTAACGAAAGCAAAAAGCACTCTCCTTGGGCTTAAAAACGCCCATTTTGCTCTAAAAACAAATAAAGTAATCTTTTGAACAGAAATTTGTAACAAACGAATTTCGTTAATTTGCCTATATTCACCATATAGAACGTATATAAAACTTATACAGTGGGATTGTGGGCAAATGAGAGACATTTTTTCGATTATATTTATATTTTTAGCGGTATTGCTAGCTATTTGCGGAATAATAGCCCTCAGATCCAATAAATCTATCGGAAAATCAGTCGCAAATCTCTCTTTTGCCACATTTTTACCGGTTATCGGCAACCTAATTCTTCTCGTGTCCGAAAGCGAAACGCTTTCTATTATAGGGTGCTACACTTATTTTGTCGGCATGACCCTGATGGCACTCACCCTAATCAATTTCTCGTTTACGTACTGCGATATTGATTGGAAATACCACTGGGTACAAAGAATCATCTACGCCGCCCTCGCTATCGATGTCATTCAATTTGCCTTCAATCCGATATTCGGACAAGCCTTTAGCGTAGAACCCATCACCGTCGAAAACGCCATTTATTATAGATTGGTCCCCTATATCGGACAAATTTACCACCGAATGGCCGTATACACCGCTTTATTTATATCTCTCGCCATTTTCTTTGTCAAAAGCATTCGCGTTCCAAGAATTTATGCCGAAAAGTATTACGTCATCTTCTTGACCATGTTGCTTGCGGGCGCATGGCAGACTTACGCTATTTCGTCGAGATTGCCCATTAACCATTCCATGATTGGGCTAAGCGTATTCGTATTCTTGCTGTTCTATTTTTCGATTATCTACCGTTCGTTCCAGCTCTTGGACAGAATGCTTGCAAACATTGCCGCCAACATGTCCGAATCCCTATTCTTCTTTGACATGAACGACCGCTGCATTTGGGCAAACAGCTACGGCATGAAATTCCTGCAGCTAAGCCCGAAAAGAATGGATTTGGCCCCCTTGATGCTCGCAAACCTGTTCGATGACTTTCTTGATCCAGAACCAGAATGGAAATCAAAGCAAGTTCTCGGCACCGGAATCGACGCCAAATACTATTCCCTCGAAAAGAGAATCTTAAAAGACCTCAAAGGAAACCAGGTCGGATCGTTCTTTAGCGTAAAAGACATCACCAAAGATGAATTGCACCATTTGCAAGAAATCTATAACGCCACTCACGACAAATTGACTGGCCTTTTCACCAAGGAAACCTTGTTTAAGAAAATCAGAGATTTGGTAGACTCCAAGACAAGCACCCAATATTGGATCGCCTATTTTGACATCAAGGATTTCAAAATCGTAAACGACATCTTTGGAAACGCCATGGGCGACAGTGTATTAAGAAATGTGGCACAATGGCTCCGGGAAAATTCCACCAAGGAATGGGTTTACGGGCGCTTAGGCGGAGACGACTTTGGAATATGTTTTCCCGCAGGAGACGCAAACCTCAAACAGCTCGAACGCAAGTTCTCTCGCCACGTCATTTCGAACGGATCTATTGAACACCGCATTTTAATGCACATGGGAATCTACAAGATTACGGAGCGCGACATCGATATCGCTATCATGTTCGACCGCGCACAACTTGCCCTGACCTCAATCAAGAACGAATACAACAAGCATATCACCTTCTACGACGACGACATGCGCGACCAGGTTCTTTGGGACCAAATGATTTCGGCCCAACTTGAAAAGGCCCTCGAAGAAAAGCAATTACAGCCTTACTTGCAGCCCATTGTCGACAACAACGGAGTCATTATCGGAGCCGAAGCGCTTATCCGCTGGGATCACCCGAGAGAAGGGTTCCTTCAGCCAGACACTTTTATCCCGACATTCGAAAAGAACGGCATGATTGCCGACATCGACAAGTACGTTTGGCGTGCGGCATGCGAGATTCTTTCGACTTGGACAGGCGAAAAATCCCACATGTTCATTTCAATCAATATTTCGCCCAAAGACTTCTTGTTTATGGATGTCTTCGCCGAAATTTGTTCCCTGATCGAAGAATTCAAGGTCGACCCGTCTCGCTTGCGTATCGAAATCACAGAAACCTCGATGATGACCGATATTGAAAGCCGTATGTCGATTTTGAACAAATTCCGTGAAAGCGGATTCATTGTCGAAATGGATGACTTTGGCAGCGGTTATTCGTCGCTAAACCAGCTCAAGGATATGCCGCTTGACGTTTTGAAAATCGACATGAAGTTCCTGAGCAGTTCCAAGAACAGCCGAAAAGCAGAAATCATTTTGCGCAACGTGCTCAAGCTTTCGGGCGATCTCGGACTTTCTTCGCTCACCGAAGGCGTTGAAACCGAAGCCCAGTACAACATGCTGAACAAAATGGGTTGCAACCTGTTCCAAGGCTACTACTTCGCAAAGCCCATGACCGTGGGCGAATTCGAAAAAGTCTGCGACACTAAGGTCGCTTAAAAAAGCCGTAAAGCTATTTGAATTCGTAGTGCAGCGAACCGTTTGCACTATCTGAAAGCACCATGTATTCGCTTCCGCCTTCGAACTTCAGGTCTTCGATTTCATAATCCGAATCGAGAGTTTTGATTTTCAAGCGGAATGTTCCGACCCAGTCTTCTTCGTAGACACGGCTTTTTTCACCCGTGCGAATTGTATCTTGAATCCACACTTTATAGTCGGAACCGTCGTCAGCAAGAATACCAACTTCGACAACGGTCTTGCTCGATTTATTTTCAATCTGGAGTCTTGTCGACGAATCAATAAACCAATGCGTTAAACAGCCCGAAAGCGTAAGGCAACAAGCAAGCAATACGGCAAAGATCGAAACTTTTTTCATTGCACCATTCATCAGTTGCCTCCTTCTGTACTACCCGTAGAGCCACCCACCTTTTCGTAGCGGATACCCTTAGCCTCTATTGTCTTGGGAGCCGAGTTTGCATTCAACGGAGTTATTTCGCTATACTTATTCTTGTCGAACGGTTTCACGACACCTGTTTCCATCGGAGCACTGCGGGCAGCGCCGCGGTTAAACAGCCAACCATCGATAGAAGCAAGGTTAAATTTGAATTCCAAAAGGAAGGTTCCCTTGGCACCAAAAAAGTTGTCGTAATCGTAGGCGGCATTGTATGCAATGCGGGCAAACAGCAAATCGATTGCACCGCCCCACAACAAGTCGCTTTCTTCTTCAACCAAGTCATCAGAAAGCTGTTTATGTCTGACACGGTTCAAGCATGTCGCTTCAAAACCGATCATGCGGGAAGGATCCGGATAAAACTTGAGGGCCGCGCTATGGAACCAGGTATCGTTCAAGTCCACTGCGACTTCGGCATAAAGCTGCTGGTTATAAAGATTCTGTTCCCAAGTGACGCGCATAGAATCAATATCGCCTTCGTCGTCGGCATTGTACATGGCAAGCGACACATTCGGCAAATAAGTCAGCAGGCCCGATTTTTTACCTCCATAAACTGCACGACTTTCTAAGTCAAGCGAAAAGCGGAACAAGCGCCAATCGGTGCGATAGAAATTCGCCTGAGCGCTGAACTTGCTCCAGCGCAAATGAGCCCAGCTGTATGCCAGGGAATCGTCTTCGTGCGGGTAAATCTTGCCGCGGTGTTCCAGATTCTGGTGCTGCATACCAGCCGCAATCGTCCAATCCAAATTGGCATCGGTAAAGGTCAAGCCCCAAGTGACAACAGAACGCTGGAGAGAAAATTCATTGTACTGCGGGAAGAATAAAAAGTCTTCGCCATCCCAACCGGAGCGGTCATACCAAAGGAGAGCGCCCATATGGCGGTTCTTGCCCACTTCGCCGGCACCAAAGCCAGCAAAATGATGATTGAACGCAAAGCCGTCGTGTTCGCCATACTTGCTGTCTAACGGCAACTGGCTAGAAATCGGCGTGTAATAAAAGCCGAAATCAATGTAACCACCTCGCCCACCACGCATGATATCGCGGATTTCAGTCAAGTGGCGATCGCGAGTCACCGCACCGTCTTTTGCAAGGGCTTCGGGCTTAATGCCGTCGGCCAAAGCATATCCGACAAGCGCAAGCGAAATCAAGACAGACTTCAATACAAACTGCATGCTGGAAATGTAGTTTTTTAGACGAGAGGCGAAAGACGAAATAAACGAAACTTGGAGCTTTATAGCTCCTTAGTTGAGTTATCCTCTATGAGGAGACGAGAGAACTTATAAATAATTCGCCATTTTGAACCTGCAACCAGCTATAGTTCTAGACTATAACGAGGATTACTATATTTGGCGGCATGAATGAACAGGAAAAAGCTTTAATAGCTGCGTGGAGCAGCCACCCGCGTGAATGGGAAAAAAACACCTGGGTATACCCGGTCATTAGCCGGCGTGCAGGCGGTCTTTCACTTGGTGTAAATTTAAACCCCGACCACCACTGTTCTTTTTCGTGCGCATACTGCCAAAGCGGCCCGCAAGAAGGCCACAAACGCATTCCCGTCGACGTCGATGCGGTTGAACGCGAACTGCGCGAATTTCTCGTTTTTTATGAATCCGGCGAATTTGCCAAGTGCAAAGCATTCGAAAATGTTCCTGCCCAAAACAAGCTCTTGAAAGATATTTGTCTTTCGGGCGACGGCGAATCCACTATTGTCAAGGAATTCCCGGAAATCTGCCAGCGTATGCGTGAAATTCAAAAGGAATTCACGCCGAAGCTTGGTGATTTTAAGTTGCGCCTCATCACAAACGCTAGCCACCTCGAAAGTCCTGCGGTAGAACTTGGGCTTTCTCGACTGCTGGAAAGTGACGGCGAAATCTGGGCAAAGCTTGACGCCGGCACCGAAGATTGGTTCAAAAAAATGAACCGTTCTCCCCTGCATCTCGCCAAGATTCTAGACAACCTAACTAAAGCAATCAAGGTTTATCCGATTTGCATTCAGACCATGCTCTGCAACTTGCAAGGCGAAATCCCGAGCGACCAAGAAATTGAACGCTATATCGAAAACTTGGCAACCATCCATTCTGCAAGTCCGAACCACCTTGTCGAAGTCCAGCTGTACACGGTCATCCGTGACCCATTGCTTAAGGGCGTAGAAGCACTCCCCAAAGAGTTCCTGGAAAGCGTAAAAACAAAAATCACCGGCGCTCTGCCGGTGAAAGTAAGATGCTTTTAAACGAAAATCGCCGCTAAAAAGCGGCGTTTTTTTTAAATCAGTTCTTCAGGCGGTAAGTGGTCGACACTTTCCGGTTCCTGGTAGCAAGTTTCAGGCACCTGAACCTGCATCTGGAAGTAAGCCTTGTGTGCCGCAATCACCTTTTCGCGAGCAAAGGCAGCATTCTGCCATTCACCAATCTGAACGTCCTTGCCTTCCAGTTCCTTGTAGTTCTGGAAGAAGTTACGCGTAATGCGCAGGAACATCTGGTCCACATCAGAAATGTCCTTGATGGGGCGCGGATTAAAAACGGGAACGCCCAGAACCTTATAGTCCTTGCGGCCACCGTCAGTCATGTCGAGTGCACCAATCACGCGGCAGGTGCAAACCGTACCCGTCTGCATCGAGGCGGGGCTGTAAATCAGCATATCGATAGCGTCACCATCGTCAGCCTTGGTGCTCGGGATAAAGCCGTAAGTACAGGGGTAGCTCATGGAGCTCAGCAGGCAGCGGTCCAGGCGGAACACGTGCAGGCGTTCGTCATATTCGTACTTGAGGTTGGTGTCTTTACCGATTTCCACGACGCAGTCCACTTCGAACGGGTACTTGCGACCAATCGGAAGATCCAGATAATTAATTGCCATTTATACTCCAAAAGGCCCACTTTGAGCCATATTATCTTTTTGTTATAAATATGAGTCCTAATTTAGTATTTATCCAAAATTTGTAAAGGGCTGTTTACTTTATTTGGTTCTCAATTGGCTATCTGCTGCGCCAACGAGACGTCGACACCTTTTCAATCATGCCAAAGAAGAACTTGGGTTCTCCCCTATCGGGGCTATATCCCACTTCAAAACGCAAGCGGTCAACCGCGGGCACCACCAAATGGACGCCACCATAGACGGCCCCTTCGTAGTCATCCCAACCGGGGCGACCCGAGCTCCAAAGCAAGCTGCCGTCGAGACCTGCCACCAGTTGCACGCCATAGAAAAAATTCACGCCCAAGATGCTTGCCGGCTGACGGTCGAGCAAGATAAAGCGTTCTTCCAAATTGAGCAAGGCTTCGTGCGCTCCCAAGCGTTTCGAATCGCCATAACGGCCTCGGTAGGAATTCACGCCCCCATGCGAAAAGTAATCGTAGAATTTGACATCGCCCGGGCGGTAGCGAACTAGCGCCGTCGCGCCGGTCACAAAACGACTTACGGAATAGTAGGCACGAGCATCGGTCAAAAGTTCCCAATAGTTTTCGCCACCCATTCCTTCGCAACTTTCGCCGTCAGACACATCGCAATCGGAATCTTGATTGTCTCCGGCGCCCACATGAGTCATCATGTATTCGTAATAAATGCCCTTGCGAGTATCAATCTTGCTGTCGCGGTAATCAAAGGCAAAGCCCGCACCAAATTCAGGCAAGAAGGCCGCATTCTTCAGGTTCCTGCCAACAAGCGTTCCCAGAATGTACAGGTGAGGCATGAATTTGTAGTCCAAGTCCAAATCCCAAAGCCAGCTGTTGTCATAATAGCCGCGAATGTCATCGTAACTATCGGTATGCGAAAATTCAAAATTCCAACCCAGCGGAGTCCCGAACAGATAAGGAGAACTTGCGTAGAAAGCATACTCGTTGTTGTCGAGGAAATGCCTAGTCGATGTACGGAACTGGACTTCGGCACGAATATCTTCGCCAAGCACATTCAAGTTCGCTAGAGCAAGGCCAAGCATAAGCCCGTCGCGCTCGGTCGTTTTGCCCGCAGGAGCCGGAATCCAGCGGAAGATTTCCTTAAAATGATACGTGAGATTTCCGCCTTCACACCCCGCCGAGATTTCGGTAAACAAGTCCAAGTCTTGCAGACGGCGTTTTTCAAGTTCGAACTTTTCGGCAGAGAACGGCGACCCTGCCTTATTCAAGAGCTCGCGTTCCACCACGCGAGACTTGGTATGCTCTAGTCCCTCGAACTGGATCGAGGAAATAACCGTTCCTTCGGGGCAAGCACTCGTTTCAGCAAATGCCAATCCCGAAAAACAAGCTGTTACAACACATGTAAAAACAATTCTTTTCAGAAAATCTAACACAATTATGAATATAGAAAAAGCTTGATATTTCCTAATCACCAACGGACTTCGTCCTACTGTTTACTGTCTACTTCCTACAGTCCACTCAGCTTTTTTCTATATTTGCGGGCGTAAAACAGATCCCCCTGAGGTTTTTATGTTAGATTTTCTCGCCAACTACTGGCCATTCCTTATTGCCTTATTTGTCATCGTATTGGGTGTTTTCGCATTCCGCGGTGTCCGCAAAGCCCTCAAGGAAGGCGGTGGTGCATTCAGTCTTGAAACTATCAAGAAGAACACCGAACCTAACTTTGCCGCTCTCAAGCAGAAGTCTCGCGCCCTGCTGGCCGATGCAGACATGATTTGCGAAGTCAAGGAAGGTTCTCACCTCGTGGTGCCCAAGAAAGAAGACCTCAAGTTCTTCCGCCGCGCAGTGTCTCAGAAGTACAAGCTCGCCATGTTCCTGGTGCCCGGCACCAACAAGGTCGCCTACTTCTTCTGCAAGACCGAACAGGGCCTGCGTCGCCGTATCGACAACCTGGTAATCAACCAGAAGTTCCACGAAGGCAAGAAGCCTTACAACGACGTTGCCACCGGCGAAAAGCTGAAGTTTCCGCGCTAGTTATTGATCTTCAATCAATAGACTTTAGTGAATTACAAAGATTTAGCACTCGCCGAAGAAGAAGGCAAACTGGAAGCCGCGATAGCGGCTTCTCGCAATTTATTGATTGAAGCGCCGACCGGCTCGGGCAAGTCGCTATTTATCCCCTACTTTTTAAGCAAGCACTGCAAGGGCCGCGTGGTCGTATTGCAACCACGCCGCATTGCAGCACTCGCGCTGGCGCAGTTCTCGGCAAAGCTCCACGGAGAGAGTTGCGGCAAGACCGTCGGCTACCAGTTTAGGCAAGACAGTTGTAAGAGCGCAGACACACGCATACTCTTTCAGACCTACGGTAACTTTCTGCAAGAGTTGCTACACGGCAAGCTGGACGCCGACTGGATCGTATTCGACGAATACCACGAACGCAAAGCCGACATGGACTTGCTGTTTGCGTATTTCCTAAGGAACGAGGTGGATAGAGCCGAACGGCCACGTATAGCAGTGATGTCGGCGGCGTTGAACCGTTCCGAACTCGAAACGGTTCTCGGCGTCAAGTGCCTGAGCCTCGGCCACCCGCTCTACCCCGTCCAGATTATCAACCAGACTCCGGCCACGGGGACATCGCTTGTTTCGGGCGTTGGACTTGACGCCGAAGTGGTGCGGGCGCTCCGCACACTCTACCGCAACAACATCTGGCAGACCACGCTGGTATTCTTACCGGGCAAAGCCGAAATCGCCCGCTGCCACACCGCCGCCGCCGAAGCCCTCGGGCAGAACTGCGCCGAATTCCTGGAGCTCTACGGCGGACAGGACCGCGAAACGCAAGACCGCATTTTTGAAGTCACTGAACGCCCGCGCGTGATTTTCACGACGAACATTGCAGAAACATCTATCACAGTTCCAAACGTGACAGGCGTTGTCGACAGCGGCATTGAACGCGTGAGTTTGTATGACGACAGCGAAAAGGTGAATGTTCTGCGCACACTTCCGATTTCGATGCAGAACGCAATTCAGCGTTCGGGCCGTAGCGGTCGTACGCAGAACGGATGCGCCATTCGCCTGTGGAGCGAAGAATCCGAAAAGCGCATGCCCCAAGGAATCGTGCCCGAAGTCTTGCAAATCGAGCCCTCGGAATTGCTACTGCAAAAAGCCGCATTGGAAGTTCTCGGCGGGGAAAGGAGATCCCGGGTCGAGCCCGGGATGACAGAGGGAATAGTACTTCCGACGGCGATTCCGGAAGCACGCGAAAAGACGGCGACTGCGCTCCTCGAAAAATTCGGGATGCTCCAAGACGGAGCCATCACCGCACTCGGCCTCAAGGCAATCCGTACGCCGGTTTCAAGCATTCCGCTCGCGCTGCTCCTCGCGTCGGCCCAAAGCAAAGCGGACCTACCCGACTTGCTCCTCGCCGCGCTCGCCTGGATTCACTCCGGCACAGAATTCTTGCAGAAAGCAAAAGTCGCCTACGACATTCTGACTCTTGCAAGTGATACTTTGTCCAAGAACAGGGATGTTCCGCGAGAAGTTTCGTTCACACTCCGACAGTTGCGCGACTATCGCGACGGATTAAAGCAAGATCCTTCGACTGCGCAACAACGTTGCTCCGCTCAGGATGACACTGTTCGCAGCCTCTTAAAAGCATTCCCAGACAGGCTCGCGACTCCAAGCGGAAACGCCTACAAACTCGCCAACCAGAATGTGATTCGCCTGCAAGTTACAGAACCGCCTTACGCGATTCTCGCACTCAGCATGCTCCGCACCGGCACCACCAAGTCAGAGCTCAAGGTCAACCTTTATGCGCCCATTTCGCAAGACATGCTCGGCGGTAGCAATGCCAAGACCCGCTACGAGCTTTTGTGGCGCAGCGGACAAGAAAGATTCATCGGAGTCGAAATCAGCGAATCCGAAAACGCCGACGGCTCCACCACCGAACTTTCCCGCAAAGAAATTCTCACGCAAGAAGCTTCGCCTAAAGTTCTCGAAGAACTCAAGAAGCTCACCGTCGATGCATGGCGCGAAAAAATCGAAAAGGAAAACTGGAGCGGTAAATTTTTGACCGAAGCCGTGCAGACTGAGCTCATCAAGATGCGCCTTGCCGCCAAGCTTTACCCAGAATACGGCCTTCCCGAATTCAACGAAGAAGACATGGAACTCATCTTCGACGAATTCGCAAACGGCAAGTTCCTGCTCCGCGACATTAACGAAGACCGTTACCGCAGTATCGTCGAAGATTATTTCGGCAAGTCCATGCTGCAGTGGCTCGGCAAGACATTCCCCGACCATTACATGCTCCCCAACGGCAAACGCGCCCGCTACAGCTACCAAGAAGTCGCCGTCAGCGACGACGGGAAATCCGTGCAAAGCATGGAAGGCGTTCTCGTCGAAATCTCGGCCCGAATCGAAGACTTAATGCAACTCCGCGGCGAACACAAGATTGCCGACGGTAAATTAAAAGTCCGGTACGACATTCTCGCACCGAACTTCCGCACAATTCAAAAAACTTGGGACTTGACAGGATTCTGGCAGAACACCTACGCCGAGGTGCGCAAGGAATTGCGCGGCCGCTATCCCAAGCACCCCTGGCCCGAATCCGTTATTTAATCGTATAAATCGTCAGGGTCTTGCTGTATTCATAGCCGACAACGAGTAATGCCTGGCCTGCAATCGGACTCTTGTCAGCCGGAATGAAAAGGATTCCTTCGGGACCGCGGTCTAGCGGATCCAAGTAGTAATCCACCAGTTTCGGGGCTTCCGGGTCCGTAATATCGAACACCGCAACACCGCTCGTACGTTCCAAGCCCGCAAAAGCATAGCGACGTCTACCGACCTCGCCCACGGTCACGTTTTCGGGTTCGCAGCCTTTATCGCTGCTGCGCTTGTCCATTTTCGCCTTGCCTTTCTTGGAATTCCAGTTGAAGTATTCCGGCGCAATCTTAGCCAAAACACGTTCGAACATTTCGCCAGAATCCCAGAGCAATTTACCCGTTTCGCCATCAAAAATGCTCACGGAGCGAGAACCGAATGTATAAGCGTAAGGACACTTGCCGTTGTGGGTACGGTACTTGCCCTCATCGCAGCGTTCCAGCGAACTGACCGAAAGATCCTTCAAATCCGCAGTCATCTTTTCTGTAAATACGCTTTCATCCAAACGGCCTTGCGCCACAAGTTCCGGCACCGTCGTTACATCGGTCCAAACCTTGTAATCGTTTACAGGAGCGCCTTCGTTCGCGGTCATCACAAAGTGCCTATCCCCCGCCATAAAAGCGGCAATGCCATCGGGCTGGCGCAATCCGCGCAGCGGGTAGTAATTCTTGATATCAATCTTTCCATCGCTCACGGCATCAATTGCAAAACCATTTCTGGAATGGTCCACAAAGCCCAGCGAAAACACCTTCTTGATTTTCTTTGCCGGCACATCAATGATTGCCATGGCGTTATTTTCTTGCAGGCTTACCCATGCCAATTTGGAATCATCGGACACGGTAATGTATTCCGGTTCCAACGACTTTAAAAAGCCCTGATTTCCGGGAGCGCGAACACCCGACTTCTTAAGCGCATTCGTATCGAGCTTATCAAAGCCCAAAATCGACAATTCTGCATTTTTCCACGATTCAGCATTTGCCTTAGCAACCGACAAGAACGCAATACCGCCTTCGGGGTCTACCGCAAAATCCTGACTAGGCGAACCTTCGCAAGCCACCAACAAGTTCTTGCCATCGGGCGTAAACTTAATCATATCTGGCTGGCTACAAACCTTGTATACACCAAGCACTTCCAAGCTGTCGGCATAGCGCATCACCTGCACCTGTCCGTCGCGCCATTCTTCTATTTCAAGCATGCTCACCGCGACCAAGTCACCATGGACCGTCACGCTAGAAGCATTTCCCGGAATCTCTACTTCAGAAATCTTTTTAGCTTCGCTTGGATTGCTCAAGTCTACTACTTCGACAATATTAGCATCGCCCACAACAAACAGTTTTTTCTTGGCAGGCATATACGCCGAAATTTCGGCCGTAGACATTTTAATTGTCGTAAGCGGAGCAAGTGTATGCCCCCACTGGAAAGGCCCTGCAGGCACCGCATTTTTCGCAAAACAAAAGCCTGCGCACAAAAGCAGGCTTGCACTCAAAAGAACTTTATTCATTTACTCCTCGATACGAGTCCAATTACTTCATGATCAGCCACATAATCAATAGGCCGATACCCACACCACCCAAGAACGAAGACGACGTAGCCATGGCTGCAGCCCTGCGGTCATTGTCTTCTTTTTCTTTCTTATTTTCATTCACTCCGATAGATGTGCTTAACATTTGGGCGCAAGTTTCATTATCCTTTTTAACGGTATTGTAACTCTTTTCCCAATTTTCACTTTTCGCTTTTTCGGTTTCGATCACGGAGCGCAAGGAATCTTTTTCAAGCGAGCAAGCATCGCCCTGCACCTGCATCACGCTATCGCGTACGGCAAGTTCCTGCTTGAGTTCCGCTTCTGCAGACGATTCTTGAGCCAAGGCAATGGAACTGCAAAGCGCAAGAGATATCGCGAGAATTCTAATCAAACACATCATGGTTCAAATATACAAAAAAAGGCGAATCCCCGGTTAAAATAGCCGGGGACTCGCTGTAAAAGAATTTTAGGTGATTAAAATCTTACGGCAATTCGACCTGTTTTTTCCAGCGACCGTCTACGCCCTTCACGTAATACACGCCAGGCACAAGTGCTTCGCCGGCCTTGATTTTAGAACCATCAAGTCTGCGAATTTCGCGAGCCTTGAATGCACGCGGCGAGCTCACCAAGCGGCCAATCGCAGTCGTTCCCTGAGAAGAACTCGATTCTTCCACAGACGAACTAGACTGTTCTACCGACGAAGACGATGCTACGCTACTAGAGGAAGCTGTTTCACTCGACGAAGATGCCACGCTGCTAGACGATGCGGCTTCGCTCGAAGACGAGGCAACCTCTTTCTTATTCGGATCCGTCAAGACCACATGGAATTGATGAATCTGGATTTTTGAAATAGAATCCGGAATATCTAGACTTTTGAGCGCGTTAGTCAAAGACGAGAGAGAATCCAGCCCATAAGATGCAGTCATTTTCCATTTTATAGACGTAGTAGATACAACCGTATAAGCTGTATACGTATACCACCAGTCAAATTGGAACTCGAAAGTCCTTGACACCATCAGATCTTCTGCCTTATAAGACCCATCTTGAGGGAGCGAGCCCTTTCTGAAAGCCAAGATATTGTACGAATTCGATGCATTGTAACCAGGGAATTCAACCATGTTCACATCCATGATATAGGTCGCATAGTCATCGTTATCCGCATTCAAGTCCCAAGACAAACTCGACTCATTCCACTGTGCAATCTTGTACAGATTATACTTTGTTTCTGCACAAGATGCCGTTATTGAATAAGGCAAAGAAAGCGAGATTTTTTTGTCTCGGAATGGTTTGATTGATTCGTAACTCTTATAACGCTTAACGGACGAAGAATCCTTCTTGGAAAGATCCTTCGAACCATACCACTGGCCTACATCCACATAGGCCATTTTGAGTTCGACCAGCGGAGTTGCAGATTGGGGTAAAGTATCGCAAATATTGCGAATGTAGGTTTCGGTCTCTTCTTGGGCAAAAGAGAGTGCAGCGGCAATAAAGCCGATTAGGCAGATTTTTTTAAACATACTATTCTCCTTACCCCCTTAAATATATATAAAAATTTACGAAAGCGTGGCTAAAATTCGCTTCCAGCCGTCTTCCGGAATCTGGGCGCCCATCACCTGGACCACTTCATTCGAGACAACACTGCCCAAATTGCCCGATTTTTCCATATCCCAGCCGTTCATGTAGCCGAAAAGGAATCCCGATGCCCACAAGTCGCCAGCACCGGTCGTATCGATAGCCTTGGCAGCCCCCGCCTGAACGCGAGTCACCTTGCCGTCCTTGGCAATCAGGGCTCCGCGCTTGCCGATTTTCACGACAGCGACCTTCGCCTTCTGAGCAAGAACTTCGAGGGCGGCTTCTTCCTTAACGCCAGCATAAGCGAAAGCTTCGTCTTCGTTTGCGATAATGATGTCAATCATTTTTTCGGCAAAGAGTTCGTCAAACAGTTTGCGGCAAGCGTCAACCACGCCAAAGCTGCTAAAGTCGAGAGCGGTTTCTACACCCAGGCTGCGGGCCAAGGTGAACGACTTCTTGAAGCAATCTGCATTGAATGCACGGTAGCCTTCAGCATACAACAGGCCCACGCCATCGTAAAGGGCGGGTTCAAAGTCTTCACTAGCAAGAAAATCAGAAGCGCCGAGGTAAGTCCACATAGAACGCTGGGCATCGGGCGTCACCGCAGAGAAAACGCAACCGGTAGCAGCATCCGAAAGACCGACCTTGGATTCAACACCGTTGTCCTGCAAGTGCTTCTTGAAAATGTTGCCCAGTTCATCGTTTCCGACCTTCGAAATAAAGGCAGCCTTGCCACCCAGGCGAGAAAGTCCGACCATGGTATTGCAGGTAGAACCACCCGGCACGCGGAGCGGGTTCTTGAGCGAGCCCAGGAACTTTTCCATCTGCGGCCAGTCGACCATGTTCATGCCGCCCTTCTGCACACCCTGTGCTGCAATCCAAGCGTCATCTACGTTGGCCAAAATATCGACAAGGGCTGCGCCCATACCTAAAACTTTCTTCATTAGAAGCCTCCTCTGCGGCGGCGCAACTTTTCGCTCGCCTTAAGTAAAAATTGACGTTCGGTTTCGTTCAGCGAATTGATTCCCTCGCGGTTGACTTTAGCAAGGATTTCATCCATCCGCTTGTTTTCGTCTACATAA
The DNA here is from genome assembly GCA_902794535.1 of Fibrobacter succinogenes. GTDB lineage: Bacteria > Fibrobacterota > Fibrobacteria > Fibrobacterales > Fibrobacteraceae > Fibrobacter > Fibrobacter succinogenes_O. The sequence goes on along the minus strand of CADBHQ010000018.1, from coordinate 41,679 downwards.
AAAACTTCGCCTTCAATAGCATCGTCCGGTTCTCGGCTCGATTCCTTGCGGGATTCGCTTTCGGCGCGGCCACCCGGATGCACCGTAAACTTCGGGCCACGCATTTTTGCGAACGCCTTGCCGAGGTTACCGAAGCCGCGTTCATAAAAGTACATGTAAAGGAATCCGCCTACGACACCGCCCAAGTGGGCAAAGTGCGCAATGCCATCACTCGAATGCGCCATAAACACATCGACCGCGACCATGAACCACATGGCATACTTGATTCGCATCGGGAAAAAGAAGAACATCAAGAGCATACGATTCGGGAAGAACTTGTAGTACGCCACAAAGATTCCCATCAAGGCACCCGACGCACCGATAATCGGGGCGTTCGTCATACCGAGCCAATACATAGCCAGGCTAAACACCGCAGCAAAAATTCCGCAGAAGAAATACATTCCGGTAAAATGCTTAGTGCCCATCATGTCGGCAACTTCGCTACCGAACATCCAGAGCATGAGCATGTTGAACAAGAAATGCATAAAGTCCACATGCACGAACATGTAGGTCACAAAACGCCAAGCCTGTTCCGGCGCAAACGGCCAGAAGGCGCCAAAGTAGGCCACGTATTCTCGAATGCTACCTGCACCTACACCTGGCAAGTTCAATTGCAAACCAAGCAAGCCTCCGATAAAGGCCAATCCAAAAACAACAGCATTGCTAATCAGCAACACACGCAAAACTTTAGGTAAAAATCTAAATGGTCTCATAGAATTTAGTTGGTAGAACTTAGTTAATAGAGCTTAGAATTGGTATAACTTCGGCGGGGACGTATTTAGCGAGAATTTCGTTTCCGTCGGATTTCTTTGCGATGCCAACCTTCAAGAGTTCGCGAACGACGGTACTAGACACCATCAAGTGTTCCGGTACGCTCGACAGGAATATCGTTTCGCATTCCGGGTAAAGATTCTTGTTATTCCAGGCCACCGTCTGTTCGTATTCCACATCGGCGCTGCCACGGATTCCACGCACCAGGAACTTCGCCCCGACACGCTTCATAAATTCCACCGTGAGTCCGTCAAAAGATTCCACCATGACATTCGGAATATTTTCAACTGACTTTTTCACGATTTCGATTCTTGCCGATTCCGAAAGCAAATACTTCTTAGATGCGTTCACCGCCAACAGCACGTACAATTCGTCAAACAACGCTGCAGCGCGTTTCACGATATCAAGGTGCCCTAAGGTAAACGGATCGAAAGATCCTGCGAATACGGCAATTTTCTTCATGCGACAAATATAGAAAATTCGCATTCATAAAAAGCCGATGCCATGCCCGGCATGACATCAAGCGTTATAGTCTGTAAATCACTAATGAAGATTCGCCGTAGCGGCGGACTTGCACAGTTCCCGCCTCGTCGGCTTCCTTGACCCATGCTGGCAGATTGCGGCTCGGTGCTTCGAACACGGCAACGCCACCCGGATTCAACCACTCCCAATACGGGCGCAAGTCCGGGTAATCCATATCCTTGAACGGAGGGTCCGCGTAAATCAGGTCAAAGCCTTCACTTGCACACAAGGATTCCTTGTCTAACGTCAAGGCATTCTTTTCTAACAAAGTAAGTTTCGATTCCAGCGACAAGGCCTTGTACGCTTGCAACACAAGTCGCGCCTGGGCATGCGCCATTTCGACCGCCACGACGCTTGCAGCGCCTCGGCTCAAAGCCTCGATACCCATAATGCCCGAACCTGCGAACAAGTCGAGCATGCGGAAGTTTTCGACACCTTGTAAAATGTTGAACAAGGCCTCCCTTGTACGGGAAGCCGTTGGCCTAGTCTTCATGGTATCCGGAGAAGGAACGTTCCTTCCCCGCATAAGTCCACCAGTAATGCGAATGGGCATTGATGATTACTTTATCACAAACATTTCAAAAAGGATTGTCGTGAACATATCCTTCTTGGCGAGTTTCATTTCGATATTGCGAATACCGATACGAGACGGTGAGTTCACAAACGCGGTGATAAAGCCGTTCAATTCGGCAAAGTCAGCCGTTGTCGTAGCCTTGATCGTGTAACGCTTGTACACACCGAATTCTTCAATCAGCGGCTTATCCAGCCCAGCAAGCTGAACCTTCTGGTTCGTGGCCAGAGCCTTCATAGACTTGATTTCGTTGTTGGCTTCGGCAGTAGGAACAAACGAAGAAACGGAACCCAAGTTCACGTTGCTCACGTTGTACATACCGAAGGCGGTAATGTCGGTGGCCGGAGCGTTTTCGGGCAGCGGCGGAGTTCTAAAGTCAGAGCTAACTGCGCGAATACGATCAAGGAAAGCCTTCTGAGAAGCCGGATTGGCAGCGACACCGCGAACGTAGAAGAAGTTCGGAGCCTGATAAATACAGTCAGAGAAGCCAACGTCGTCGGGCGTTGCCGTATTCAAGAAGGCAAGGAACTGGCCGACAGAAGCCTTCTGGTAAGAAAGCTTTTCGAGCGGCAAGTAGCTGTTGTAATCGTTGCGCTTGTTGTTGAACAAGGCCTGCGGGTTGATTTCGCCAACGACCTGCTTGACCGTTACGTTTTCACGTTTACGAATCATTGCACTAGCTGCAGCGGCTTCCGCTTCGAGCGAACCACCGGCGGAGGTCTTTTGTCCAATACCGATTGCAAGAGCCGAACGAGTCGGGTCTTCGGCTCCAATCAAATCCAAATACGGTGTCGGCAGCAAGCCATGCAACTGCTTGGGAACGCCAGCGACGCTCAAGAAGCAGCTAAAGGCTGCAAACACAAACAAGGCGGCAACAAGAACCGTCAAGACCTTCTTGCGAGACTTATTCTGCAGATCCTTAACGTTGGTGACATGCACCGGAGCCACAGTTTCGGACTCGACCAGGCGTTCAGCCGCGTCAATCAAGTTCAAGTGAATCATACACCCTCCATCACATTCAAGGCAGCGCCGATAGCACCTGCGCAAGAAAGCACAGCCTCAGCATCAGCTTCTTCGGTCGGGAGCCTCAAGTTAGAGAAAGAATCCATCAATTGCAGCTGGCAATCGGGCAACTTGGCACGAAGGCCTTCCACAAAAGGCATATCGGCAGCCATTTCACCGCACAGGCGAATCGTCTTGGTCAAGACCGATGCGTTTTCATCGTGAGCGACCTTGATCTGTTCGGCAATGCCGTCTGCCAAAATCTGGTAAGCTTCTTCCTTGGTCTTGTTAACCAACGGAAGAGTCGACACGCAGCGGAGCGCATGCAGGTTATCCTTGGTGAGCCAAAGGAGCGTCACACCGGCATAGTCAGCCTTGACTATGCATGTCAGTTCGGACACCTTTTCGGCATAGTCCATCAAGTTCATGAGCGAAAGCACATCCACATCCATGGCCTTAGGTGCTAAAGCCTTGCTACGGAAGCCTTTACGTAAATTATCGACCCACTGTTCACGCACGGCAATCAGCATAATCGTGTAGCCGAGGTCCGGGTCACCGCTCATGATTTTGTAATCAATTATATACGCACTGGCGTCGGCGTTGGTAATCAGCGATACATACCACTTGACATAATCATCGATGTTCTTGGCCGCTTCTGCCGGAACAAAGATCTGGCGAATAATCGACCTGAATGCCGGAATAGCCACCGAAATGGCCTCGACGGATTCAATCTGGTTGAAATCCATCCAACCCTGGAGGGCTGTTTCAAAAGCATAGACATCGTCTAGAGGGGCGGTTTCTGTTTCGAGGACAGCCGTCTTCAAAACACGGCGTTCAGTCGCGTCCAAAAGGGCGACTTTCAGAGAAGCGTCCCCCGCTTCTATACCCATGTAAATCTTCGTATCACTCATATTATCAACGACTTATGAAAAAAACTACACTCTAAAACTAATCAAAAATTACCCCAGGAAGAAGCTTTTCCAATTTTTTCTTGCCGATTCCGGGCACTTTTTGTAAATCTTCGCCCGTTTTGAAGGGTCCAAAGGCGTTTTTTGCCTCCAAAATCTTCTCGGCGAGCTTCGGACCGACCCCATTTAGGGCACAAAGTTCATCGATCGATGCCGAATTAATGTGTACCGGAAGGGTCACTTTTTTGACCGATTTTCGCTCCTTTTTCGGTTTGCTTTCAAAATTATTGTCAAATTTCGACACCAAACTATCATTCGAGGCAATGGAGTCCCGAGCAACAGTTAAGGGAGTATCGTTCCCTACAATGAACGACTCGCCCACCTCGAATGTTTCGATAGATGGGAGTCCCCACGGGAGAACTCGGACAATGATTCCAATGACCAAAAGGCAGAGCGCCAATCGGACAACGTTTTTTTCTGGTGCATTCATAAGGATAACCTCCGTTGGTTACCCTCGACCTTAGTGATTTTTAAGAGTGTCCTCCACAGCATTCACGTCTGAAGGGACATCGACCGAAATCGAAGGATACTTGCTCTGGACAATGCGAATCGGGCGCTTGCCCAAAATGCGCAACTGTTCCAGCGAGCGTTCTCGCTCCGCTTCTGTCTGTGGCAAAGACGAAAACTCGTCGCGGCACACCCTGGAATAAGCGTAGATTCCCTGGTGCTGGAACCAGCGGGCAGCGTCCTCATTCGCTACCGACCGGCTAAAGTCCACCGCGTAATCGTCTTTCACCAATACCTTGACCACCGTCTTAAGACCCGCCTCTGCCGGGTTCAAGGGGCATGCGACCGTCACCCATTCGTCCGGGTGCTTTTCAAGCGTTGCCGCCACATCGCACAACACAGAAGGTTCTACCAACGGTTCGTCGCCCTGCAAGTTCACCACCAAGTCCAAATCGAGAGCGCGAGCCGCAAAGGCAACGCGGTCAGAACCTGTGGCAGCAGGGCCCGTCAAGATAAATTCAAATCCCGCACGCGATACGACATCTGCAATTTCTTCGGAATCGGTCGCACACACAATGCGGTCAAAACATTCGGCAAGTTGCGCCCTTTCCAGGGTACGCACAATCATCGGCTTGCCAATGTTGTCTTTACCAAAAATTTTTACCAGGGGCTTCCCCGGAAAGCGGCTTGAGCCCATGCGGGCAGGAACTATGCAATGCACAGCCATAAAATTCCACACCCCAAAGCAGGTTACGAATTAACCGCCGATCACCTTCGGAATGGCGAAGTGGTCGTTTTCCACTGCCGGAGCATTCATGAAGGCCTTTTCGAGCGAGAAACCCTGCACGGGCACATCTTCGCGGAGAATCGTGGCGCCGTTTTCGACAGCGGTCATCGGTTCCACATCGGAAAGGTTCAGGGCCTTGAGGGCTTCGAGATGGTTCAACATCTTGTCCAAGTGACCCTTCACAGATTCGATATCTTCTTCGGCAACTTCGAGCCTAGAAAGCTTCGCGAGTTTCAAAACTTCTTCACGTTCGAGCATAAAACCTCTTTTCTTACAGAACGCAATATAGCAAATTAGCCCACGATTTGGAGTGCGGCATACTTCAAGATAATGGTACGAACCGTCGGATCGCTACCGAAACGCACGTCCACACGGGCATTGTCGCCAGAACCGTAGCACTTGACAATCGTGCCCACACCATATTTCATATGGCGCACGCGTACGCCCGGATGGTACGGATTCTCGCTGTATTCGTCGTAGACCACGCGCGGGCCCGAAGGTTCCGCCGGCTTGACTGGGGCTGCGACCTTCACCGGATTGCGGTAGACGATGTGTTTGTCATTTTTCTTGACGGAATTCGGAATCGCCGAGGGACGGTTATAACCGTAAGAGCCAAAGTTGCTCGGGCGAGACGAACTGCCACCGTAGCCACCGCCATAGCTTCCGGACGTTCTACGCGGATATGAAGGCGGAATGTTCGGACGCGGCGGGCGCGAGAATTGCGAGCCCGAAAAATCCTGATTGAAGTCGCCACCGCCAAAGCCGAAATCAGTGCAAGGCGTAAAGTCGACTACCGACGGGTCCAATTCCTTCAGGAAGCGAGACGGCGCAAACGGGCGAATGTTTCCTTGGAAGAAGCGGCGTTCCGCATGGTACAAGTACAACTTCTTTTCGGCGCGGGTACAGCCCACATAGAACAAGCGGCGTTCTTCTTCCATCTGTTCGTTCATCTCGGCGCCAGACATAGCGGCCGATGCACGAATCAACGGGAAGATTTCTTCATCGCAGCCTGCGATGTGTACGGTATTGAATTCCAAGCCCTTCGCCATGTGAATCGTCATGAGCGTCACCTGGCCCTTGGAATTGTCCACCTTCTTGTCGGCATCGGTCAAAAGCGAAATATCCTGCAAGAACGCATCGAGCGTTGCGCCCGGATGTTCTTCGTCGAATTCGCGGATGGCGTTCACCATTTCGTCCAAGTTACCGATGCGTTCGTCCGCAGTGAGTTCGTCTTCTTTACGCAAGAATTCCTTGTAGCCCACATCGGTAATAATCTTTTCTGCCAAAATCGGAAGCGGAGTTTCGCCTGCAGCAAGCAAAGCCTTCCAGCTCTGCACCAAGTCCGTAAAGCCCTTGAGCTTGATGGCCGAGCGACTTCCGCTGTTGACTTCGGCAAGCAAGTTATCCCAGAAGGAGCCTTCGCCATTGCGTTCTCGTTCGAGAATGTTTTCGACAGTCGTCTTGCCGATGGCGCGAGGCGGCGTGTTGATGACGCGCAGGTAGGCGGCATCGTCTTTTTCGTTAGCCAGCAGGCGCAAGTATGCGAGCACATCCTTGATTTCTTTGCGGTCCCAGAATCGCATGCCGCCAAAAATGACCGACGGTATACGGCGGTCATTCAGCGCCTTTTCCAAGGCGCGGGACTGCGCGTTCGTGCGGTAGAATACAGCCGTCTTGGCGTAGAAATCTTCACCCGCTTTTGCAATCACATCTGCAATCGCCGAGGCTTCGGAACGGTCATCCATAAAGTGGCGCACGTGAATGAGTTCACCCGCATCTTCCTTGGAGAATACATTTTTCTGCATTTCTTGCGGACGGATGTTGTGCGCAATCACGGAGCCTGCACCCTTCACAATGTTTGCCGTCGAGCGGTAGTTGCGTTCAAGTTTGACAATCGTGACCGGAGCAAAGTCGCGGTGGAAGTTACGGATAATCTTGATGTTTGCACCACGCCAGCCGTAAATACTCTGGTCGTCATCACCCACCACCGTCACGTTCTTATTATCGTTAATGAGCAACTTCAAGAGTTCGTACTGAACGTCGTTCGTATCTTGGTATTCGTCCACCACCACATAGCGAAAACGTGCTTTCAGTTGTTCCACAAGCGTCGGCAACTTCTGCAGCATATAGACCGTGTTGAACAACAGGTCATCAAAGTCCATCGCGTTGGATTCCTTGAGGCGCTTCTGATATTCGGCATACATCTTTGCACGAAGGACTTCGTCCGGAAAGTTTGCCAATTCCTGTGCCACATCGGGAGTCTGCAACTGAGTAACCTTACCTCGATACAGAATCGTATTCTTGTATTTTGAAATGGCGCCATGCAATTTCTTGACTTCGGACGGTTCAAAATTATCGCCCAATTGCTCCTTCATGATTTCTTTCAGGAGCCTTTTCTGGTCGTCATCATCGTAAATCGAGAAGTTGCCGTCGTACCACTTGCCGCCCAAGGCGTCAAGCACAGATTGCTTAGAAAGACAAAGTTTCAAAAGGCGCAAGCACACGGAATGAAACGTTCCCATCCAGGCAAAATTCATGTTGCAATCGAGCAACTTCTGAATACGCGACTTCATTTCGCGAGCAGCCTTGTTCGTAAAAGTCACCGCCAGAATGCGGTCCGGCTCTACGTTATACTGCGAAACAAGGTGAGCAATCTTATAGGTAATGCAACGCGTCTTTCCCGAACCAGCACCTGCCAAAATCAGCATCGGGCCGTCAATCTTTTTAGCCGCAGCTGCCTGCTCCGGATTCAATTCTCTATCTAAAACACTTCCATCAACAATGTTGGCCATCAAATACTCCAAATTCTACACAAATGTGCAATGTAGTAAAAAAAGAAAGACGCCCTTACCGAGCATCTTTCTTTTTTATTTAAAAGCGATTCAAACTAGTCATCCGACGTAGATGCGCCGATGGCCTGTTCGAGAGTCGTGTGTCCGTCGAGAGCCTTCTGGATACCATCCATACGCAGCGTAATCATACCGCATTCCTGCATGGCAGCACGCTTAATCACGTCGCCCGAAGAACGCTTGATAATCAGGTTACGCACGGTTTCGTTCGGCACCAGGAATTCGTAAATACCGCAACGGCCCTTGTAGCCCGAACCATCGCACTTTTCGCAACCCTTTCCATGATAGAACTGCATGTCGGGGGTCAAGTGGAATTCGTCGCGCATTTCCTGAGAAATTTCGACAGGTTCCTTACAGTACTTACAGATGCGGCGCACAAGACGCTGTGCAAGCACGCCCTTGATAGCGGTAGACACAAGGAACGGTTCCAGACCCATTTCGAGCAAACGCGGGAATGCACCGGCGGCGTCGTTGGTATGGAGCGTACTGAAGACCAAGTGACCCGTCAATGCAGCTTCGATAGCCATGGACGAAGTTTCTTGGTCACGCATTTCACCGATCATAATCACATCCGGGTCCTGACGCAACAGGGCGCGAATGCCCGCCGCAAAGGTAAAGCCTGCGGCATTGTTAATTTGTCCTTGGTTCACACCATCAATATTCAATTCCACCGGGTCTTCCATCGTAGAGATGTTGATGGTGGAATCCAAAATTTCACGAATAGAAGCATAAAGCGTGGTAGACTTACCGGAACCGGTAGGACCGGTCACCAGCACAATACCGTTAGGAGCATTAATTGCATCAATAAACTGCTTGAGCACGCGCGGGTCGAAACCCATATCCTTCAGCGGGAACTGACCGGAGTTCGGGTTCAAGATACGCATAACGATCTTTTCGCAAACACCACGCTTACGGAGCGAAATCGGGAACGAGCTCACACGAAGGTCAACTTCGGAACCCTTGTAACGCACAGTAAAGCGGCCGTCCAACGGTTTACGTTTTTCGGCAATATCCATCTTAGAAAGGAGCTTAATACGCGAAAGAATCTGCGGCATCAAACGTGCCGGAATCGGGGACATCACCTGCAGGTCACCGTCAATACGGTAACGCAGCTTCAGGAAGGTTTCCTGCGGTTCAAGGTGAATATCAGACGCCTTACGGGCAATGGCTTCGTGAATCAGCGTGGTCACGATTTTCACCACCTGGCGACCTTCTTCGTCGGAAAGTTCAGGTTCGTCGTTACCGCCCTGACCGCGTTCCACGGTTTCAAGTTCTTCACCGTCCTTAGATTCACTGATAAGTTCGGCCAAGGATTCTTCGGTAGGACCATGACCCGCAAACACGCGTTCAATAGCCTTCGCCACATCGGCGTCAGAGGCCATGACCACGTCCACATCCATACGCACCTTGAACTTCACGATGCTGATCGTGCGCATGTTGGTCGGGTCGGTCATTGCAATGGTCATCACGGAACGCACTTGATGGCGTTCGTCTTCGCCCTTCTGCACGAACAGGGGAACCACCCTGTACTGCTTACACATGTCTTCGGGCAAATAGGTATAGGCGTTCGGGTCGATATTGAAGTTATCGAGCTTCACGTACGGAACTTCGAACTGCCTCGAAAGAATTTCAATAAGGCGTTCTTCGGGCATGTAGCCCAAGTCCACCAAGGTACGACCCAGGCGCTTGCCCGAGGTCTTTTGCGTCTCAAGTGCCTTGTCCAACTGCTCTTGGGTAATATAGCCCTGAGCAAGGAGCATTTCACCGATACGCATCTTGGTCGAAGATTGCATTTGCGAACCAAGAATGTTCGTCAAAGTTTCTTCGCTCACCATTCCCAAGCGAACCAAGATCTTACTGAGCATAAGACCGGTACGCTTGTGTTCGGCCATGGCATGGGCTAACTGGTCTTCGTCCAATACACCTTGGCGAAGCAGCAACTGGCCCAAGTTCATCTTATTGTTGTTTATCATAAATGCGACCATGCCCGCGGTTGAACGGGCAAAATTTCTCCATTTTTGCAAAGCATGCTTACAGGATCACCAACGGACTTTTCCGTCGCATTTCCAATTTTACACACCTCGCCTAATTGGGTATTTTCAATAAATATACTTTCTAGGCACGAATTTGCAAATAGCAAGTGATATTCCTCACCCCCATTTAATGCAAAATTTAGGGGATTTTGGCCAAATTTTGCGCACATTCGCAAAACTTCGGGATCTATGGGGAGCTTTTGCTCGTCAATTTGCAAGCTCACGTTCGAAGATAGCGCCAAATGGTTCAGTTCCGACGAAAGCCCATCGCTAATGTCCATACACGCCCCAAAGGCCCCCAAACGCAAAAGTTCCGCCCCCGCCCGTTCGCAAATTTTGGGCGACAGGTGGTATTCTACCAGCGTCGGGAATTCGTCTTTGGCCTCGGGGTGATTCATCAACAGCCAAAGGCCCGCATCTGACTTACCGAGCGTCCCGTTCACATACAATGTATCACCCGGTTTTACAGCCGAGCGCAAAAGCGGTTTCGAATTTTCACCTTCGAGCGCCCCCAAGAGCGTTGTCGAAAACATGCCTACATCGCCCACCACGGTATCGCCGCCAATCAAGGCAATTCCGCGCCTAGCAAAGCCTTGCGAAAGAGCCGCCTGCACGCGGTTGCGGGTTTCTACAGACCAATTCTTGTTTATGCAAAGCCCGAGAACCGCAAAACGCGGGACACCGCCCATGGCAGAAATGTCCGACACATTCGAAACGATATGCTTTTCGACCGCCTGTTCCGGCGTCGACCAATCCAGCCTGAAATGCGTATTTTCGACCGACAAATCCTTGGTCACGAGCCAGCCGTCGAATTGGGCACAATCGTCGCCCACGCCAAGCCACCCCCTAGATGCAGGGGGGTCTTTTTTAAAGTCGGCGGAACCCTTCAAAAGGGCCTGAATAAAATTGAATTCGCCTAGGTTTGGAAACATATTCCAAATTTATAAATCTTCAAAAAAACTCATTTATTATCAACACCGCGCGCCCGCTTCAACCATTCTAAAAATTCCAAACAAAACAATTTGGCGGTAAGTTGTTGATAAATTGAGTGTTTCTTTTTGACAAAAAATATTTTTTGAAAAAGGCGAAAAAATCTATCCACAATTTGGGAGAATTACCTATCTTTTAGGCCATGGGACACATTTTCTTCATCGCTCCGTCCTCCCCCGGTAGCTTAGACCGCCTCAGTCAATGGACTTTCCGTTGGCTTTTGGAGCACGGCGATTTGGCAGAAGATTCCACCATGTACACTTGCAATTCGATCGAAGACGCAACGAACCTTTTGGAATCAGCCTTGATTATCGGACAGTCCCCCGCACTTATCATTCTCGACCACGCAGATCGCCCGCACGAACAGAACCTCAAGTTCAGCAAGCTTTTGCACGACGGTATTCCTGAATCGTGGATTGTGGAATTGGTGCCCGACAACATGCCGCTCCCCCAGTGCGACGAAAATTATTACTGGGTCCGCAAACCCGTGAGTGAAGACGAATGGTATAGCACTCTGGAACAGGTGTTGCTCAAAAGCGGATCGCCCCAGTGGGCAAATAACTAGTGCCTGCGGCACAGTTGGTAGAACTTAGACATTTTCTAAGTTCTAAGCTCTAAGCTCTAAATTCTAAATACTACATTACTCACTATGATTAAAGGCGTAAGTTATTTTGGCGTGCGTTCGCCTAAGCATGTTCTTGCCGATATGCAAGATATCAAGGCGGCAGGTTTTAACGCAGTGCTCCATACCTGGAGCGAAGAAGACCAGCAATACTATTACGACACCATGAAGGATATCATAGATCAGTCCGCAGACTTAGGTCTGACGGTCTACGTGAACCCTTGGGGTGTGGGCCGCGTATTTGGCGGCGAAGCGTATTCGGAGTTGACTGCACGCAACCACGACTTATGCCAGGTGGCACTCGACGGCAAGCCCAAGGTAGCCGCCTGCCCGAACCATCCGGAATTCCGCGCTTACATGCACAAGTGGATTGAATCCGTTTGCGCCACGAAGGTGAGCACGATTTTCTGGGACGAGCCGCATTTCTATTTCGAAAAGGGCGGTCTTAGCAATTGGAGCTGTCGTTGCGAAAAATGCCAAGCCAAGTTCCGCAAGCAATTCGGCTACAATATGCCCGCCGAACTTACCGCCGATGTTTTGAAATTCCGCGAAGACAGTCTGATTGATTTTCTGAAAGAAATGACAGAAGATGTTCACGCCCGCGGCAAGCGCAACTGCGTTTGCATGCTGCCGCCGTGGTTCCCCGCCGGCCTCGATGACTGGGGCCGCGTGGCAAGCCTCGAAAGTGTCGACGAAGTCGCAAGCGACCCGTACTGGGAACGCGGCGCCACCGAAGAATGGGTCCGCGAGAAATACGCCGAGACAGCCAAGAAGCTTGTGGATGTCGCTACCAAGTACGGCAAGGCCGTGCAGATGTGGATTAAGGCATACCAAATTGAAGCGGGCCGCGAAAATGATTTGGCAATAGCCGTGGTCGAAAGCCGCAAAGCAGGCATCGACAACATTTTCGCCTGGAGCTACCGCGGCACCGAAACTCTCAGCTGGCTAAAAAGCGACAACCCGGACGAAGTCGCAAAAGTATTTAGGGCCGCCATAAAATAAATCAAATAAAAAGGCGAAACTTTGATGAAGAAAATTATTTCGGCAATATTGCTATCTGCATTTTGTGTTTTTGCGCAATCAAACTCTAATTCAAATGAGAATGACGAATACTACCACGCCCACAAAGGATTTTACTTTTCCGTAAACACGGGAATCGTCCTTGCTAATTTGAGTCAGAAAACAACTTCTTTCCCAGACAAAAACGTTGAAAAAGAAAAGGAGAATTATTCCGGCTATCTTGGATACGACGAATTTCGTCTCGGAGGTTCAATCGCCAATGTGGCCTCCATTTATGGCGCGCTCGGATGGGGCTACGGTTCCGGCCGCTACGAAGACGAAATCGAACGCACCGGAACTCAACTGCACAGAGAAGGCTCTTTTGAAGAAGATGGGGACGATGACTTCAGATTTCTTCTCGGTATTGGCGGAGAATTCTACCCCTTCCAAGACAAAGAAAGTCCATTCTACGGCCTGTTCCTTGGAATCTGTCCTGGTCTAATAATAGACATCGTCACCATCACAGACCACTATTACAACAGTATTTACGATAATACCATAACAGTCTCGTTTGCCAACATCTTTTGTCGATTTGAAATTGGCAAGGACTTTTGGATTAGCAGACGTTGGAGCTTAGGTTTCGCTTTAAACTACACCATCGGCGGCCTAGAAGAAGAAACTGGAGTTGAATATCTAAACGAAATAGAACACGAATCCAATTCAAGCTACTCTATCGGACTGATGATAAGGATTACGCACTAGTAAACGATTACTTCGTCACGCGGATTGTTGCGGAGCCGTTCTTTGACTTCACGTAATACGAGCCGCCGTTTTTCACGAGAGCTTTCGCGCTGGCACGGAGTTCCTGCATTCCAGAGGCCCGCACCGTTCCAAGATAGTTGCCATTCATGTCGAACATGCGGTAGCTTTCGGTTCCGGTCGCATGCGATAGCGCAGGCCTTACAAAGTCTGTGCATTCATCAACGCAAACGACTTCATCCTCTCCGAACACAAAGTAATCCACGTCCATCCAGGAACCGGTCACCGTAAAGCGCAATATGTGTTCGCCCGCGGGGAGGTTCACCGTCGCCCGTACCTTGTTATAGTCGTCGTAGTTGTCCTCGCCTTCGTTTTTCGGAACAGAAATCACATCCGTGATGTTCTTGCCGTCGAGCGACATCTGGAAGCCCGAAGTCTCGTTTGCGGATGCAACCGCCGCCAAGAAAGCGTACTCGCCCGCTTCCTTGACATTCACGCTGTATTCGAGCCATTCGCCTTCCTGGTTGTAGCCCACGATGTAGCCCGTCGCCTTCTTGTAAATGTCGACGCCTGTACCTTCGCGGTAATTGGTACCGCCATGGTCTTCGGAATCGTTTTCCTTGTAGGAGTCGTTGCCCGAGCCGACACCCGGGATGTCGAAGTCTTCGGCCTCGATCTTGCCGGGAATTTCAAACGATTTGCCCTTGAACGGCTTCTGCGGTTCAGGTACCACCGGAGCGCGGTTCACCGCCTTAAGCATCTGTTCGGCATAGCGTTTGCCGAACGTCACGTAGGCATCGTGACCGAAGTGATAGCGGTCCACGCCGTTGCCGTCAAGGCCTTCGGACGACGCGTAATAGGTATTGTCCATCGAATTCGGGAGTTTCGACACGCGGTCGGAATAGCAGCAGCCCGAACGCAGGAGCTCGCCCGCCACGAACGGCACCGTGTCGGAACTCATGTCGAGCGCCTTGAGAATGTCGTCGCGAGTCTTCTTCACGATTTTCGGCCAGTCCGGGTAGCCGCCATCGGTTTCACCCTGATGGAAAATGAATCCCTTAATGACGCCCTTTTCCTGCGCCTTCTTTGCGATATCGATAATCGTCTTTGTCACGTTACCATCGCTCGCATATTCCTTCGCATAGTTCTGGAGCCAGCTTTCGGCCGTTGAAAGGTAACTGGCATACTGGTCTTGGTCAAAGAGCTTGATGCTCGCGCCACCCACTGCAACCGGGATAATTCCAACCGTTACATCGGGCATGCTGTCGGCCATCGTACGCCCGAACCAGTCAGCAATCGAAATCGTGTTGCCGCAGTTAAAGAGAGAAGGCACCGCCGGGTAAACCTCGCCCAGCGTGTTGCGGCCCTTGCCCGAGCACTTTTGCGTCGCAAAAATCTTGAAGCGCGAGTTTTCGACCTTGTCTGCACTTTGAGCATCGGCAGTGCCGCCCATGTTGGACTGGCCATACGCGATGTAAATGTGGAAATTCGGGTCCGGAGCGGCATTCGCCTGAATTGCACCGAACGACATTAAGCCCGCAGCAACGCATGCAGCAGGCACGAAACCAGAGAATTTGTTAAAAAATCTCATGACAACCCTTCTTTTTCAAACATCCATCTTAAAATTATCCTGAAATTAGCAAAAAAGGCGCCACCGGCGCCCTTATTTTATAGACAGATTGTCAATGGATGACCTATGGTTCATTCTTGATGCAACGGACAGAATAACCGCGGTTCTTACCCCAACCAACCAGATACACGTTCTCGATACTAGAGCTCAAGCTCAAGCGGTCAGCTTCTTCTTGAATATCCAAATATCTAGCTTCAGATGCACTCCAAAATGAGCCCATGTAGCCATCTAAGGTAAATTTGAAATAAGTGCCATCCGGGTTATATTCGCCAGCAGGCAACGCAGAAAAGCCAAAATCATCCGTACCATTGCCACAATCAACCCATCCCGTTTGTGACTTCAACATCTTACCAGCCGTTGAATCTCCGCCTACTACAGCAATCAATGTTTTCCATTCCACGCGACTAGGCAGGTGCCAACCAGATGGGCAAATTCCATACACCGTGTCGGGCAGGGAACAATCTATACCATAACCACATTCCACACCATTGCCATCGTCATATAACCCGACCGAATCAATCGCTGCAGCCCAAGTGTAAAGGCGACCCGCAACCTCGCATTTCTTCGGATCATCATCAAAACACCAACTGATTCCATCAAGAGTTTCATCGTAATAGTTCAAGTTCTCTGCCATCCACACTTGGTCACCGATTTTCACCGTCTTATAGACTTTATTGTCGCGAGAATCTATTATGGAGTCGTAGGAAATGTCCGGATTCAAGCGACTCTCCTTCGGAACGTCCCAACTCCACCTAGACCCATCGTTACACTCCAAAATTGCCGAACTGCTACTAGACTCCATAGAACTGCTGGACACTTCTTGGGAAACACTACTGGAACTCGACTCCGGCGTGACGCTAGAGGATAATTTCACCCAACTGCCGCCGGACTTGACCGATGACGAGGATACGTTGTTGGACTCAACACTAGATGAAGATAAGTCTTCATCCAAAACAGGTGCTGATGCGGAACTGCTAGAATCATCACCGCACGCAACGAACAAAACTGCAGAAACCAATAATGCAGCAAAACGTTTCATAAAGGCCCTCCTGATTAATCACGGATTCTATAAGGCAAATGTAGTTTATTGTCACACAGATTCCGTGTGGTCCCCATATAAAAAAAGGCGCCCCCAGCGCCCTTATTCTATAGACAGATTGTCAATGCATACAAAGAACGAGAATTCAATAAAGTAATTGCCACACGGATTGGGAATCACTAACGTGATTCCTGTTATGATAAAACAAAAAAAATGGAAATGCCGTTAGGCATTTCGAATCAGTGTGGCACCATTGAGGGTTTTAGGGGGCGGAGCCCCTTAGGAGAGGGGGTAGCGGAAAACGCCAAGGGCGGTTGCAGCGAGGGGGACTCTTCCCCCTACATACAAAGAAAGCTCCCAGCCGGAGCCAGGAGCATTTCGAATTTCTAGATCCTTCGACTTCACGCCTTACGGCGTTCCGCTCAGGATGACATACTAAGATTACTTAGCTCTTTCGAGGTAAGAACCGTCGCGGGTATCCACGCGGATCTTGGTATTGTTTTCGATGAAGAGCGGGATCATCACCTTAGCGCCGGTTTCGACGGTGCATTCACGCATCACGTTACCGCTGGTGTTGCCCTGGACTGCCGGAGGAGCGTCGATGATCATGAGGTCAACGAAGGTAGGCGGAATCACTTCGATCGGAAGCGTTGCCTGAGTCTTCGGGTCCTTCCACCAAGTGACTTCGACAGTAGCGCCATCGAGGAGCCAAACTTCGCAGCCATTGAGGGCTTCCTTAGCGATTTCTTCGGTTTCCTGAGTTTCGTTGTTCAGGAAGTACCAGGTAGAACCGTCGTTGTAGAGGTAAGTCATTTCAGTGAAGGTCACGTCGGCTTCTTCAACCGTATCGCCACTCTTCCAGGTGCGTTCGAGGGTGCGGCCAGTCACCAAGTTCTTGATGCGAACGCGGTTAAAGGCCTGACCCTTACCCGGCTTCACGAACTGGTTTTCAATGATTTCGTACGGCTGACCATCAACCATGATTTTAAGTTTCTTGCGGAATTCGTTGGTGCTTACAGTACCCATATTATCCTCTTGTTGATTTTGATTCTAAATTTAGCAATATAATGGAAAGCCCCGTTACCGTTTTTACGCAAATTCCTGACTTTTTGGACTATTTGGGATCCGATTTGGCGACAACTATCGCCAAAACGACCGCACTTGCCGATCTTGACCTGAATCCGAAGTTTCCGTTTCTTTGTTCTAGGCATTATGCAGACCTAATCAAGAAGGCGAGCGACCCTGCCGCCCTGTTGCGCGAAATTTTGCCGACCAAAGACGAACTCAAGAAGGTAGATGGGTTTGTAGATGACCCCGTGGGCGATTTACCGGCCGGAAAATCCGACTGCGTGATTCAGAAATACGACCAGCGCGCCTTGATTGTCTCGACCGCCACCTGCGGTGCCCGTTGTCGATTCTGTTTCCGCAAGAACTACCCGTTCCAGAACACACCCGACGTTGCACGCCAGGTAAGCCACTGGCTCGACACCCACACCGACGTTTGGGAAGTGATTCTTTCGGGCGGCGACCCGCTGACTCTCGGTCCCGGCGCCTTCCGCGAACTGATTGAAGCGATTGCGATGCACCCCTCGGTCACCACGCTCAGAATCCACACGCGCCTCCCCGTGATGCGCCCGGACTTGGTGATGCAGCATTTTGAATTGTTGCGCGAACTACCGGCAAGGTTTAGCTGTGTGTTGGTATCTCATGTGGACCACGCCGACGAACTCGACGAAGAATCGGCAACCGTATTTGCACAGTTGCGCTTTAGCGGCTGGACGCTCTTGAACCAGAGCGTGTTGCTGCGGGGAATCAGCGATGAAGCAATCAAACTCACCGCCTTGTGCCGCACGCTTTTTGAACAGGGCGTGCTCCCCTACTACTTGCACCAGCTGGACCATGCGAACGGAGTTGCCCATTTTGAAGTGAGCGATGACGAAGCACGCAAGCTGATTGCAGAAATCCGCACCAAACTGCCCGGCTACCTCGTGCCGAAACTCGTCCGAGAAATCGCCGGCGAGAAAAGCAAGACTCCGATTTAGTAGACAGTAAAATCTTTTATAACCACACGGATTAGAAATGCCTAACGGCATTTTAATAAATGAAAAGCCGATGCTGACCTTCGTCAGCATGACTTGAAGGGGCTAGAACAATGTCTTGAGGCCAAAACCGATGATGCCGTCGAGGTAATTCTCGCCGTTGCGGAGGGCATAGTACAGGTTCACGCTCCAGTTGCCGCGGTACTGCGTAAAGGCGACGCCGTAATCATGCTCGCGTTTCCAGCCACGGTCAGGGCGACTGAAGGCGCGGTAAAGCCCCGGCTGATAGAAAGCCTCAATGCTCAAGTCGTAACCGTCTTGCCACAGGAGCGCGAATTCGGAATACCCGTAAGCGCGGGTCCGCATAAAGCGCACATCCATGCCCTTGAAGCTATCCATGCCGCCCAACGCAAAATAGTCGAAGCGGTCCAAGTCCGCATCCGTCGGGAAGATTCCGCCGGCGGCCCCGCTAAAGCGCGTAATCCAATTGCCGAACAAAGGAATATACCGCGAGAATTTGGCCGAGGCCTTCAGGTAATTGTCCAAGGAATCGGGACGAGCCATATTCCAAACAATCGAGCCGTTGAAGCGCGTGCCCGAGCGCGGCAGCACAAATCGATCAAGCGACACGTAAGAGAGTTCAAGCGAAGATGTCTTGCGATTGCTCCCGATGCCAACGAACACGCCCATACTAAAATCAAAGCCGATATCGCGCGAAATTCCGATTTCGCCATAAGCATCGCGTTCCGAAGAATCTTCGTCGAAGTAGCCGCGAGCAATTACATTCCATTCGGTGCCGAAAATCCATGGTTCCTTGTACGAACCTTCTAGCCTGCGGGCATCCTCTCCCGTATAGCCTTCTAGAGTCAAGTCGCGGGCGGTTCCGCGAATGTTATAGAGAGCCACATTCACGTTGCCTTCCCACTCGTCGGTTTCGCTGGAATAAGTCAGAAGCGCATACGCCTCGGACACCGAGGCCGCCTGCATGTGATACACCGGAATAATGCGGTTGCGCACCGGGTCGCGGAACATTTGCGCCGGAGCCGTGCGGTTGTAATAGCCCAAGCTCGCCATTTTCATATCGGAACGTTCGAGTTCAAGCGGCGACACAAATTTGCCCGGCTCGATTCTCGTTTGTCGACGGAATACTTCGATATCGCTTCCCGAAGAATCCAAATTCTCGGGGTCTGCCCACACCCAAGGAATGCCACGGTCTAAACTGACTGTCAGCACTCCGGCCGAATCTAAATCGCCCATAAGTTTTGCCGACAGGAATCCTCGATTTTCATAATAGCTCACGATGCGATCTCGCGTGAGCGGCCAACTTTCGCAAGATTTACCCACCAGCGCCTGCACCTGGGATTCTTCGTACGATTCGCGCTCGCCCACCCACTGCACCGCCGTAATACGACAATCCGCCGCAAACACATGCGCACAAGCGAACAACACGAACATCACACATCGCAAATTACACATCAGAAGTACGCCCTCGCTTCGGTGCTAAGCTTCTGGAAGATATTCTCTTCGGCGTCGCCAAACCGCAAAATGTAACTGCAACCCATCGACAAAAAGTCATTCAAATCAACCGAGAGCGAAAATTCAAAACGATACGTACGGCCATCGCTGTAGCCATCCATCACTTGGTACGGGATGATGTCTCCATCGCTTTCGACTTGCACCACCGAGAAGTTCGCATACGAATTCACCTTTTTCTGGCGATTGTAACCAATACGCAAAGCGCCTTCCCAAAGATTGGCTTCAAAATCACCGCTTTCGTAGCCCGAGCCGTCGGAGCCTTCGCCCTTGCGGTAACGCCCGAGCGGTTGCACAAAGAATCCCTGCAAAAAGTCAAAGCGGTAACGCAGTGTTCCTTCGTAAATATTCCAATTCCATTCCTGCATGGCAGAGAGTTCATTTTCTTGCATCAGGAACTTGCCACCCACAAAGTGGTCAAGATTAATGCGGTAGCCTGCTTCGAACTCATGCGAGTAAGAGGTTTCGTAATAAGAAATCGAAGAAAGCTTTTTATCGAATGAGGCGCCCGGCTTATACGTAAGCGACACGCCCGAAGGGTGTTGCCAATCGACAAGGCCTTCCACCGCCATACGGCCCGATGTCATGCGGTGCAGTTGCGAAGTCGTAATCGGCGGAAAGTATATTTTTTTGCCCGTCGTATCGCTTCCTTCGCCCTCGTACGAACCGCCAAAAGTGACATCGCGCAAGAAACCTTCGCGCACGCCAAAGACAAGCCCAGGATTAAAGCGAAACTCAATATTGAATGCAGCGTCTGACGAAAGAACTGCGCCCACGGAATCATTACGGCCCATGCCTTCGTACACAAAGTCACCGTTATCTACTCCCTCGATATAGCTTGCCGTCAAGCTATCGTAACGTACATCGCCTGTACCCGGCGCCACCGCCTTGTAAACCGCGGTATAAATCTGTTCTTCGGTCAGGCCCAATTTATAAGACACATTGCCCTGCCAGCCAAGATCTTCACCGCCAAAGCGAGAATTCAAATTGGCAAGCCAACTGTTTTCGCTTTCCGAAGAATCCGTACGCATGCGTTCGTATTGCAGCAAGTGCGACAGCGTAAAGTAGCGACTGTTGTAATTTGCCTCTTGCACCCAGGTGGCCGCCCACAAGGAATCAGCCCATTCATCGCCGTATGTATCGCCACGACGCTTGGCCATTCGCCCGCCTACGCTTTCACGTATCTCGCCGCGGTCAAAGTAAATCCCTAAACCGCTTGAAGACTTTCCGTAAATCACGTCATCTTCAATTCCATGCAAATTGATTTTCGTATAGCGCAAATCGCCCGAACCATACGGTCGCACAGTCCCGCGCAAGAATTCCGCATTCAGCGTTCCCTGGTATCGTTCCATTTCACGCTCTTGCAGGCTTGCCACGCGAATCAATGCGAGTTCGCCCAAGGTATTTCGATTGCGGTGCTGCACGCCCAACTGCACTCGCGAAGAATTCCAGTCTTCGTCGGCATTGCGACGGTAGCCCCATTGCGCAGACCCAAACCATTCTTTTGCAAACCGCGCACGCATCGTGAATTCATCGTGCAACAAGTCATCATTCAAGAAAGCCGAATCGCTATACGCCAAATCCCAACTATCGCGCAAGCCGAAAAGATTCCAGTCCAAATCGCTCCCAGGATTTTTCAGAATATCAAACCCTTGCTGCACGCGGTTGCCGTACACCGACATCGCCACCGGAAAATGCACAAGGTTGCGGGTAGAATCGGTTGTCACAAACCAGCGGAAAGCCTTGCCCTCATTACCGCCAACATGGCTAGAAACAATATTTGTATCGGTGCGGTTCATAGCCATTTCAAAGTCGGCATAGAACTGTTGATTCTGTTGCACACGAATGCGAGCGTTCATGCGTTCCGTTCTGTCAGGCCTGTTTAAGGGCGGCAGCGTATCGTCGCGCACAAAATCGCCACCGCGGTCAGCCTTGAGCATGGCGTAATCGTCATCTGTCCAAACGCTACGCTTTAGGCGGTCCACATCATTTTCAAGCCTAAATCCAGAAACATCCAAATACAAGTTCGGATGCCTATAGCTTGCCGCAGCCCCCTTAAGCATGTAAATGTTATCGTTTTCGTAGGCGTCGTATTCAACGCGAATTTCATCATCGAAACTCGGCAATACCGAGCCCTTAAAATCGAGCATGCCGCCCGCGTAATTCACCAAGTAATCTTTACCGCGAGTAAGCTTAGCCCCATTCAGCCACACGGTTTCGGACTGCGGCACCACGGCAATAAAACTGCCGTAACCATCCAGCGAATAGCCCAACTGCTGACCACTCACGCCATTAAACGTTCGTGCATAATGTTGCACCTCATCGGTACCAATCACGCCACGGACCTGCGCATAGCCGCCACCAAAATCACCGCGCACACCGGCCATAGCGCCCAAAGACGCACGCGACATTCCGGTGAATCCCATGGTCGAATCCACCCAAGTCAAATCGCCCAAGTGCAAAAAATAATGCGGCGATTCAACGCGGAAATAAATCTGGTCCACCTCGCGCAACGTTGCCGTGGTCTGATCGCCCGCACGGCGCCCCACATCACTCAGCAAGGCATCAATATACACGCTGTCGGTAATTTTTCCTGTAATCGACAAGCGGAGTTCTTGATCCACCTGGGTACCGCCATCGCCCACGGTAATTTGCACCGTTTTGTAGCCATGGGTTTCCAAAGAATCTTTGCGGGTCGATGTATCCACATTTTGAACAAAGGAATTTCCACGCACAAGCATTGCCGGATCCCATACCGGCAAAGAATCCGTATCCATACCCCATGCGAGTACAGAAAGCAAAAGAAGTCCCAACCAGAACTGCCGGGACATGGAACTCACCTTTCGCTAGGTTCTACGATAAACTGGCGGGTCGAAAGCAGTTTGCGCCCTGCCACCAAGTCCACACTCCACTCACCCGGTTTCAAGAGATTCGGCACAATCGTCGTGAGGCAAACATCTTGCGTCATATCGCAAGCAAGCTTTTGCACCGTGTCGGCGCCATTAAACCAGATGTGTTTCAAGGTGTCGTCACCCAGCTGCAAGGCCGACGATACCGTGGAGTAATAATAGAGACGCATGCCCTCTTCGAACACGCTATCGACACCGAACGGAGACCCGTTCACAATATGGCTGCAGACAACGCTTTGCGCCATGGAAAGTTCTGTATCGGCAGAATTCCAAATGGTTTCGGCGCCATGCAAGGCAACCACAATTCGGTGAATCAAAAAACCAAGAAAGACCACCATCACGACAATCGTCGTTTTCCGCAAATTGCGAAGCGGAGGAAGTTTTGTCACAAGGCAGTCCTAAATCAAAAGTTTAACGAACCAGGCGGCTAGTATTCTGCGTAAAGGCAGGAACAGCGTCGACCAGTTTTTCGACCAACAGGCGGTTAAAGTCTTCGATACGGTTCGGAAGTTTGGAGCCGGGGAAAATCTGCACCAACAAGAGCGCCTGGTCTACAGGAGCAATGTAGATGGAACGGTTTTCACCCGAAAAAGACACCGCCTGGAAGTTTTCTCCACCTAGCATCATACCCACCTGGCGAGCAGAATCGAACGATGCGGTGCTAAGCACGGCAAGCGGAGTTGCGTCTATACCCAAAGAGCCAACTTCTGCAATAATCGATCCGTCACGATGGCAAAGAACAATATATTCGGCCTTGACACTCGCCTGGTAGGCTGTCATTAAACGCTGGACTTTGGCGGCATCATCAGAATAAATGGTAAAATCGCTCATTATGCACCTTCGTTAAATTACTTCTTCTTAGGTACGTACGGACGCAATTCAATTTCGTCATCGTTATCGGCAGCGGGCTTCGCTACATCGCGACCGAAAGTCGGCATACGGGGTACAGTGGTTGCTGCACGCGGACGACCAAACGGCGAGGATGTTGCCCCTTTCTGGAACAGACCGGCGCCGGCAGTCGAAGGTTGGGCAGGTGCCGCTGAAGGCGGTTTTGCCGCAAACGAAGGCATGCGGAACGGAGATGCCGGCTGGGCAGGTGCTGCAGGAGCAGCGGCAGCGGCGGGCTGAGCCGGAGCTGCAGGCTGGGCAGCCTTAACAGAAACACCTTCTTTAGTGAGCGACACATCGTGAACGCCGGTATTACCGACATTGGCTGCCGCCTGACGGAGGAATCCCTGCTTGACGTTAAACTTTTCAATCACGAGCATGGCAATCGTCTTAAGGGTCGTAACCACACCCTTACCATTATGAGCGGTTGCCGGGAAGAAAGGCACATTGCGCGGGTTGAGTTCCGCATTCAGTTCATCAAGCGTGAACACGTTGTCCATATCGCGCTTGTTATACTGGAGCACAAAAGGCATATCGTCCAGATCCATGCCATAGTCTTGCAAGTTCTGGCGCAAGTTCTGCAAACTTTCCAGGTTTTCAGCCTGACGGGATCTCTGAGAGTCCGCCACAAAAACAATGCCATCTACACCACGAAGCACAAGCTTACGGGTACTGTTATAATAGACCTGACCGGGAACCGTATAAAGCTGGAATCTAGTTTTGAACCCCTTGATATCCCCCAAGTTCAGCGGCAAAAAGTCAAAAAAGAGCGTACGGTCACCTTCAGTTGCAAGGGACACCATATCGGTGCGCTTGTCCTGAGGCATCTTCTGGTGGATCACCTGCAAATTGGTGGTCTTTCCGCTAAGGCCCGGTCCGTAGTAAACGACTTTACAACTAATTTCTCGTGTAGCAAAATTTATCGAAGACATTACACATCCTTGATATATCTACCTCAAATCTAATAAAAAAATAATTTCGTAGACCATAAATTATGCTTTTTTAGCATTCTAACCGAGAATACCGGTTAAACCGGACCTTGGGGGCAATCCACGAAATGGACAACGCGCTGCGGGAAAGGAATTGTAATTTTTTCTTCATCAAAGCGCTTTTTGATTTCGGCAGTATATTTCCAACGCAAATTAAAATAGTCCTGAGTGCGAGTCCAAGCTCTAAAGGTCACGTTCACAGCACTATCTTCGAGGCCCGAAACAAAGAACTGGGGTTCAGGCTTACGCATAAAGAGCGGTTCAGTAGCCACCACATCGCGCATGATATCAAGAGCCTTTTCCGGAGAATCGCCGTAGTCAATTCCGACCGTAATTTCGAGCCTGCGGAGCGGATTCTTGCTAAAGTTCACAATCGGTTGGCCCCACAACGAGGTATTCGGCGCAGAAACGTACAGACCGTCTATAGTGCGGAGAGTGGTATTGAAAAGTCCGATTCCAATAATGTTGCCCTTGATATTGCCACATTCAATGTAGTCGCCCGCCTTAAAGGGGCGAAGGAACAGCAACAACAAGCCCGAGGCAATGTTTGCCAAGGCATCTTTCAAGGCAAGGCCCACGGCCAAGCTCGCCGCACCAACTAGAGCCACAATGCCTGCGGTATTCACTCCCAGCACATGCAGCACTAACAACAAAGTAACAATATAAATGCAGTACGAGAATAGCGAATAGACCAGCGGTTTGGCCGAAGAATCAAGCCCCCGGTTTTCGGCATGGCTAATGACATGCTTCAAGAAAATCAAAAGAAGGCGTGCCGCCACCAAAAGCAGCATCGCAACAAACAGGCGTTGAATCACAGAATGATCCAGGATTCCGCCAAAACGAGTTTCAAGAAAAAGCCTAATCGAATCCATCATAGGGGCAATATAGAAAATTGAATATACACGAACAGCCGACACACACTGTGTATCGGCTTATTCAAATTCGCACTAAATCGACTTAGCGATTAATTAGGCGAGACCGTTAACGACCTTAGCGGCCTTGGCCTTGTAGTTAGCGACGCGGTTAGCGCAGAAACCGGCACGACCCTTGGCAGCAGCCTTATCGAGCATGCTGAACAGAGCCGGCATGGCCTTGAGGGCTTCTTCCTTAGAAGTTGCGCTACGAACAGCCTTGAGGGCGGTGCGGATAGCGGAACGGGTAGAACGGTTCATGGCATTGGCCTTTTCGGCCTGAAGCAGACGCTTTTTGCAAGATTTGTGTTGAGGCACCTTATTATCTCCGGGTGAAAACCTACTTAAAAATGTTGGTTCAAAGTTAGTAAATATTGGAAATTTTTCAAGGGGTGGGCAAAAATTTATATCTTTGGGCGCATGATTTCCTTTGTAAATTTAACTGCACAACGCGAAAAATACCGTTTTGAACTGGAAAAAGCCGAACGAGAGGTATTGGACAGCGGTTGTTACATAGGAGGCCCCCAGGTACAGGCTCTCGAAAAGGAACTTTCGGAGTATTTGGGCGGAAACACCCACACGATTACCTGCGCGAGCGGCACAGATGCCCTCACGATCGCCCTGATGACCATGGATTTACACCCTGGTGACGAGGTGATTGTCCCCGATTTTACCTTTATCGCCCCCGCAGAATGCGTTGCCCTTCTCGGTGGCATTCCCCAATTTGCCGATATTGACCGAGAAACCCTGCAAATCGACCCAAAAAGCGTCAAAGAACTGATTGGACCGCGCACCAAGGGCATTATTGCAGTAAACCTGTTCGGCCAATGCGCCCCTTTTAAGGAATTACGCGAAATCGCAACGGAACACAAGCTCTGGATTATTGAGGACAGCGCCCAGGCATTCGGGGCCAGGACAAACCAGATGGCATGCACTTTCGGAGACATTGCCATTACCAGTTTTTACCCGAGCAAACCCCTCGGCTGCTACGGAGATGGCGGAGCACTCTTTACCGCCAACGAAGACTACGCCCAAAAGATCCGCATGATTGCAAACCATGGGAGTGCCGGGCGTTACCAACACGAAATTGCCGGCATGAACAGCCGACTCGACGCACTGCAGGCGGCAGTTCTCAGAGTCAAGCTCAGGCACCTCGACGAAGAACTTGTGGTCAGGCGCCAAAATGCGGCCATGTACGACGCCTTTTTCGCCGAATACAACCGCACCGCAGCCGCCGGCGAAAAGATTGTTCCGCAAAAAATCGAAACCGGATGCAAGTGCACCTACGCCCAGTATACGGTTTTGGCCGAGAATCGCGAAGGTTTTATTCAAAAACTGAAAGCAGCCGAAATTCCCTACTGCATTCACTACCCCAGCGCCCTGCGGAACCAACCTTGCTTTAGGCTATATCGCAAAGAACCCTTAGGCGGCATCATTTGGACTGAAGAGGACCACCCTGATCCGAATTCGGTTAAGGTCTCCAGGAAGACCATCAGCCTGCCTGTTTGCGCCTTCACAGATGTTACTGAAATTATCGAAAAGCTAAAGGCTCACCTGCAGCCCTAAAGCCAACTATTGCAGTTCTTTCATTCGCTGCACCGCTTCCTTAAAAGTCGCGGGTTCTTGCAACAAGCTAATCACCACCCAGCCGTCTTCGTCGAAATCGAAGAAGAATCCGGGCTGTACAAGAACACGCTTTTCACGCAGCAAGCGAAGCGTGAGTTCCTCGTCGTCTTCACCGAGGCGCACGACAGCGTACCAGCCGCCCAAAACCTCAGGACAGTACTTGGCTGGGAATGCTTCGCGGAGCGTCTGCCAATTGGCAAGCAGGCGTTCCTTGACTTGAGCTTCGTAGGCCGAGGCCTTGGGCAACAGCGACGTACCCAGCGCCTGTGCCGGGGCGGACACACTCAGGTAGGCATCTTCGACGAATTCTAGCGCCGCGCGGATTTCTTCAAAGCGTTCACGCGGGGCGTAGAAAGCCATCCAGCCGAGCTTGAGCTGCGGCGAGCCCACGGCCTTGCTGAGGCCATTCAGCCAAAAAATCGGGCACTTGGGGCCGTTCTCCGGCAGATTGATGAAGTCGTTACCGCCCGCATCCCAGAGTTGCTCGGAGTTTACCCCGAACTTGTTTCGGGGCCCAGGATGACACGCGCCGAAAACATATTGCCATGTTCGCGAGGCCTTGTTCGAAAAGCCGTAATCGCCGAAGACTTCGTCGACCACGAGAATCATGTCGTTCTCTTCGCAGAAACGGACCGCCGCATTCCATTCTTCGCGAGAGACGCAATGACCCGTCGGATTATGCGGCGAAACCAGCAGCAAGATTTGCGCCTTCTCCGGAGCAGCAAGCAAACTGTCGGAATCGAGAACGAATCTAAACGCCGTGCCCTCTCGTCTCTCGTCTGTAGCGAGTTTACGAGCGTTCTCTCGTCTAAGTTGCAGAAAATACGGCGCGCATTCCAAGTGTTCGAGTTGCGCAAGCGTATCAAGCAGCGGATACCCCGGCATCGGCGTCAGAATCACATCGCCCGGATCGCAGAATGTCTTGAACAAAACAGAGTACGCTTCGCTGGTACTTGCAGTCAGAATAATCTGGCCGGCCGTAAAGTTTCCGCCACGTTCGCGGTAATACTCCACCACCGCCTCGCGCGCCGACTTCCAACCCGCAGCATCCGGATTCCAGCATCCAAATGATTCTCGACCTTCATCGACAGCGGCATCCAGCTCCACCGGCAACCCCGCCTTCACAGGCGAAGAAACCGTCATGTCAATAAACGAGAGTCCTCCCTCGGCCGCCTCCTTTTTCGCGCACGCCTTCGCGCGTTCCAGCTCGGCAAAGAACGGCGATGGCGAAAGATCTTTAGGGAGTCGGGAAGAGAGCATTACTTCTTCCGGCGCAAGATTGCCGCTAGAGCAACGGCGATAAAGATACCTGCAGGGAGCACTACGGCAATCGTGAGGAGTATCAACTTCTGGAAATCAGAAAGTCCCTTGAGAGATTTTTTAAAATCCTTGAACTTCGCGACAAAGCCTTTAATGCCGGAAGGTTTCCCGTTTCCTTCAACAGGAGCAATCTCCCCTTCGGCCGGAGCTTCAGCCTGGTCCTCTAAACCGGCAAAGGCTTCCAGCTTCGGGAACAACGCGAACAACTTGGACGCGGATTCCTTGACCGGTCCGACAAAGTTTCCCGCATAAGTGCGGACCTTGTCGTAGCGTTTCTTGAAAGGACGTTTCAGTTGTTCGAGCATAGGAGCCTCCTATTTTTTATACAGCAGGTTCACGCCACCGAAGAGAGCGCGCATGTTTGCCTTGAGCGTATCGCTAGAGACGCCGCGGCCTTCGACTTCGACGTTGTTCGCCTTCAGCACAATGCGGCTGAGGCCTCGGCCTGCCCAGACCTTGTCCTTTTCGGGCACAACAAGCTGGCGGTACTTCACGAGTTCCACCGGCATGCCGATTTCGCGCATGAGCATGAGGGCAGCCTCGATCGGGCCTTCGGCCGTCACGGACTTCACCAAAGCTTCGCCATCCTTCTTGAAGTGGAAGATAAAGCGGTTTTCGTCGGGTACGACTTCGATGTTGTTGAAAATCAAGCGGCCGTTTACATTCACAAAATGTTCGCGGAACACATCCAGCACGCGTTCGGCAGACAGTTCGCCTTCCTTTTCGCTGCAGGCCTTCAGAATCGGCTGCAGTTCAGCGGCTTCGGCGAGCGACATCTTGTAGCCGAACTTCGTGATAATTTCATACACGGCGGTACGGCCACTCTGGCTCGTGAAGCTGAGCGAATCGTTCTGGTGACGACCGATAATCGAGTAGTCGATGGGGCGGTAGGCGCCCTTCTTCATGTCCTTCGTCTTGGAGGCGCCATCCTGGTGGATGCCGCTACGGTGCACAATCGCTTCGGCACCGATCAGCGGGGCGCGGCTGTAAATGCTGATACCCGACCACTGGGAAATCAGGATGGCCGTTTCGTAAATGCGCTCCATGTGCAGGCCCGTATTCACGCCGGAGTTATGCAGCGCGACTGCGACTTCGTAGAAGTTCGTGTTGCCGCAACGTTCACCGAGACCATTCAGGGCAACTTCCAGCTGGGTCGCACCCACGAAGAAACTTTCGACGGTCGCAGCCGTTGCCATACCCAAGTCGTTGTGGCAGTGGACTGAAATCGTGATATTCTTCGGCAGGGCTTCAGGAACGGACGATAACGTTCGACCGTATTCGGCAGGTTGATGGTCGTCGCACCGGCTTCGACCACGGCCTTCAGCACGTCAATCACGAAATCCATGTTCTCGAGGCAGTCGCCAAAGTGTTCGGCGCTGAATTCCACATCGCCCTTGTCACCCACGAGCGACTTTGCAAACTTCACACAATGCACTGCCTTTTCCTTCACCTGTTCCGGCGTCATGTGCAGCACATGTTCCATAGACAGGGGGCTTGTGGCAAGGAAGGTATGGATACGCGGATGCGGAGCGTACTGCACGGCCTCCCAGCAGCGCTGGATATCGCTTTCCACACAGCGGGCCAAGCCAGAGACCACGATGCGCTTTGCGACTTCGTCGCCTTCTTCGGCCATTTTCGCAGTGAGCTGCGCGAGTTCCTTACAAGATTCAAAATCCATTTCAGAAGACGCCGGGAAACCGACTTCGGCACCCTGCACGCCCAGCTTGAGCAACTGAAGATAAACATCCTTCTTTTGCGCATTATTCCAGGGCTTCGGAAGCGCCTGGTTACCGTCGCGCAGTGTTACGTCATAGAAGAAGGGTTGTCTTGCATTCGTATTTTCGCTCATTTTTTCCTTATCTCCTTGCCTGTCCAACAAGGCTCAAGTTCGTTTTTACGTCAAAAAAATAGAAATTTGACCTAAAAAAAGAACCCGCATCCTCATTGGAGCGGGCCTTATGGTTTAAATCCTTGGGTTAAAACTCTAAAATCGTCTTGAACCTATGCTTAAAAACCGGCTTGCGCTCCAGCGCAATGTCCTAGTAGGTTAATAAGTCGTAGATTCAGAATCATGTTCATGTGCAGAAAGGTAATAAAAGTAAGGATTTTTGGCAAGAGTAATTGAAAACTCCCGGGCGTGCACGCCCGGGAGCTACTCCACACAAATTTCTTGCCGTCCCGAACACCTCAGAAAACGCGGCAAGAACTATGCGACTCTTTAGCGAAACGGGGATTTACCGTTTCACAATTTTTTGCTGGTAGGCCTTGCCGCCTGCCACCAGGCGCACTAGGTAAACGCCCGGCTTAAAGCTGGACAAATCCACACTCGACTGCGACACCGCCTCGGTCGACATCTTTACGACATGGCCATTCACATCGAAAATGTTCAGACGGCGCACATCCGCATTGATTTCAAGACGGCTTTCGCTTGCGATATAGCGCATCGGGGACGCCACCTGCATCTTAGCGACTATCGCCTGGGATTGTTCGCTCGAAGAACTTTCCACTTCTTCCTGAGAGCTGGAGGACTTTGCCTCGGAACTAGACGAAACCTCTTCGGAGCTAGAGGACTTGGCTTCGGAACTTGAAGACTTCGCCTCAGAGCTGGAAGACTGCACCGACGAGCTGGATTCCGGCTTCACTGAAGAAGAACTTGCATATTCCATGACTTCGCCGTTGCTCCCCTTGTAAGCCATCAGAGCATCTTTCAACTTTTGGTTCACTTCGTAGGCGGCATCGTCCACCGAGTTGTCAAAGGTCCATTTGAAATCACCACCCTGCACGCGGCCTGCATAAGCACGCACATTCGCCATGGCCTGCGCCGGAGAATCCGCCGTGTAGCTGTACATCACGGAATTGTCGGTATCGAAATTGTTGTAGGCATTCGCACCGGCATAAGACTTGACCGTATTCGGAACCTTGTCGTTGCGGCTAGAAACCACGTAGGCGTCAAAGTCGGCCTTGGTATCGATGGAGCCAACCGCCGTTTCAGAGCCCTTGAGCACATACTTGCTTGCACCATACGGAATGAACGTGTAAGAACCTTCCATGTGGTTGTTATAAGCCTTGATAGAGCCGCCATCTTCGCTGCTGAATGTCGGATTGTTCTTGGTATCGCGAGTGGTGCCGCCAGCATACACGTCGCTTCCCTGCATAGACGTCATCATCGGGTACTTGCAATTACGGAAGTAGTTCGCTTCCATAAAGACGGAAGAGCCCTTCGTAGAACCGGCGCCGTATTTGGCCACGCCATCGTAGTAGTTATTGTACACATGGGCGCTGTAGAAGCGCACGCGCGGGTGGCGGCTATCGGAATGGTCGTACCAGTTGTGGTGATAAGTGATGTAGAGACCGTCAGTCGTACCTTCGGAAAGGCCGAGCAAGTTCGACTTACCGTTATCCCAGAAGTGGTTGTAGCTGAAGGTCACGTAGGTGGACTTTTTGCAGTCCAAGGCACCATCGCCCTTGACCTGGTCCTTATCGCTACCCGCATGGCCGTAGAAGAAGTCGCAGTTGTGCACCCAAATGTACTGGTTATCCTGCTGCAGGCCAATGTTGTCGCCTTCGTCGGAATCGACATTCATAACACCGATGTTGCGGATTTCAACATCGAAAGCGTTCTTGATACGAATGCCCCAGCCGTTTGCCGTAGCGTCGTTACCGATACCTTCGATGGTCATGGCGCCACCTTCCTTTTTGCCCAGGTCAATCAGAATGTCACCCTTGTCGGTCACTTCGGGGTCGGTCACGTTGCCAATCAAGCGAATGGCGAGCGGACGCGTATCGTAGCCCTTCTTGAACGCCGTCAAGATATTCTGGAGGCCCACGCATTCCGTTACGGCCCCCTTACTGCTCGTCACCACATCAAGCTTGATGGTATTCTTGGTCGATTCGGCCACATAGAGAACCACGGCGCCGCTCTTGAGCGTACCATCGGTCTTGTAAGCGCCCGGAACATGGCCGTTGCTAAAGGCGAAGCCTGCACGGTCATGCGCCTTAACGGTGAGGGACTTCGAAGTCGTCGAAGCGCCTTCTTTGCCGCCCTTGACGGAGGCCACCTTAAGCGTGTAGCTACCGGCCTTGAGACCGACCACGTCGACACGGTACTTGGAGCCGTACTTGCGAATGAGCTGACCGTCTACCTTGACGTTGCTTGCGCCGGCGCCCGTATAATAGACATTGTAGCTGTCCGAACCATCGGAAGCCCATTCGGCAAAAGCCGATTCAAGCCAGCCGCATAAGCCCCGGCAAATCCGAGAAGCGCCACACCGAGCGCCACTCTAGAAACCATTTTGGAACCTGTTGAAACCATATTCATCCATCCCTTTTTGAAAATGTTCTCAAATTTCTTATCAAAATATACACTTAAAATTTGACAAAAGCAATACAAAAATCAATATTTATTTGATATTTTTAAAGATTTTACAATCAAAAATGTTCTCAAAATTCAAGAAAACAGTAAAATATAATGAATTACCACACGGATTTGAAATGCCTAACGGCATTTTTATCTCTTTTGGGTTATCATAACAGGAATCACGTTAGTGATTCCCAATCCGTGTGACAATTGGGGTTTTAGGGGCGAAGCCCCTAGGCGAGGGAGTGGAGAGCAACGTAGTGCGAACCAGGGGGAAACCTCCCCCTCACTCATTTTAAAGAGTTTTTCGCAGAATTCCGCACTTTTTAGGCCAAAATCTTCATATATTGGAGGTATGAAGTTGTTTGAGCGTATTTTTTCTACCCTTTTGGTGCTTGCGGCATTCTGTTTTGCCGACACCACATCAATCGATTCCACCACCACTCAAGAAACTAAAAAACATGCCGTCTGGATTAAGCTGGAAGGCGACGTAGAACCGTCTATGTACGATTTCTGCGCCCGCGCCATCGATGACGCGCTCCAAGAAAATCCAGACTACATCGTCTTTGAAATCAACACCTTCGGTGGACGCCTCGACGCAGCCTTCGATCTGGTGGACACCATTATGGCCGTCAAGGGCCCGACCACCATCGCGCTCGTGAAAAAGAAAGCGATCAGTGCGGGCAGCCTTATCGCGCTCGCCTGCCAAAAGCTTTACATGCTCGAAGCCACCACGATTGGCGACTGCGCCCCCATCGTGCAGGGTGGCGACGGCACTCCGCAAATCGTCGGCGAAAAAATCCAGTCCCCGCTCCGCGCCAAATTCAGGAACCTTGCCCAGCGTAACGGTTATCCGGAGCTCCTGAGTTCTGCCTTCGTGACGCCGGAACTCCAAGTTCTTGAACTCACCGCCACGCTCGACAAGGGTAAAAAGTCTCAGCGCGACACCACGCTCATTATCGAAGGCTCCAAGTATGAAGTCCTCGACAGCGCCACCAAGGCATTCTGGGGCGCCCCGAAGATTCTCGTGAAAGAAGGCGAACTTCTGACCATGACCGACAAGGAAGCGTTGGAACTCGGATTCTCGCAGGGCACCTTCAAGAGCCGCGACGAATTTGAAACCAAGCTCGCCATCGAAAGCAGAAGCGAAGTCGAAACCACCCTCGGCGAAGACATAGCCTCGGCCATCGCCGCGATTTCCGGCCTTCTCTTGATTCTCGGTTTCGGCGCGCTCTACATCGAATTCAAGACGCCGGGCTTTGGCTTGTTCGGAATCATCGGCATCATCCTGATCGGCATCGTGTTCCTCGGACAGTTCGCCCCGCAGCTCGACGGCTACATTCCGGCGATTCTGCTGGTGGCCGGCGTGGTGCTGTTCTTGGTCGAAATCTTCGTGATGCCGGGAACGTTCCTGTTCGGCATCGGCGGTATCGTGTGCATGATTCTTGCACTCGCGCTTTCGTTCGAACCTTCAGAAATGCCCGAATACGTGCCCGAAACCATCGAAACGACTTTTGACGCCACACCCTGGCTAATCGGGCTACTCTACATGTTAAGCTGTGCGGCAATCGCACTCGTATTCCCAATCGCCGCAAGCAAGTACCTGATTCCGCTTTTGCCCGAAGGCTGGACGCCCATGCTCAAGACTGACTTGGAAACCGCCGCCTCGCCCACCGAAGCAATCCAGGAAGTTGCAATCGGTGACGAAGGCATCGCCAAGACGTTCCTGCGCCCGGTAGGCCAAGCGCTCATTAACGGAAAACTGTTTGACGTTCAGACCCACGGCGAAATCATCGAAGCAGGCACTCCCGTGAAGGTAGAATCCATACAAGAAGGACACATCTGGGTCGGGGCCTGTTCATCAAGCGAAAAATGAAAAAATTTCAGAGTAAAAAATTAATATTCCTATCAATGGTGAGCTCCATATTGCTCTCCATTGCGCCTCTCTATTCCATGGCAATATTGAACACTAGAAAAAGCGAAGATTTTACAGTACTACTTCTTCTGCTTCTAACATTGCCAATTGTATTAGGCGCCCCTATCAGTCTGCTACACTTACTGGTCTTTAAGAAAAACATCAGTGCGGACACAGCACGAAAGCTGATCTTTTTCCCCTCCATATGGATACAAATATTCATCGCTCCGTTCGCTCTTGTTCTAACATGTTCGATACTTGGAGAACTGTTTGATTTATATCATTTAATTCATGTGAAATGGCTGATAACCGCCATCATCATTGACGGTCTCTCAATATTTTATCTTTTCTATGTTCCTCAAATTCGAAAAAAAATCAAAGAATCTTTTTTTGACGAAGACAAATAACGTAAATTAAAGAAAATAACACCGGAGAAAAAAAATGGACACTCTTTTAATCGTCGGAATCATTATCGCGGCTATTGCCGTTATCATCCTCCTCGCCTTTATCGGCAAGTTCTTCAGCCTGTGGCTGCAGGCCTTGTTCTCCAAGGCAAACGTGAGCATTTTCCAGCTTATCGGTATGCGCCTGCGTAAGGTTCCGCCGCAGGTGATTGTGGAAGCCCGCATTCTTAGCTGCAAGGCAGGCCTGCCCGTAGACACCAACCTGCTCGAAGCCCACTATCTTTCCCGCGGTAACGTGCTCCGCGTAATTCAGGCTTTGATTGCTGCCAACAAGGCAAACATCAAGCTCGACTTTAAGGAAGCCGCCGCTATTGACCTTGCAGGCCGTAACGTGCTCGAAGCCGTGCAGATGTCCGTGAACCCGAAGGTGATTGAAACGCCGAAGGTTTCCGCTGTGGCTCTCGACGGTATTCAGCTGCATGCCGTGACCCGCATTACCGTGCGCGCAAGCATCCAGAAGTTGGTGGGTGGCGCAGGCGAAGACACTGTGGTCGCTCGCGTGGGCGAAGGTATCGTTTCTTCTATCGGCTCTGCAAAGAGCCACAAAGACGTGCTCGAAAACCCGAACATGATTTCTAAGAAGGTGCTCGCCTCTGGCCTTGATGCTGGTACCGCATTCGAAATTCTTTCGATCGATATCGCCGACGTAGACGTGGGCCAGAACATTGGCGCTATCCTTGAAACCGACCGTGCCGAAGCCGACAAGAAGATTGCACAGGCTAAGGCAGAAGAACGCCGCGCTATGGCTTACGCTGCCGAACAGGAAATGAAGGCTAAGGTCATGGAAATGAAGGCCAAGCTCGTGGAAGCCGAAGCCCAGATTCCGATGGCTATGGCATCGGCCCTTCGCGACGGCAAGCTCGGCGTGATGGACTATTACAACCTCAAGAATATCGAAGCCGACACGCAGATGCGCAAGGAAATCGGCAGCGCACCCGAGGCCAAGTAAGCGATTGTAGGGCAATATGGAAACCCTAATCTTCATAGGCATCGCAGTCGTTGTTGCGATAATCCAGAGTATGGCGAACAAGACCAAGGAGCAGCAAAAGCCGCTCCCCCGCCAGCGTAATGCAGAGCCGGCTGAACCGCAAGGAAATCAGCCGCCGCGTTCTCTGCAAGATTTGATTCGCCAGTTCGAAAACGCACAACGCCAGGCGACCCAAGGCAACATCGAGCCGCCCACGCCCCCTGTAGAAAGGCGCGATCCGGATCAGCCGCTCACACTTCGCGACATTGCCGAAGTCGTGATCGGGGTGGATTTTATCAACTTGGAATTCTTGATGGAAGAATTCGATGTTGACGAAAACACCGCCGCCGAAATGCTGATGGATTTGCAAGCCCACCGCATTGTGGGCCACGACATGGGCGAAGGCGACTGCGACGTGCTCGTGCATGACTTAGAAGAACTCGACAACTTACTCAGTCACGAAAAGCGTGCCGAGCAAGAAAGAAATGAGGCTCTTCGACAGGCTCAGGATGACACTGATTCTGAAATGGAAGATTTGCACCGCAAGGAACTGGAACGCCAGCGGGAGTTAAACGCTCTCGAAGAACGAGCCAAGTCTGCACGCGAATCTGCAGCCGCATTCATGGGAAATGATACCGCAAGCGGAACCGATCAGGCTCCGCGACGTGCGCCCCTTGTTTCGACCAGGAGTCTCACCGACGTGCGCAAGGGATTCATCTGGGCCAAAGTCCTAGACGAGCCCCGCTTCAAGCGCCGCTGGAGTGCTCAGTACCGGTAACTATTTACCGAACCACTTGACTGTAATATCAACGAATTTGCCGTCTTTCTTCATCGAAGTAAGGACGGCATTTATTGTATCGCGGAGAACCTTGTCAGCCTTACGGAAACCGACGGCATAAAATTCATTGTGCAAGCCATCTTCCAAGGCAACGAAATCCTTGTTATTCAAAACATTCCAGTACTTGGCGGACACTTCGTCTCCGAACACGGCGTCAACAGAATCTTGCTCCATGGCTTCCAGCGCAAGGCTCATGCTTTCAAACAGCACAATTTCCTTCATGTCCTTTTTCATTTCGGACTGTTCCAGCATCGACCAAGCAGTCGAAGCATGCTGAACGCCAATCTTTTTACCCTTCAAAGAATCCAAGCTGTTATAGGACTTACTCTTTACCATGAAAACCAGTCTGTTCGTGAGGTAAGGGTCGCTCAGATTCATATCCGAAGCACGCTTTTCATCGACACTCATACCGTTCCAAACGCAGTCAATGTTTCCATCATACAAAGCTTTTTCTTTATCTGACCAAGAAATCAAACGCAATTCAAGTTTCACCCCTAAGCGAGCGCAAACTTCATTTGCAAGGTCCACATCGAACCCTATAAAATTGCTGTCCTTATCCATAAAGACCATGGGCGGAAAATCACCCATGTGGCCCATTACCAAAGCGCCAGCTTTTTTCACATTTTCAAAAGACTGATCTTGATTCAGTGTAGAATCTTTCTTTTCACTACAAGCTGAAAATACAACGGAAAAAGCAATAGCGGCAACGAAGGCCGCAAATGCGAAATACCTATTCATATTAGCTCCTTTGCAATAAAAAATAAGAAATATTTGCAAAAAGAGCTATATGAAATGACTTCAATTTTTAGAGAATCTTGACAAGAACTGCGACAAGCGTTCGTTCCCAGACTGGTTGAACACGAAATCTGGAGTTCCCTGTTCGACAATATAGCCGCCGTCCATAAAGATAACCTTGTCCGCCACATCGCGGGCAAAAGCCATTTCATGCGTCACGATAACCATGGTCATCTTTTCTTCGGCTAGCTTCTTGATAATCTTGAGCACTTCGCCGGTGAGTTCCGGATCCAGCGCAGAAGTCGGTTCGTCAAAGAAAAGAATCTTCGGGTTCATGGCCAAGGCGCGGGCAATGGACACTCGCTGCTGCTGGCCACCGCTGAGTTCACAAGGGTAAGCCTTTTCCTTGCCTTCGAGGCCCATACGCTTGAGCAGAGATTTTCCCGTTTCACGAGCTTGTTCACGGGAAACACCCAGCACACGCACCGGAGCCAGGCAAAGATTCTGGAGCACCGTCAAATGCGGGAACAGATTGAAGTTCTGGAACACGAGCCCTGTGGAGAGGCGGATTTCGCGCAGCACCTTTGCCGGCGCATACACCGGAGTTCCCTTGTCACCCGACTGCACCATATCCTTGCCATCGACCTGCACCAAGCCGCCGTTCACCGTTTCAAGCTGGGTAATGCAACGCAACAGCGTACTCTTGCCGGAACCGCTCGGACCGATAATCGAAAGCACCTCGCCCGCATTCAGTTCGAACGAGATATCCTTAAGCACATTCAAGTTGCCAAACAATTTCTTGACATGTTCCACTTTAAGAATCGGCATCACGGACCTCACTTATAGTAGTCGAGCTTGCGTTCCAGATAGGCGAAAAGCACGCTCAGCAAAAGGTTTGCCACATAGTAGAACACACCTGCCACGAACAGCGGATAAATGCTGGCGTATGCCGCCTGCTGTTTCTTGGCCAAAGCAAAAAGTTCCGTCACTGCAATCACCTGCGCAAGCGATGTATCCTTTACCAAGGTAATCACTTCGTTTGCACTCGCGGGCACCACGCGCTTTACCACTTGTGGTAAAATAATGCGGAAAAACGTCTGCGTACGGGTCATGCCGAGCATGTAGGCGGCTTCGTACTGTCCCTTCGGAATAGACTGGATTCCGCCGCGGAAAATTTCGGCAAAGTACGCCGCATAGTTTATCGAAAAAGCGACAATCACCGCCGGGAATCGGTCAAACGAAAATCCGAGTCCCGAATATTCGCTCAGGTAATACGAGCCAAAATAAATTGCCACAATCTGCAACAAGAGCGGCGTTCCACGCATCACCGAGATGTAGAACGACACCGGGTAACGCACCACTCGCCACTTGCTCATTTTGAGCACGGCAATCAAAAGACCGAGCGGAATCGAGAACAGGAGCGTCAGTCCGAATATGGCGAGCGTCGTGCAGAAACCGCCCCAGAGAATGGGCAACAGAGAACTTAAGTCAGACACTACTTACCGAACCACTTGGCATAGATTTCGTCGAACTTGCCATCAGCTTTCATTGCAGCCAAGGTCGAGTTCACGGCATTGCGGAGAGCCTTGTCCTTCTTGCGGAAACCAACGGCATAGACTTCGTCCGAAAGGCCTTCTTCGAGGACAATGTAGTCCTTAGCATTTTCAACAATCCAGTACTTAGCTACGATTTCGTCGAGGAACACGGCATCGACACCGCCCTTGTCCAAATCCATGAGAGCCGTCTGGTTGTCATCAAACGGAACGATTTCCTTGGCAGCCTTACCCGCTTCGGAAGCATCGAGCAACTTCTGGGCGGTAGAGCCGTTCTGCACGGCAATCTTCTTGCCCTTGAGAGCTTCGAGTTTTGTAAGAGCCTTGTCCTTCACGGTAAAGATCATGCGGTTCGTGAGGTACGCGTCGCTCAAGTTCATCGCGGCGGCGCGAGCGCTGTCCACGCTCATACCGTTCCAAATGCAGTCGATTTTGCCGGTATTCAATTCCTGTTCCTTGGCGTCCCAGGAAATCGGCTGCGTCTTGAGCTTCACGCCCAGGCGAGCGCAAACTTCTGTAGCAAGGTCAATATCAAAACCCACAATGTTGTTGTCCTTGTCGCGGAAACCCATCGGCGGGAAGGAGTCGTCGAGACCGAGCACGAACTCGCCTGCAGCCTTCACCTTGTTCAGGGATTCGTCAGCAGTAGACTGTTCTGCCTTTTGGTCGTTACAGGCAGAAAAAACAGCGGCACAAGCAAACGCCGCAAGCATCGCAAAGATTTTTTTCATTGAAACTCCTTTTTTTACCAAATATAAAAAACTCATGACGATCTAAAATTAAACCGTCATGAGCGAGGTGTTTAGAAATAAAAAATCCCCTAACCTTTTTAAAAATAAACAACGACGGTATTACTTGTCTATAGCCCAAACGGGTTATTTTTGCTTGTTTTATAGCGTAAAAACGTTGCTAACGCTATCAAGAAGAGTTTCCTTCGTCGGCGAAGGAATCCCCTTCAGAATTTGCTCCAGGTCAGACTTCTGGAAATTCGGATGGTATTCAAAAAACACTTGTCTATGCTTTTCGCTTTCCTTGAAATTGCCCCTCTTGTTATTGCAGGCAATCAGCATAAGCCTTGCTAAGGTCGATTCCGGATGGAACATCAAAACTTGATTCAACGTTTCTTCACATTCCGCAAACTTGCCCTGCAAGAAAAAGATGAACGCCCTTGGTGTAGAATGAAGGAGCACGCCTTCTGGCCCTTTAATAAATCGGGAGCCTTCATTCAGCAAATGCAAGGCCTCGTCCATTTGCCCCGCAAACATACAGAGCTGAACCAAAATACGCCGAGACCTAACACACTGCGGAAGATCCGCCAAAATCTGCCGAAGGTAAGGAACTGCTCCATTCTTGTTCCCAATCGCCATATTGTATACCGCCATCATGAACTGGGCGTATACAGAATAGGGATTCTTCCGCATAGCAGCACAGGCAAGCGATTCTATTTTTGCAACATACTCTTTAGCGTTCACCCAGGATTCCGTTATGGCAACATAATAGGCCCAAACAAGCGTATAGGGTACAAATATGGGGCTTTTCTCCGCTTTAGCCAACGGCTCCAATTCGTTGATTATTTCATCAAACGAACCCCGGCAGATATTATCTATTTTGACATTGGCAAAAGAAGTGGCATACCACCACCGGGGAAACAATTCTTTATTTTGTTCATAAGTCTGCGCCGCCGAATGGAACAATAGCCTAAAGATTTGCATTGCCACCTGCGTCCCCATCAGTTCAAAATCGTCGTTAGCGTTAACCTGTAGCGATTCCGACCAAAGAATATCTGCCGTTTTTCCTTTGTATAGAGTTACAAAGAAGGTGTTTTCCTTATTCAAGACCGGGGATATTTTGACTTGATACGTTGCCGGAGCCGAAGCTTCTTCACTCTCGTTGATCGAAAAAAGCCGATACCGGTTCAAGGCTTGTATGATAGATAGGTAAAGCTCTTTTGCGGGGGAACAACCGTCCAAGGATTTCCCATCTATAAATGCGATGTGGATTTCTTCGTCAACAGCTGAATTTTCATTACTTTCTTCAATATCGACAGACACCGCTTCGGTCCTGTTCGAAACATCGAGAATCTTGTAAATGTTGGCCAAATGCACCTTGACCGTATTCGCCGAAATGTTCAACGCCTTGCAAATTTCAGCATTCGTAAGCCCCTTACGAAGCAAGGAGAGGATTTCCTTTTGTCGCGATGTTAAACATTTACAAGGCTCTGCCATACATAAGCAAATATATCTATAAAGTTAGATTTTATAGAAACTCAACCATAAAAAATATCTGTTTTTTTTATTTATTTCATTTATATGCCAAAAAGGGCCGCATCGCTGCGGTCCCTTTTTATATAATCGAATTAGTCGTTGCGCTTGCGCCCTACGGGCTTAAGCGCAGACTCGCTGCGGCTCGGTCATGGCGAAATGCAAGCACTTCGCCGCGACACTCGCCTTGCTAGTCTTTGCCGTACACCTTTTCGGCGTAGGTCACGGTAGCGCCGAGGTATTCGCGGTTCATCTTGGCGATGTAATCCACGGTGATACCCTTCGGGCATGCAGCCTGGCATTCGTAAAGGTTCGTGCAGTTGCCGAAGCCTTCCTTGTCCATCTG
>CADBHQ010000017.1 GCA_902794535.1 Fibrobacter succinogenes | reverse complement strand
CAATATCGAATAAATAGGGCGAATATAACCTAATTTTTAAATGTCCAACTTTTTGGGGTCAGTTCACTGCGGGCGCTCGCCGCCCCGCAACGCCCCGGCTTCAAAAATGCCCACGGCTCCAGAAATGAGCCGTGTGGAATGAATTGCTCACTGTCTTGCCGCACTCGATGCGGCACCTCCTTTCCCCGCCCG
The DNA here is from genome assembly GCA_902794535.1 of Fibrobacter succinogenes. Taxonomy (GTDB): domain Bacteria; phylum Fibrobacterota; class Fibrobacteria; order Fibrobacterales; family Fibrobacteraceae; genus Fibrobacter; species Fibrobacter succinogenes_O. The sequence goes on along the minus strand of CADBHQ010000017.1, from coordinate 61,380 downwards.
CGTCATGCCGATGGAAATCGGCATCAGCTTTTCATGTCCGAAAAAAAAGCGCTCCGGCTCAGCCTGCTCCGCACGCTCACATGGCCTCGGCCTTCGGCCGACGAATGTTCGCTCGACGACTTATCTTCTTCCGCCTTAGGGCATTCCTCTCCCGAGTCATGCTGATGAAGATCAGCATCAGCTTTTCAGACCCGAGAAATCAAACAAAGGGGCCACACGGATTGGAAATCACTAACGTGATTTCTTGTTAAGACTTTATTGAATGAAAGTGTCGCCTTCATCCATTACGCAACGGACGTAAAGGAACCCATATTTTGAGCTCGCTGAAGAAGTACTGAAACCATTGATCATAAACGCACCGCCCATTTTAGGTTTTTCTTTAAATTCATGGGCCATCCAAAACATGCTGTTTTGAGAATCATACGTTCCATCCCCATAAGGCAAGACAGACATTCCACTGGAATTCGTATTTTTTACATCCTTCCATACGGCACGAGACAACATAGTATAACTAGCATCGATTCCTCGTGGAAAAGCAAAATGTTTCCATTCGGTTTCGTTCATCACATGCCATCCTTCCGGGCACACACCCTGCACTTTAGCATCGTAACCAAGCTTTATGTTACATCTTGAGTCATCCGCAACACCGACACTGTCACACACTTTGGGAAGTCCCAACGCTTCGCTCCAAGTGTAAAGCGCTCCGAAATAATTGTCACAATACCAAGGGTCATCTTGGTAGCAACGTTTTTCAACCTTCGAATCATCAAAAACCGTCGTTGTACTGTCAATTGTTGTATCTGCGTAATTTAGATTCTGAGCCATCACCGTAAAAGAATCAATGAAAGTCGTTTCGCCGCTTTGAAGTTTCATATAGTATCGAACGGTCTTGTAAACCTTTCCATCGCGAGGATCCTTAAACGAGCCATAAGTCACCGCAGGATTAAATACGCTATCCATGTTCGGATAAACCTTGGGTTTTACAACATTCACAGTAGAATCAAGAACCCATTCATTATCGTGGCAACGATAATAAAACACATTTAACCCCATTTCACTTATAACAGTATCACCTTCTTCACATTGTTTAAACAGAACAGCAGAACTGCTGCTAGAATTCCGCGCGCTACTACTCGACTCAACCACACTCGAACTACTATTCTTGCCACTTACGGAACTAGAAGAATTCTTTTCCGCTACAGAAGAACTGGATTTTTTAGAATCTTTCTGAGAAGACGAGGATGCAGAACCATTGTCGTCATTGCTACTCGACGAGATTTCACCGATTGGATCGGGAGCGGAGCTACTAGATTCACCACTGCACGCGACAAGCAGTGCGGCAACAGTCAACAACACAAAAAACTTTTTCACAGAAGACCTCCAAGAATCCGAAAATTAGAAAAGTATTAATCTAGTTTTGTCGCAAGGTTCATCAGAGTTGCGAAATTGAGCTTGTTGCTCCTTGCGAATGCAAGAAATTCCTTTTCCTCTTTTGTGACTCGAATCTGAAATTTCAGCGGGGAGGCGAACTTCGTTTTTCTGCCAGCATTTTCGCGCGCACCGCCGTGCCCGAACTTTTTTTCGTAAAGGGCAATGCCCGATTTTTTCAGATATTCTTTTTCCGAGATAATCTTTTCATCTGCAGCGACATCCGATTCTTTTTTCTTGAATACGAATCCTTCGGAATCTTTCACATAAACATACGGCATCTAAACCTCCTTCAATCGCTTTATGGCGAGTTTAATCTTTTCTTTCGGAGTTTTTTGTGTCTTTTTTACGAAGACAACTCCAATTACAATAATCGCTCCTGCCTTGTACTTAAACAAAGACCGTAGTTCATTCGACTTGATTTCAAAAATTTCTTTTTGAAGTGGTCTTACACGAACATATTCTAGTCCCTGTTTTTCAATTGTTTCGTACTCCTTGTTCAGAAGTTCTTTCTGAGATTGCTCCAAGGCGTTAATTTCGGCAGCGGCGGCAGGCAACTTTTCTACAGTGAACTTCATATTAGAATATAGGTAAAGAGTTTGAATTTGTCAACGTATTCAAGTTTTGCGAGTTGTTTTTCGTATTCATATTGTCCTTTTGTTTTTTATGACCTCCTCTTTATATACACGCCAAAAAGGGCTAAAGTGTCTGTTTTTATCCCCTGTTTTTGCTGAAAAAATTTTTATACCAGAAACGCAAGCAAATCCTTTAAAATCCCTGCTTTACAAACGGGTGCGAAAAGACGATAATATATTGAATTTTCTAAATTGTACCCGAACAAAAAGGATTTATTATGGCAGATTGCAACGAAAAGAAAGAGAATGCCCCTTCCGAGATCATGAAGAAGGCTGAAGAATTCCTTGCCTCCAAGCGCAAAATTTTCTTGTGGGGCGGTGTCGATGACGAAAGCGCCGAACGTATTGTGAAGGAACTCTTGTACCTGGATTCTCTGAACCACGAAGACATCTATTTCTTCATCAACAGCCCGGGTGGCGTGATTTCTAGCGGCCTTGCCATTTACGACTGCATGAACGCTATCCAGAGCGATGTGGTTACGGTTTGCTGCGGTCAGGCAGCCTCCATGGGTGCCGTGCTTTTGACTTCGGGTGCGAAGGGCAAACGCTATGCTTGGCCGAATGCCCGCATCATGATTCACCAGCCGCTCATTCATGGTGAAATTGTCGCCCCTGCAAGCGATATCCAGATTCAGGCCGAAGAAATGCTCCGTATCCGCAACATTACGGGCAAGATTCTTGCTGAAACCTCTGGCCACACCATGGAAGAAATCGACCGCGACACGGAACGCGATAACTTTATGAGCGCCGAAGAAGCCAAGGCCTACGGCCTGGTCGATAAGGTCGAAAGCATCGTTTAACGATTTTACGGAAATTTTCGAATGGGACTTTTTTCTGCCATTAAGAGTGGCCTTGCCAAGACCCGCGACGCCTTGATGGGCGAACTCAAGGGTATTGTCGGTGCAGGCAAAATTACAGATGACACTCTTGAGGAACTCGAAGAACACCTGATTAAGGCCGACGTGGGCGTCGAAGCGGCATTCCTGTTGACTGATGCCTTGGGGCATTATGCGCAGCGAAGCGGAACGCCTGCTCAAGGACCCGCCGCCGTTTGAACTCAAGGGCAAGCCCCACGTGGTGCTTGTGATTGGCGTGAACGGTGCTGGCAAAACGACGACGATCGGTAAGCTTGCCGCACGCCTCAAAGGCGAAGGCAAGAAGGTGATGATTGCGGCCTGCGACACGTTCCGCGCTGCAGCCATCGACCAACTTGAAACTTGGGCCGAGCGTAGCGGTGCCGAATTCGTGAAGCATCAGGAAGGTTCTGACCCTGCGGCTGTGGCGTTTGATGCCTGCAATGCGGCAGTGGCCCGCGGCTGCGACGTGGTATTGATTGATACCGCCGGCCGTCTGCACAACAAAGACTACTTGATGGAAGAACTCAAGAAGATTGTCCGCGTAATCAAGAAGGTAAGCCCCGACATGCCGCACGACATGTGGCTCGTGATCGACGGCAACACCGGACAGAATACCATCAACCAGACGAAAATTTTCAACCAGAGTTTCCCGCTCACCGGCCTTGTGGTGACCAAGCTCGACGGTACGGCCCGTGGCGGCGCAGTGCTTTCGATTGCAAGCTCGCTGCAGATTCCTATCCGCTGGATTGGTATGGGCGAACGAATCGACCAGCTGGTGCCTTTTAGCAAGGCTGAATACGTGGAAGGCCTTTTCGAAAACGCTCTGGAAGAAAACGACCAGTAAGATAGGTGTCTATGGCTTTAGTCGAAAACAAGACGATGGGGGCGCGTGCGGTTTTTGCCGTTGCGCTTCTTTTGTTTTCTGTTTTCGGCATGGGCGGCTGTAGCGGCGAAGTCTCGGTCGACCAGAAGTTCGTTGACTTGTTTGTCGAATTGCGCGTGGCTGAAATCACCTATGGCAAGGATTCCCCGGTGGGTCGTTTGGTGCGCCAAGATGCCTTGAAGGCCGCAGGTTATACGCGTGAACAGTTCCTTGCAAAAACTGACGAAATCTTGAATGATGAACGCCAGTGGGTGCCGTTCCAGAAGGCGGTAACCGCTCGCATCGATTCTCTGCTGGCGCCTCCGCCGGGACCGAATGCGACGGCAGAAAATACGCCGGCGAAAGGAAACGGTCCGAAAAAAATGATGCCTCAAATGCCTGCGCATAAGGGAGGTGTACATTGATTTTACGCTTGTTGGTGCTTGTGGTGCTTTGCGCATCGGTTACTTTTGCCGCCCCCCTGAACGATGCGGTGCCTGCCAAGAAGGCTGCTAAAAAATCCTTGGTGCATTGGATGGATTATAACGAAGCGCTTGAAAAGGCGAAGACGGGACCGAAGCTGATTTTTGTGGATTTGTATGCGGACTGGTGCATTCCTTGCCGCGTGATGGAAGCAAACGTGTACAGCGACCCCACGGTGGCTTCGCTTTTGAATACGCGCTTTTATGCCGTTAAACTCAATGCCGAATCGCAGGATTCCATTATGTGCGACGGCCAAAAGAAAACGGTACAACGTTGCTATTTTGATGTATGGGAACTGAATGCGCTTCCGGCTTTTGTGCTTGTTGCCCCGAAGGGCATGAGTATTTTGACGGTGACTGATTCTATGTCGCCGCAAGAGCTGCAATACATGTTGTACCAGTTCCTTGAAAAAGAGAAGGAGTGGATGTCTCGATGAACGAACAATTCCTTTTTTACGTACAAGTGGTTTTCTGGGCGATGCTCTTTTTGTTGGTGCATGGCTATTTGCTGTTCCCGATGACGCTCCCGTTCGTGAGTGAAATTTTCAAGCGTCGCAAGGCTCCGGAACAGGGCAATGTCGAACTCCCGACGGTATCGATTCTGATTTCTGCCTACAACGAAGAGGCGGTGATTGAACGTAAGATTCAGAACATTCTGGAAATTGATTACCCCAAGGACAAACTGGAAGTTTTGATTGGCGATGATGGCTCTGCAGACAAAACTGCCGAAATTGTCGCTCGCTATGAATCGCAGGGGATCACGCTGGTCAAGGCTCCCAAGAATGCGGGCAAGGCCGCTATGCTGAATCGCCTGAACAAGATTGCGAAAAATGACATTTTGCTCTTTTGCGATGCGAACACGATGTTTTTCCCGAATGTGGTGCGCAAGCTCGTGATTCCGTTCCAAGACAAGAAAATCGGTTGCGCCTGCGGTCACTTGATTCTGTCGGACAAGAGCGGCTCTACGCTGGGTCGCGGCGAAAGTTCTTACTGGGATTTGGAATCTGAAATCAAGAAGTTCGAAGGCGTGCTCGACATGCTGATTGGTGGCAACGGCGCTCTCTATGCAATCCGCCGCAACTTGTATACGGAACTGCCGGTCAAGAAGAGCGTCATGGATGACTTCTTTGTGACAACCAAGGTGCTTGAAAAAGGTTATTACTGCACGTTCGTGACAAGCGCTATCGGTACTGAACAGACGTCTAAGGAATCGAGCGGTGAATTCCGCCGTAAGGTGCGTATCGGCCGCGCGAACTTTAACTTCTTGTTCTCTTATTTGCCGCTGTTGAATCCGCTGCACCCGCTGCTTGCCTACTTGTTCTTCTCGCACAAGATTCTGCGCTGGTTCTCTCCGCACATTTTGATTTTGCTGTTTATCGCTAACGCGCTCTTGCTTACAAGCGGACTCTTCTACCAGATTTTCTTTGGTGTGATGTCGCTTGCCTTGCTGGTCGCCGGTTTCAAAATTGTCCCGAGCGGTTACTACTTCCTTTTGATGAACTACGCCATGCTTAAAGGTTTCTTTATGGCCTTCAAGCCCGAAAAGAGCGGCGGTTGGGCCCGCGAAGCCCGCAGCGACGAGTAATATCAGACGAAAGAACGCCGTTTCACGGCTACAGACGAGAGACGAAAGATTATATTTTAACTGCGATATGAAGAAGATTTTCTCTGCCATTCTGTTTGCGTTAGCGTTTGCCGTTATGCCGGCAAGTGCATTTACCATGGATGTGCAGGGTGGCATCGTCAATCATGTGAGCGAAATGGGCAAGTTCAACTTGAACATATTCGGTCACTTTTGGTATCCGATTGATCAAATGCTCTTTTTCGGTATTGGCACGGGTTATCAAGAAATCGATAACGTGAGCTTGATTCCGGTATCGGGTAGCGTGTGGGTTCGCCTGCCTATCGGAAGCACTGTTTTGCCTGTGGCTACAGGTGACTGGGGCTATTTATGCGGCTCGAATCACCAAATGTTTTGGCGTGCCGGAGGTGGCCTTGATATCAAGAATGGTGATTTCTCATCCATCATGGTAATGGGCGGCTATCAGTTCCTTGACCACGACGGCAAAGGCTACGCCTACGTGCAGGCGGGAATTCTGGTAGAGCTGTAGCTTATTTCCCCAATTCCTGTTCCAAGAACTTCTTGTTCTCTTCGACTTTCTGCTTTTGCGGATTGTCCGGATATTCCGTCAAGCATTTGTCAAGCGGTGCGATTGCATCTTGCAACAACTTTTTCTTCTTGGCGGCATCCTTTTGCTTTTGTGCCTTGGCAAAAGTTTGACTTGTTGTCTTGCGCTGTTTGGTGCAGAAAGCGTCTGCAAGCTTTGTGTAGAGCTCGTTGGCTTCTTTGCGGAGTTTGCTTGCCCTCAGCTTCATCAGGAGTTCCTTGGCTTCGCTGAACTTTTCCTTTTGCAAGAGCGTGTCTGCCTTAGCGAGTGCCTGCGCCGGGTCGTGCGATTCCCAGTACTTAGTGGCTGCTGCATCATTTGCCTGCGCCAGTTCGCGAATGTGGTCGATGAGCGCCTGAATGTACAGGTCGTTTTCGAAGTCGCGGTAGCGCATCTGGAATGTAAGTGCCTGCTTTTCGGCTTCAGCGAATTGCGCTTGGTTGTCCGCTAAATCCTTGATGGCTGCGTATTCTTTCTTTGCTTTAGTGAGCGTGTTCTTGTAGGCAACGCTCTTTTGTGCCTTGGCCCATTGTGTCAGGGAATCGCCCGGGGCTAGCGCGATCAAACTGTCTGCGGTTTGTGCCACAAGACCGTAGTCGGAATTGGCGCGGTTCATGTTTTGAATTTGGAATACCATCGGCTCGAATGCTTTTGCCTTTTCGGCACGAGTCTTTCCGAATTCATTCAGCATCGAATCGGCCTTGGATTCCCACTGTTCCCACAAGGGCTTGATGACGCGGAAACGTTCCAGGTAGGCGCTTGCGGAATCGGTATAGCCTGCCTGGTACAAGGTGTTGGCGTAATCAAAAATGCTTTGGACAATGGCAGGAATTGCTGTGTACGGGTCGGAAATTGTGGCGCTTGTTTGGCCATTGCTCGAAGAACTGCTGTAATCGGGGACAGTCGGAATATTTTCCGGGGTAGCCAATCGGTGGTCATCGAGTGCCTGCGAATTGAAATATACACCCGATTGTTCGCTAGATTCCGGTTGAAGCGACGAATCGCTCGACGGAATGCTGGACGGTTCTTGTTCAGAAGGTTCTGCAGCAGAAACGTTGGTCGGTTCTGTTTCGGGGGAGGGTGCATTGCCGACGCATGCCGTCAGCGCAAAAGCACTTGCTGATAACAAACTAAGGATTTTGATTCGCATTTTTTCTTCTTTCGCTAAGTTCTGTTAACGGCCAAATTCTTACAAATTAGTCTGCTTCAATAGGCACAAAGGCGTTCTTGCTGTCAAAGCCTTCAGGCAAATCCCAGTCGTCGTCCTTGGGCATAGCGGCAGCCTTCGGCTGTGCCGGCTGCGTGGGCTGTGGTTGAACTGTCGGCGTAGTAGCGCCTTCCGCGGTCGCTCCTTCGGCAGGTGCGCTCGGGGTAGCTTCGGCTACATTTGTAGAATCGGTTGATGCTGCGGGAGCTGCTGTCGGCATGGGCAAACTGATCATGATGCCGTGAGCGGCGGCGGTTTCTGCGGCCGCGGCGTGAACCTGCGGCGGCGTGAATCCCGGAACTTCGATCCACGGGAGCGGGCGACCTTGTTCGGCGCTACCGCCTGCGATAATGCTACCGGTCATCGGGTCAACGGTCAGCTGGCCGCGTTCGTTCGGGAGTACCAGCGGAACTTCTCCAGCGGCGAGCATCGAAATGTCGAGGAAGTCAATCTTTTCGGGCAGACCCAAAATGTTGATTTCTTTCTTGGCAAAGTCAGCCCATTGCGGCAAACCACCGCTGGCGCCTGCAATACGCGTGCGTCCAGATTTCAGCGGCTTGTTATCGTCAAAGCCCACATAGCTACCGATAGCAATCACGGAGTCGGTGGCAATGCCATTCTTTTCATTCACGTAAGTCGGGAGCGCACCAAGGAAGGCTACGTTGCGGTAATCGTTCGTGGTACCGGTCTTACCGAGGGCGGGGTAGCGCAGCGTAATGGCTTTATCCGGTGAGGTCACTGTAATGTGTGTGTACTGGCTACGAGCGGTACCGTTCGTGAACACGGAATGCAACATCACTGCAATCTGCGAGGTAATCGAATCACCGAGCACTACCTTGCTTTCGCTCTTGTTTCTAAAGATCACCTTGCCGTCGCGGTTCTTGATTTCCTTAATGAAGCACGGATCAGTCCAGTCACCATCCAAGCACTTGAATACCTTACCGGTTAAGAGCGTCTGGTAAGCAGTCGAAATTTCAGCCAGCGTAATGTCGTTCACGCCGAGCGGCATACTGAACACTTTCTGCAACTTCTGGTGAATACCGATTTCTTTGGCGAAGCGTGCGTATTCGGCAAAGGCGAGCGAACGTCTGTAATCGGGCCAGTAACGCAGGTGTTCTGCGTCCAGGTAATCCACTTCGCTATCCACAGGTTCGATCATGGTCGAAAGGCGCTTCATGTCGGCGAGCGTAAAGTGGTTGAGCAACACTACGGAATCCAGCGGCGGGAGCTCAATCGTCGGGTCAAGTTCTTGTGCCTGGCGTTCGCGCAAGATTTCAGAATAGCGCTTGTAGTTGTGCTTGATAAAGCTAAGAGTCTTGGCGTCTTTCTTGGACTGCTTTACGGCGACATCGTTAAAGGTTCCGTAGCGTAGGTTCAGCACATCACGGGCCTTGTCGTCTTTGCCTTCGAGCCTGTAGCGTTCGGCAAGAGCGTCGCGGGCCTTGGTGAATTCGATTTCGCGTTTGGTATCTTCTTTCAGAATCAGGCCGTACTTGTCGCGCAGGCGTTCAAAGAACTTCTTGGTGTCTTCGTCTTCGTGGCGAGCCATGTCATTCACGGCGGCGATGTCGTAGAATTCTTCAAGCGAAAGTTTATCGAGCAAGTGCTCCAAGAGCCAAATGCTGGCGATGTTTTCAGAACGAGTGGCAGACCAAGCGATGCTTACGACATCACCCTTGTTCTTGTGGTCCGGGCGCGGGAAGTAGAACTGGTTCGTGAACTGGAAAACGTTGAAGTCGTTTTCCAGCATGTCCAGATAATTCCAGTGGTACTTGAGAGCAAGCGCGTAAAGAATCGGCTTCCAGCTAGAACCCAGCTGTCGCACGGCCTTAAAGCTACGGTCAAATCCGGTGTTGTGGAAACCGCCCTGGCTTGCGACGACGTTACCATTCTGAATGGCGAAAAGAGCGCCTTGCAGCACGGGTTCCGTTTCAATCTGGCAGGGAGCAAATCCATCGATGGTCTTATCGTCCATCACGCTCACCAACAGAATGGCGCCCTTCTTGAGCTGCGGAGCCAAAATCTTGTTCACGTCGCCACCGGCCTTTTTCGCAAAGTCCTTCACGGCTGCTTCCGAAACCAAACCCTTGAGCTGTCCGAAGTTGAGCGTTAATGCCTTGAGACTGCCCTGGTCATCGACCATGATGCTGTCGACTGTGCCGTACAGGTAGTCGCCCTTACGTGCCGTCTGTGCGCGGTTTGCAAACTGTGCCTTCGGGAGCACAAAGCCACCGAGCTGCATCTGGAGTCCGCTGATGTTTGCCTGCAAAGCAGTCTTTGCTGCGTCCTGGCTGCGGGCATCTACTGTGGTGGTGATCGAAAGCTGAGCCTTGCGCCAGTCTTCGATGCCTTCGGCTTCAAATTTTTTCTGGAAGAATTCGCCGTCCAGCTTTTCTTCAATGCGGTCGAGCATGGTGCTCACGCTAAAGCGGAAGTTGCCGTGGTTGAATTCCAGCGGCTTAGCGAGTGCTTCGTTCATTTCTTCTTCAGAAATGTAATTCTCTTCGACCATGCGGCCGAGTACGTATTCCAGGCGTTCCTTGCCGCGGGCCAAGGCTTTTTCGCGGCGTTCGGCGTTGCGCTGGATAAACGGGTCGTAGTTGAACGGGCCCTTCACCGAACCTGCAATAAAGGCGCATTCGGCAAGTGTCAGGTCCTTGAGTTCCTTGTTAAAGAAGTACTGGGCGGCAATAGCTACGCCCTTTCCGGTACCCGAAACGTGGAACTGGTTCAGGTAGAATTCCAGGATGTCTTCTTTGCTAAAGTGCTTTTCCATGCGGAGCGCATTAATGAGCTCCTTGCCCTTTTCCTTGATGCTTCGTTCTTCGCGCCCAAAAATGTTCTTGACGGTCTGCTGGGTCAGCGTAGAACCGCCTTGGCGCATGTGCCCGCTCTTGATGTTTGAAATCATGGCGCGGGTAAAGCCGTAAATGCTGAATCCGGAGTGCGTCCAGTAGCCGGCGTCTTCGGCTGCGATCAAGGCATTCACGATATTGGCCGGAATATCACCGTAAGGTACGTACACGCGGTGGTTTGCGTCAAAGAAGGCGCCCAAAAGTTCTTCGCCATCATTATAATAGACTCGAGTTTCGCCTGAAAGCACCTGCAGGATGGTGGAACGGTTGAACTGGTTGTCCGGATCCTGGGTCGGGAGTATCTTGAATACTACGATGTAGGCGGGAATGCAGCAAATGAGGCCGACTAAAGCGAAAGCGGCCACGATTTTGAACAATTTGGAGAAGTGACGCATATATAAAATTTAGAAAATTTGGTTTTTCGCTCCATGTAATGTAAAAAAAAGTGCCATTATGGGGCTAAATTTGCCATTTTTGGGTCGATACCCTTGAAATTTTGCTGAATTTTATCTAAAATTTGTGTCCCCAAGATGGGAAGATGGCCGAGCTGGCCGAAGGCGCGTCCCTGCTAAGGACGTATAGGACTTAATCCTATCGCGAGTTCGAATCTCGCTCTTCCCGCTGCAAAGACCCTCTGGAGCAATCCAGAGGGTCTTTTGCTTTAAAAAGAATTCCATTCCTAAGAATAACTTGTGCTACCTTCAAAATAAGAAGGAATTGCCTTTTTCAGAGGAAAAAAAGAATTTTTATTGTTTTTAGAGGATGTTGTATGTGGCCTTCGCAAAAGTGTGCGAATGAGTGTCGCAGCGGCAAGTTTACTTGCCGATATGACCGAATGTAGCCACGGACGCCGATAGGCGTCAACTCCGAGCTGGGTTCCCTCCCGCATAATAAAAAAGAGAAAAAATTTTTCTGTCGGGTCTTTTTTTACTTGATTTTTCTATTTTCAGAATGGATATTATAGGAAAAGTTTTCCAAGGAGCAAATATGAAAGCATCAAGTTTTATTGTGGGTCTTGCTGTAGGTGCCGCGGCCGCCATTGCCGCTTCCAAGAAAATTAAGGCCCTTTGCGACGATGAAGATGATTCTTGCGATTGCGACAGCTCCGCCCTTAAGGATGCCGAAAACGCTGCAGAAACGCTTCGCAGTTCTATCGATAGCCTCAAGAGTGAACTGAGCTCCCGCATCGAGTCCGAACAGACTTATGCCGCCCAGTGCGAAGACCTCAAGGACCAGGTCGCCAAGAAAGATGCCGAAATCGGCAACCTGAAAAACCTCTGCGACAAGCAGGCTGGCGAAATCAGCAAGCTCGAAGCCGCTAAGGCAGGCTAATTAACCGCAAGATTTTGCAATTTATCCGATTTCCGATGAGGGACTCGGAGTTTTTCGTTTAATAAAGGTATATTTGACCCATGACAAAGTACCTTTTTGTTCTGACTAGTTCCCCGAAGGATTTTTTCTGTGAACAGACGCTGGTGGCGATTGCGTCTCTCCGCGTCCATAACCCGGGCGCTTTCGTAACGCTCCTGACCGACGACAAGACGGCGGCGACTCTGACCGGCCCACGTGCGGTCCTTAAAGATGCGGTCGATGAACTCAAGGTGCTCACCCTCGACGAAAAGTTCACGCCCATGCTCCGCTCCCGTTACCTCAAGACGGTCATGCGCAATGTCATCGACGGCGATTTTCTGTACATGGATTCCGACATTGCTATTGTAGGCGATCTCTCGATTCCCGAAGAATGGAAGGGCGGCATTTATGCGGTGCTCGATTTCCACACCAATCTTTCGAAGGCCATCAACCGCAAGAAGGTTTTGAACAACGCGAAAATGATGGGCTTCTCGCCGATTCTGAACGACGAAATCTTTAACGGGGGCGTGATGTTTGCCGCAGACACTCCCGAAGCCCACAAGTTCTTTGAAACTTGGCACGAACTCTGGCTCTATTGCGTGTCCAAGAATTTCCCCTACGACATGGCAAGCCTCGCCGAAACGAACTTCAAGTTTGGCTATGTGACGCAGAAGATGCCCGGAGGCTGGAACTGCCAGCTGGCTTACGGCAACAGGTTCCTCCCGACGGCGAAAGTGCTGCACTTCTTTGGCTCGCGAATCATCGATACCCGTGGTCACAAGGTGCCCGCCAGCATGGACTTGTTCTTGCCGAAAATTTTGCGCAAGGACTTCTACACCAACCTGAAAAATATTCCGGTGAAGGTCAACGCTGACAAGAGCATTTCCATCAACGAATATTATGACGACGTGATTGCCCACGCCAAGGAAGAATTTGAATTCCAGACTCGCAAGGTGGGTGCCGGTGGCGCCTACATTATCCGCAGCTACGCCTTCGCCAAGTCGCTCGCCTGGATCTACAAGCACATGCCGATTCTAGTACTTCCCTTGAGAGTTTTCGGAAAAATCTTGGGGAGGTAGCATGAATCTGCTTTTCAATCTGGTCGCAGTACAGCCGATTCATAGTGCCAAGTTCCACGGCGGTGGTTCCTACGGCGAAGTGATTTTCTGGGCGTTGGTCAAGCGTGGCGTGCAATTCAGCTGCGCCTACGACGGCAAAAAGTACCTGGATCCTATGATTCTCGATGCCTGCAAAACGCAGAACATTCCGCTGTTCGATATCAACGAAAAATCGCCGCAGCAGATTATCGACGAAAACCAGATTGATACCTTTTATACCCCGCTTTACTCGCTCGAAAAAAAGTGGGACATTAACGTCAAGGATTTCGTGTTCACTTGGCATGGTGTGCGTGCTCTCGAAATGCAGTACAGCTGGGCCGGTGTCGGTTTCGCCAAAAAACTCGGACAGAAGTTCGAAGCGTTGGTCCGTTACCGCGAAAGCTGGAAAAAGCATTACTACAAACCCAAGTACCAGGATTTGGCCAAGCGCATGGCCGAAGGCAAGGCCCGCACTATTACGGTGAGCGAACATAGCCGTGCTTCCATCAAGTCGTTCTTCCCGGAACTTCTGGATTTGGAAATTCCGGTTTTCTACAGCCCTATGACGGCATACGAACCCGAAGGATTCTTGCCGCCGGGAGTCGCTGCGAAAAAGTATTTCTTACTCACGAGCGGCGCCCGCTGGGAAAAGAATAACCTGCGTGCTGCGATGGCTTTCGATGAACTAGTCGGTATGTATCAGTCGCAGGGCAAGCCGTTTGATTTTAAGATGGTGATTACCGGGGCCGCAAACCCCAAAGCTTACTTGCGCCATCTCAAGCATAAAGACCGTTTTGTATTACTCGGCTATGTCGAAAACAAGGAACTGGAATTCCTGCATAAGAATGCCTACGCCTTTGTATTCCCGAGCTTGAACGAAGGCTTTGGCTATCCGCCGGTGCAGTCCATGCGCTACGGCGTGCCTGTGGCCGCAAGCGGTACGACTTCGATTCCTGAAGTCTGCGGTGACGCGGTGCTGTACTTTGACCCGTATTCTGTAAGCGAAATCAAGAACCGCCTAGTGCAATTGCTTGATTCTAAAATTTATGACGAGTATGCGGCCCGTGCGCCCAAGCGCTATGTCGAAGTGCATACCCGTCAGATCGCCGATCTCGAAGAAACGGTGAATTTTATTCTGAAGGTTTAACCTTTATTCTTTTTAAGCCAGCTTCCGCACAAGTACATGCTGAAGATGATACTTGTGATAAGGAACATAGCTATACCGAGGCATGCAAGGTCGCCAATGCCCTTGAGACCACGGTGAGTGGTGAACAAGAACCCGACAAAGCCTGCGATGGTGGTAGTGGAACTGGCCATCACGTTACGGCCGGTAGTGTCCATTAACTGACGGAGCGTCAAGTTCTTGTCGGACATCCAAGAGGTAATCATGTGGATGGTGGCGTCAATGCCAATACCGAGTGTCATGGGTATCACAATCACATTGTATATGCTAATCTTTCCGAATTCAAAGAAGTCTGTCAAGAACCCGAGAAGTCCAAGCGTCAAGACAATACCCATACCAAACGAGACACAGCCCGCCAAGAATAGTTTGGGCTTGCGGAAGGAAATGATGAGGGTGCCGAAAATGACGAGGATAATGACGAGCGCAAGTCTAAAGCTATCCTTCTTGACCAAGTCAATAACGTCGGAAAGAATGAATTGCGAAGAGAAGGTGCGAAGGTCTTCGCCGTCAAAGTTCCAGTGGCTGTAACGCTCCTGGAAACGGTGTAGAGCCTTGGCGTCCCAGCTCGGGAAATCGCCGTAAATAAAGCCAATCTTTCCATAGCTACCGTCTTTTTCACGAAGCAGGTCCAAAGCCCAACCAGGAATGTCTTCGGCAGTAAATGTTTTTTCGATGCTGGCGAGCTTGCGCAGATTTGCAACGTTTGCAGAATCGTCGCCTTCGGCTCGGTCAAATACGCGTGCGTCTACAAGGTCACGGATTTCTTCGATGACTTCGAGTCGCTTTTCTTGAGAATCCTGAGGCGGAACGAAAGTCTTGAGGGTGAGGAAACTGCGAAGGGTAGAATCGTGTTCTACATGCAGGCGCACCATCAATGTGTCATAAAGAAGGTCGAGCTGCTTCGAGGAGCTACCCATCACTGCGGCAGGTGTAGAAGAAGAACGGTTGTTGATTCTTGTAACGCCTGTGCGGATACCTTTCTTTACTTGAGTCTTTTCTGTTGAAACGCGGCGCAAGTTACGCAGGTTATGTTCAAAGTCAACGTCTTGAGCGAACCAGAGCGAAACGATTCCGAGGGCGAAACCTGCAAAGGCTGCATACTTGAAGAAACGCAGGATTTTCGCTTCGTCCCAAGACTTTGGCAGCAGCGAGTTATCGGGAGCCTTCGGGATACCGCCCATGCACTTGATGAATACCGGAAGTACAAGGACCGAGGTGAGCATGCTGAACAGCACGCCCATCGAGGCTACCACACCAAATTCATAGAAGCCGCGGAAGTGGGCCGCCAAAAGTGTAAGGAATGCTGCAATCGTGGTAAAGCTTGCAAGCACAAAAGGCTTGAGCATTTTGCGTTGAGCAGCTTCCAGGACTTCTTCGAGGGTGGCGTACGTGCGCATTAACTTTTGCGACGTTCCCAAAATATGGATAGCGTAGTCAATGCCGATGCCCAAGATAATGGAGGCAACAAATACGGTAAAGGGATTCAGCTTGCCATAGAACAGGGCCGTAAATGCAAGAGTCGGAAGGCAAGCGTAAAGCACCGAGGCTGTCACTAAGATCGGTCCCTTCACACTTCTGAAGAAGAAGATGGTGAGGATGATAATCAGAACAAGGCTAATCGCAAAAGAGAAGATGGAATCGTTTGCGACTTCGTCGACTTCTTTAAGTCCTTCGTAAGTGCCTTCTACAGAAAAGCGGGTAGGAACCGGATAAGTCTTGTTGCTGAAGTAGGCGAGCAGGGTGTCTGTACGGGCGAGAATGTGAGTTACAAATTCGTAGTCGGTCGAGGGCTTGATAAGCTTGGCGTTTACAACGCCGTTGAACAAGATTTTTCCGGTGCTGTCGGGAGGCGGACAACCGATAAAGCGGTTTCTCAGGGCAACGGGTACGGGCTTTTTCTTGTGCCATTCTTCGCCATCAATAGAGGCATTCTCGTTTTTCTTCTTGAAGAAGGAATCGAATGCGCCTGCGGCTTCATCGGGGAGACCAAGTTCCTGAGGGATGTCGGCGCTGAACCAAACGCGTTCTTTTTTCTCAGTCGATGCGGGGGCTGCAGACGATGCTTCTAGAAGGTCAACGACCAGGGGGCCATTTTTGCGGCCGATTTCGAGTTGCAGGTCTTCCAGGTTGTCGCGGATTCTTTCAAGGTGCTTTATGGGCAAATAAAGCAGGGCGTTATCCATGAAGAATTGGTTTTCGTTGTCGACCTGGGTCGAAACGAAATCACCTTGCCAGTTCTTGTGGATGTATTCGCGTATGGAATCCTGCAAGGCGGCAACCAGATAAACGTCGTCACTTTGGATGGCGATCATGAACTGGTCAGTAGAACCGAATCGCTGGTAAGACTCTTCAAGGGCCTTAACGCTGGGGGTGCCTTCGGGCAGCAAGTGCGAAAGGTCGGCATCCAGTTTGAGACCTGGCTTAAAGAGAATGGGGATGGCGCATAAGAGTGCCAAGATTAGGTAAAATGCAAGAGCCTTGTATTGGTGCTTGCAGATAAGAGGAATGTACCAACTCGAAAATTTGTTGATTAGGTTCATAATTTCTCTCGTTATTGCTTGTTCGGCGGCATAATCCTGTTCTTATAAACAATGTATTCCCATGCTTTTGCCGCTGTTCGCATTTTTCTTGTAATTGTTTCCAAAGAGTCTTGCGCGATTGTGACAGGTTCTCCTGTGACAAAGCTGTTCACGGTATTGTCGGTGTACCAGGTCGGGTTTAGGTAGACCGTTTGTGCAATCGCGTTTCCGGTTCCGTCAACAGGTAAAACGTAATAGGCTGTAGAGTCTTGCCTCATGGCCATTGTTCCGTAACGGAATGAATAAATCGGTTGAATACTTGTATCGTGAAGCGGGTTGTTAATTAGGTCGACTCCCATAAAATGGTTCGATACGTCTAACCCTAAATATCCAATGACAGAACTAGCAATGTTTTGTTGCGATGTTACGTTGGGGATAGTCGAAGGAGTAATGCCTGGCCCCTTGAACATAAGCGAAATCCAGGTGAAGCCTTCGCTTGCCATTCCGATTCGTTCTGCATCTTGCTGTTGGCGCCCGTTCGGTGCGGAGTGGTCTCCGGTCAGTATGATAAGCGTGTTTTCAAAGCGAGGGTCGTTAGCCAAAGAATCAAGAATAATGCCTACTGCACTATCCATGTAAACGGCGGCTCTAAGGTAGGCGTCGTCAATATTCGGCGGAGTTTCACCCATTTTCTTGGGCAGGGTGAACGGGGTGTGCATCGACAAACTCATCCAATGGAAGAACGTGGGCTTGTCTTTGGGGCGTTCCTTGTAACGTTCGACAAAGCGTATTGCTGAAGAAACATCGTCTGCGTATTCCTGCTTGAATTCGTGGTAGTCAAACCACTTGCTGTACCAAGATTCTTCGTTATCGAATCGAGGGTCTGCGCCAAGAATGACTTCTGAATAATATCCGGCTTCTGAAAGTATTTCAGAAAAACTTCTAAGGTTTGTATTCGGGAAATCGCGCAACAGAGTCTTTGTCGGGAGGCTGATTACGCCGGTCATGATTCCCAAAAGGCCTTCTACAGAGGGGTTGCCTACGCTGTAAGTGTTCGGGAAATACAGGCTGTTCTGGGAAAGTTTGCAAATGTTGGGGAAACGTTCGCAGTTGGCAGGGATTCTCATGTCGAACGTCCATCCGCGAAGCGATTCGATTGTCATCAAAAGAATATCGGGCTTTTCTTCGAGAGACTTGTTCTTGAATTCTTCGATAGATTTTTGTTCGTTGGTCGATTCTTTCCAGAACGGATATTCCTTATCCGGGTTTCCGCCTAAAAGGGCTATTCCTTCGCGAAGGTTCTCGGGCTCTTTTTCAAAGCCGACATCTTCGAATAAATTTTCTGCCAGATTGTATACGACAGGTCGAATGCGGTCCCAGCGGCGTTGCGAATAGTTGTACCACAAGTGTGAAGTGCAACCTAATGCGGCAAGAACAAAAATGATGCCTGTAGAAATGTAGAGCTTTCTTTCGATTGTTTTGGAACCAATCTTAATCGGGGTTGCTTTTTTAGCGAAAAAGATAAGCCCCGTTATGGAAAGTATGACTATACCCAGGGTCAGCAAGAAGTGTCCAAGACCGCCTAGGGCGATTTTTGAAACGAGCGTCGAATCGGTCCAAGCATACGTATAGGTTTTGATAAACGATAAGGAGAGTTTCTGACTCATCCAACGCTGCAATTCGTCATCGACTCCACTGAGTACGAGGTAAATTGCCGCGAAAACAATGGCGGTTATTTTGATTGCTTTCAGGTTCTTTTTATGGAATGCAAGAGTCAGTCCTGAAAACAGGAGTGCAAGTGCCGAAGAAAAACCGATTTCTGCGTACAGCGTATGCCATATAAAGCGGTTGTAATCGGGCACGAGCGATGAACCCGTGGGGGTGTCCATCATGTAAAGTATACACAATAGCGCAAAACGTCCGACAATGAGAATTGCAGCAAAAACCAACCAATAAAAGGGAAATGTGTGTTTAATCGGCTGTTTTTTTACATCTTTGCTCATGGTAGTGAAGATAGCATTTTTTTACGGGTAACTTGTGTAATTCATCCTTGTAAATCGCCTAATCATCGACTACTTACTGTTCCTAGCCCAAATGTGCTTTGGGGGCGGGGTGTATTTTTCTATATTGCGAGCGATTATGGGAAATCTGGAAACAGACAGTAAGTTCTTAAAAAAGGCGATGATCGTAAACGTGGTGGGGACAATCCTCAAGGTTTGCGGACCGCTTTTGACTTTTGTGATGGCGCGTATTTTTGGCGCCGCCGAATTTGGAATCTTTGTCTCGGCGCAGACGCTCCTTTTGACGATTGCGCATTCGGCAACACTCGGCCTCGATAAGGGTCTGTATTGGTATCTGCCACAAAATGGCTTGCAGGGTCGTCCCCGTTACGACGGCATTATGGAATCCTTCTGGATTTCGGCTGCTATTGCAATTCTTTGCACCGCGGTGATTTTTGTAGGTTCGTTTACGCCCTACATTTCCAAGGAACTTCCGTGGTATGCGTTGTCGCTCCTGTTCTATGTGGGTACGTACGTTTTCAGTACCGCTTCCGAAGGAAATCGCCGCCCGCAAAATGCAGTGTTTGTGAATTCCTTCTTGACGGTGACTCTTGCGCCGGCTACTTCGATTGCACTCCACTTTATGGGCATTCCGCATGCGCTTCCGCTCGGTCTCTTGGTGGGTCAGGTGGTGGGCTTCTGCGTGCATTTTGTTCTGTTACGCCGTCAGTTCCCCGAAATGCCACTTCGCCCGCACAAGACCGTTTCTTGGGTGCTGTTGCGCTATTCGCTCCCGTTGGGTGTCGATGAATTTGTGTCCTCTTTCTTGATCCGTTCGAGCCTCTGGATGGTCATGCTGTTCCTTGGACCTGAAAAAGCGGGTGCTTATGGTATCATGGTCACGATTTCGAATGCACTGCAGACTATTCGCGTGGGCTTTACGCCGATTCTTACGCCGGTGGTGGCGGGCATGGACAAAGGTCGCCTTAAGACGGACCTCAAGCCGGTTTACAGCTACTGCGTTTTCATGGTCACCTTTATCCAGCTTATGATTGGTTTCTTTATCGTGCTGTTCCCAGATTTGATTTTGGGCATTGCAGGTAAGGATTTCATTGTGCAGCCGGAAACGCTTGGTATTTTGCTTTTGGTGCACTTGGTGGCTGGCTTTGGTGGCATGTCCTTGGTGGTCTTGAACGGAATGGGCAAGAGCCTTTATTCGCTCATTATGGACATCATCTCGCTTGGTGTGGCGCTTGCGTCGGGCTACCTGCTGATTCCGACCTTCGGCTTGGTGGGTGCAGCACTTTCCATGCTTTGCTACAATGTGGTCGCCATCATTTGCAATAACATTTACCTCTTGAAAATGGGCCTGCAACCGTATTCCTTGCGCCTCTTGTCGCAGGTGGGTTGGATTATCGCCTTGGTCGCTTTCTATATCGCCATCAATACACAGGTGATTGTCTTGTCTATGCCCCAAAAGGCGGGCGTTTACGTTTTGATTCTCTTGGCCTTGGGCGCTTATGGCCTTGTGGTCAAGAAAAAGATGGACAAGGACCGTAATGCTATTACATCGGGGAACTCGAAATGAAAAAGATTGAACAGCAAGAATGTCGCGAAATCCAGATGAGCATTCTGGACGAAATTGAACGCATTTGCAAAGAAAACAACTTGAAGTATAGCCTTGCTTACGGCACGCTTTTGGGGGCGGTGCGCCACAAGGGTTACATTCCTTGGGACGATGACATCGACATTTGCCTTTTGCGCGAAGACTATGAAAAGCTGATTGCCATTCTCAAGGACAAGAATGCGCCTGCTCATAAGGAATGGCTCACGTTGGTCGATGACACTTGCGATGGTTACTTTTATCCGTTTGCCAAAGCCTACGATAACCGTACTACGGTCAAGATGGAACGCCATAAGGGTGAAATGGGTATCTGGGTCGATATCTTCCCGCTTGATGGCCTTCCGAAATCCCGTTTCTGGGAAAAGGCGTTCGTGCTGTATTGTAGCTTTTTGCGTGTGATTACGCTTGCCATTACAACGGACTTTAAGTCGAAGGGTTACGATGCCTGGACGCTTTTGTATAAGCGGTTCTTCTACGCCGTTGCCTGCGTTGTGGGCAAAAAGCGTTTCTGCCGTTATGTGGAACGCGTGATTCGCCGCTATCCGACAAACCATTCGGGCCGAGTGGCAACGCTCTTCTTCGATACCAAAACAGACCGTATCCTCGATTTGGAAAAAATTGCGGAAACGGTCGATTATCCGTTCGAAAACCGCAAATTTAGCGGTTACAAGAACTATGATTACTACCTGTCGGAATTCTACCGCGACTATATGCAGCTTCCGCCCGAAGAAAAACGCTACAATCACGGTCTTGACGTGTGGTGGAAATAAGGAAAAACTTATATTTTGAAAGAAATTTGAAATCGGGGCCCGGCCCCGTAAAAGGTAAAATATGAACTACTTGGACAGAAACGAATTCAACTTCAAACCTTCGCAGAAGGTGCTTGACGCGGTCAAGAATTTTGACCCCGAACAGCTCTGCTTTTACACCCGTATTTATGACGAAGGCAAAAAGAGCATTTTCTCGGTAAAGCTCTCCGAAATCTATAACGTGCCCGAAGAACAGGTGCTGCTCGGTTATGGTGGCGAAGACATTCTCAAGAACGCTGTCCATTACTACCTGATGGTGGGCGAAAACAAGACCATCATGATTCCGGAATTTTCTTGGTGGTACTATAACCGTATTGCCGGTGAATGTGGCGGTTCTTTTGAAATGTATCCGCTCCACGAAAAAGAAGATACTTTCGCCTACGATGTTGACGAAGTCATCGCGCTCACGAACAAGATTCACCCGCGTATGTTGCTTCTCGCTTCTCCGAACAATCCGACCGGTAACTGCCTGACGCCCGAAGAAATCGGCCGCATCATGGAAAATATCCCGAACGATACGATGGTGCTGATTGACGAAGCTTACGCATCGTTCATCACGACGGATACCGCTTACATTGCTCCGCTCGTGAGCAAGTATTCGAACTTGATTATTTCCCGCACCCTTTCCAAGTTCTTCGGCCTCCCGGGACTCCGCATGGGCTTCGGCTTTATGGGTAAGGGTCATGAATCGTTCCTGAGCTACGCCAATAAGTACCTCGGCTACAACCGCTTTAGCGAAGCTGTGGCAATGGCCGCTATCGAAAGCGAAGATCATTATCGCAAGGTCGCCGACGACATGGAATGGGACCGCCAGCTGTTCAAGAAAGAACTTGGCAATCTCCCGGGCTTCAAGGTTTACAAGAGTGTCGCAAACTTCATTCTGATCAAGTACCCGACCCGCATTAAGGAAGCCTTGCAGAAGGCCATGGCTGAACAGGATTACAAGATCAAGTTCATGAGCGACAAGGGCCTCGAAGATTGCTTGCGTATTACGCTTGGCCGTAAAGAACAGATACAGGTGGTGGTCGACACCATCAAGCGTTGTGCTGCCGTATGATTGCTGTAATTCTTGCTGCAGGAATGGCGAAGCGTTTGCGCCCGCTGACCGATAACACGCCCAAGTGCCTTTTGGATGTGAAGGGTCGCTCGGGTCGCTCGCTTTTGGAACGCTCCATGGACGCTTTGAAGGGCGCTGGCATTCAGGAATTCGTGATTGTAACGGGTTACCTGAATCACATGATTGAAAACTTCGTGAAGGATCATTATGGTGATTCCATTCGCGTCACTTTCATTCATAACGCTCTTTACGATTCTACGAATAATATTTATTCGCTTTGGCTTGCAGGCAAGGCGGTTGCGGGCAAGGAATTCCTGTTGCTCGACAGCGACCTGCTTTATGACCCGCAAATTGTGAAGAACGTGCTCGCTTCTAAAGCTGACAACGTGCTCACGCTGATTCGCCATGAACTCGGCGAAGAAGAAATGAAGGTTGTCTTGGGCGCCGACGGAAATATTTCTGAAATTAGCAAGACCTGCTCCCCGAAGGCCGCAGCAGGCGAAAGCCTCGGCATCGAAAAAATCGGTGCGGCTTACTCCAGCGCTCTTTATGCAGAACTTGAAAAGATGATGAACGTGGAACATTTGGAAAATACGTTCTACGAACTCGCTTTTGAACGCATGATCCCGCAGGGTCATACGTATTCTGTTCTGGATGCGTCGGATTATTTCTCTTGCGAACTCGATACGGTCGAAGATTTCGAAAATGCGAAATCCACGATTCCGTTAGAGTAACCCGTGCTCTAGGCTGTAGTCTGAAATCTTAAGCAATGTATCGAGGGTCGCTGACAAGTGGCCCTCTTCTTTTTGTAGCTTGCCGGTGAGTTCGTTTTCCTGGCGCAGGTCGCTATCGGCAAAGATATGCGTTTCATCTTGGGCGGGGTACTTCGCGATAAAGCGGTAGCCGTCAAGGCCAATAGCGGCATAGCCCGAGTATGCGCCGAGCGAAAGGCCTGCAATTTCCTTTGCTTCGGTGCTAATCGTGGAATCGACTGCGGCAGAATCATTGGCAACAGTGTCTGCCTTCATTACATTTCCGCGCAGCAAGTTATGTCCCATGAATATGTTCGGGACGGCGAATCCTGCGAGTTCAAGTACGGTGGGCGCAACATCAATTTGTGCTGCGGTCATCGTGTCGCGAACGGCTTCTAAGCCCTTTCCGTGAATAAAGAACGGAATCCAACTGATGTTTGAAAATCCGCCACCGTTCATCGTCGAAACACCATTTTCACCCAGAGGGAATCCGTGGTCTGCCATAATAATCACGTAGGTATTCTTATACCATTCCTCGTTTTCAACAGCGTGAATGAATCGTGCAATTTGCCTGTCGGCATAATTCATGGTCACGTTGATGCGTTCCTGCAACGGGCGGTTCTTTTCTTCGTCGGTCATGCCAGCGGCAAAGTTGAACGGATAGTGGTTCGAACGCGTCATGAGTGTGGCAAAGAAGGGCTTGCCTTCTTTAGAAAGCGTGTCGCGCACATATTCAATGGCGTGATCTACGAAGGTGGAGTCATCTTCGCGTTCGCGGTTGTAATGCTGTGCGGTGTACCACTTGGACATCCAAACGCCCAGATTATCCCAGGCAGGGTCGGCGGCCGACATGTAATGCGTGCTGTAGCCGTTTTCTGTCAGAACCTGCACAAAGCTTGGGATGGTAACGTGGGCTAAGTCCGTTGCTTGAGCCAAGCGAGAATGGTGAGGAATGCCGATGTGCGTCGAAAGCACTCCGCCAGTGGTAGGAACGCCGCTTGTATGCATACGTACCCATGCGTGGGAATGGGCTGCGAGCGAATCCATGAACGGGGTGGGTGAAGGCTGAATTTGCGGGTTCATGTAGCCCGTATTGCGACCACGCTGCGATTCCATAAGCACCAAAATAAAGTTGGGCTGCATTTCACGCTGGGCCTTGAGTTTTTCACTGTTCAAGAGACTTGCGTTCGGTACGCGGTAGAGCGGGAGCCCGTTGCCTTCTTTGGCGTCGGAGAATTGCCAGTCGGAATCGCCTTCGATTTTTTGCCACAAGTTTTGGTAAGCGGTGCGGTAAGTATTCAGATCTGCTTCGGAAAGGCTGACGGCTTTTTTCGCAATGAACAGATCGTTATAAATTAGTGCAACAACCGGACGGAGCTTCGTCATGCGTGCGTTGCCAGTCCAGATAAAGTAAACGAACAAGTAAGAGGCGATGTAGAATACAAGCATTGCGATGACGGATTTTTTCACGTAGAATCCGTCGTTCGGGCGGTACCACTTGCAGAATAGTCGGTAAACACCGTAAGTTAGCGGGAGCATGAGCGCAAGTACCACAAACTGCAAGTACGGAACGGACAAGTCGTTTGCCACGTAGTCGTAGAATACAATGATAGAAGACGTGTCCTTGTAAGTATCTACAAGTCCGAAAGTCAGGTGGCCACCCAAGAAACGCTGGGTTTCGTTATCCAAAAGCGTCAAAAGCAAAATCGCGGTGTGGAATACGGCGTAGAGTACGGTGACGATTTTTACGACAATCGCTTTGACTGTTGCCTTGCCGGTGGTGATTCGGTAAACGATTCCGCCTAAAATCAGGAATACCACGAGGGCGTTCACAATCCACAGAAAATCAATGCAAACGGCATGGAAAATGAACCAGTCCGGCTTAGAGACAAACGGGAATCCGTAAGGGTTGCTGCGGAACAGGAGCAGTACGCGAAGTAAAATGTGCGTGACCCAAGCCGCAAGCGAAATAAGAACTAGTTTCTGGAAGGGGGCTAAACTTGCCGCCGCATTCTTCAAAAAGCTGAGAATAGAAGGTTTCATGTGCTTAAAATAGAAAATCAAATTATGTATATTTGGCCTATGATTCTTCAAAAGTGGGCGTTGATACCTTTATTGCTGATCGGTCTCGTTGTGACCGCTTGCGAAGAAATTGAAGAAGAAAAGCCCTGGTTGCAGGTAGAACGCCCCGAAATGCTTTTTACCGACACGACCCTCATGGATAGTTATGACAAGGGCGTGCTCGCTTGGAAATTAAAGACGGCCTATTTGGAACGTTGGGGAGATAAAGAAGTTGTGTTTGTGCGCCCGGTGCTGGTGGATATCTACGATTCTCTCGGAGAACGTACCGCTTTCTTGCGTGCTGATTCCGGCCGTATGGATTTGAAGTTCACCTATGTGTATGCCTACGGGCATGTGTATGCGCTTACGCCCAAGGGGGCTTCGGTACGTTCGGACTCCTTGATTTGGAACAAGGGCGACAATTTGGTGACGACTGAAAGCTACGTGCGCGTGGTGAGCGAAGAAGGCGACGTGTTGCAAGGTCGTGGCTTTGTGAGCGACGCCCACATGGACAACTGGCGCATTCTTTCGAACGTAACAGGCATTTTCCAAGATGCAGCTCGCCGCTTGAAAGAAGAAGACAAGTCGCAGGCTAAGGAAATTGAAACGCGTGATAGCGCCCAGGCGGCAAATCCGGCACCTCCTTCGGCGGCCCCAGCCCCTGCTCCAACGCCAGCTCCGACTCCGGCAACTACTACCGTTCCTGCGCAACCGCCTGCTCCTCTGGCAAATGTTTCTAAAGGCGCAGTTGTCAATGCCGCAAAATCTGCAGCGCAGAATGCGGCGGAGTCCTCAAGGGACTCGGCAGCGGTAAAAGCCGAAAAGAAGTTTATTGATAGAATCAGGAATAGGGGTAACCGAGCCAGAGCGAAATCGAGGGACGAGCAATGATCAATCGCTCCGGCCTTCGCTTGAAATGGCTTTTGCCGCTGCTCCTTGTCGCGATTTTCGCGACAAGTGCCGCCGCACAGACCTCGCCCTTGATCATGAAACATGCCGACAGCCTTGCTGTCGCCCGCAAGCGCGGAACGCTCTTGCTGCAAGGGCGAGTGCATTTTATTCATGACAGCATCCAGTTCCGTACACAGCGCGCCTTCTGGAACAAGAATGACGAAAGCGTGCAGTGCAGTGGTGGCTTCCTATTCACGCACCCTTCGGGCTACATTAAGGCACAAAATGGATGGTACCGAAAGAAGTCCGGAATTGCAACCGCCTCGAACGAGGTGTTTGCCGGCGACTCGGCGGATTCCTACTTGTTTACTGGCGAGTATCTGGAATACGACCGCGAAAAAGAAATTCTTACCATGCCGCAAAAGCCTAAACTCTATCAGTACGAAAAATTGAAAAGCGGCAAAATCGATACGGTCACGATTTCGGCTAGGCGCATTATTTACAATAAGAAAGATGCTTTTGCTCAAGCCTTTGATTCGGTAAAGGTGACGCAGAACGACATGGTTGTCACTTGCGATACGGGCTATTTTGACCGCAAGAACAACTGGCTTAGCATGAAGGGCCACCCGACTTGCGACATGAAAAATTACCACCTTACGGGTGATTCCATTTTCTTGGTGCTAGACTCTGCCGGAAAGTCACTCAAGTCGGCGCTTGTGATCCGCAATGCTCACGGCGTGCAGCAAGAAGAACCCAAGAGAAACGCCCCTGGCAGTGTGACCGAAGCCTTTGGCGATACGCTTTACGCCCAGTTCGACAACGACAAGATTGAACGCCTTTATGTGAACTTGAATGCCCGCGGATTCTTCTATGAAACCGACCTAAAGGACTATCGCAACCTTATGGACGGAGACCGTTTAGACTTGTACTTTAATCAAGGCAAGATGGACAAGGCGGTGGTGTCGGGCAAGGCTCAAAGCACTTACTTCTATGTGAAAAAAGACCGCTCCGTTTCGGGCAAGAACGAAGCTGCGGGCGATACGATTCATATTCTGTTCGATGCGCAAAAGAATGCGGTCAAGTCGCTCAAACTTTTGGGCCGCGCGACCATGGCAAGCGGTCGCTATATCGACATGGAAAAGGAACAGCGCAACAAGAAGGCGATGGCGGATTCGCTTAAAGTGGAATCTGGCGACAAAACTCCTAGCGAGAAAATGAAAGCTAATTTGAATAAGATGAAAAAAATGCGCAAGAAGCCAATTGTTCCGCCGAAAGATTTGTAAATTGGGAGTGTATGAAAAATTTAGTGAGTACCATACGCACGGAACACCTGAGAAAGGTCTATGGCGGTCGCCAAGTGGTGAGCGACGTGTCCATTCGCGTGTCGCAGGGCGAAATCGTTGGGCTTCTCGGACCAAACGGTGCGGGCAAGACAACCTCGTTCTACATGATTGTGGGTATGGTACGCCCGGAGTCGGGCCATATATTCCTCGACGACATCGAGATGACCGACAAGCCCATGTACAAGCGTGCGCGCCTCGGCATTGGTTACTTGCCGCAAGAAGCATCAATCTTTCGCAAGCTCAGCGTCGAAGACAATATTATGGCAATTCTTGAAACGCAGAACATGAAACGTTCTGAACGCAAGCGTCGTCTCGAAGAATTGCTCGAAGAATTTAAGATTACGCACATTCGCAAAACCAAGTCCATGAGCTGCTCGGGCGGTGAACGCCGCCGTTTGGAAATTGCCCGCGCCTTGGCGAGCGATCCGTCTTTCCTTTTGCTTGACGAACCGTTTGCAGGTATTGACCCGATTGCCGTGGCTGATATTCAGTCCATTATTTCGGGACTTAAGGAACGCGGCATGGGCGTGCTCATTACCGACCATAACGTGCGTGAAACGCTTTCGATTACTGACCGCGCCTATATTATGTACAAGAGTCAAGTGCTTACTGAAGGCTCTTCGGAATACTTGGCGAACGACCCTGAAGCCCGTCGTATTTACTTGGGCGATAGCTTTAGCTTAGGTTAGGGGGCTTCGTGGATATTGGGATTCAACTTGGTACAAATCAGCGACTGGAGCAAAATCTTTCGCCCCAGCTTAGGCAGTTTGTAACCATTCTGCAGAAGAATTCCCTGGAACTCGATACCGCCATCAAAGAAGAACTTGAAAGCAATCCGCTTTTGGAACTAGATGATGCGGCCCCGATGGAAGAACGCGAAGTTCACGAAGACGAACTTCCGGATTCCGGAGCGGAACTGCGCGAAGTCAAAGACGATTTTGACGATTACGATTCGGGCGATTATTCTAGCCTCGAAGATAGCGCCATGGGCGACAGCAGCCTTCTAGATGGCGGCGACGATATCAATTACGAACAGTACTTGAAAGACGGCTCCATGAACGAAGATGCTCCTTTCAAGGACTTGAACGTGGGTAACGATTCCGACGACGAATGGGACCGCCCCATCAAGGATCACGGCAAGAGTCTTCAAGACAAATTGCGTGACCAGTTGTTGCTTTGGTCGGGCACCCGCGAACAGTTGGAACAGCTGGCCGAAAGCAACTGTTCTGAAAAGAATTTCCGCTCGTTGGTAGAATACTTGATTGATTCTCTCGATGAAAACGGATTCCTGCAAGAAGTTCCTGCCGATGTGGCTCCGGTGCATGTGTCGAATGATCCGTACATTAACGAGATTGAATCCATGCTCCGTAACGAGGTCCCGCTAGAGGAATGCTCGCTCCCGGTGCGTGAGGCGGTGCATGTGCTGCAGGGCTTTAATCCGCGTGGCATTGGCGCCCGTAACCAGCGTGAATGCTTTTTGATTCAGGCTTACGCACTCCCGAATTTTCCGCCGCTCGCTATCAAGATTCTTGAAAATTGCTACGAAGACTTGCTGGCTCTGCGTTATGCCAAAATTGGAAAGTCCTTGGGCGTTTCGACCGAAGACGTACAGCGTGCTGTTGCAAGCTTTGCCAAGCTGAATCCGCATCCGGGATTCCAGCTGTCCAATTCTCGCGTGCAGACGATTGCCGCAGACCTCAAGGTGGTCGACAAGCATGGCCGTATGGAAGTCGAATCCGTGCGCTCTTCGATGCAAAAGCGCTTGCGCGTGAATCAGACCTACAAGGCGATTCTTGACGACAAGGGCGCATCTAAGTCCGACAAGGAATACGTGCGTACGCACCTCTTTAAGGCGGTCGAATTTATCAAGGCGCTCGACAACCGCTACACGACTATGGAACTTGTGATGCGGGCAATTTTCAAGCGCCAGAAAGACTTTTTCACCAAGGGCCCGGCATTCCTGAAGCCCATGGTGCAGCAAGACATTGCCGACGATATCAAGCGCGACGTGAGTACCGTGAACCGCTCGGTCAACGGCAAGTACGTGGATACGCCCTATGGCATTTTCGAACTCAAGCAGTTCTTTACCTCGGGTGTCAAGCAAGATTCCTCGCCCGATGGCGAAGAACTCAGCTCGGCAACCATCCTGGATGCCATCAAAAAGCTTGTCGACGAAGAAGACAAGAAAAAGCCTCTTTCGGACCAGGCGATTGCAGACAAATTGATGGAACAGGGTATCAAGGTTGCACGCCGTACGGTGGCAAAATACCGCGAAGAAGAACTTCATTTGTTGCCTGCTAGCAAGCGAAAAAAGCTCATTTAGGCCCTTTTTTGCCTAAAAAGACTGCTTTTTTTGCAATTATTCCAATTTGGAATAAATTTTTTTGAAAATCTTTGTTTTTGAACAAAAAAAGATGTATATACTCTAGACGTGGAGCAAAAAGCTCTGCAATACATACGAAAACCCTTTTTAAGGAGGTTAATATTATGGATATTCAGTTCTCTGCTCGTCACTTTAATGCTTCTGCCGGACTCCAGGATCGTATTCAAGAAGAAATGGATAAATTAGCTCGATTCTACCCGAATATCACCAGTGCCTCCGTTATCCTTGACCACGAAGTTGAACATCAGCGTCATTGCGAAATTACTGTGAACATTACCGGCTCCCAGGTGGTTGCCTCCGCCGACGAAGAAAACATGGGCAAGGCAGTTGATGTAACTCTCGAACGCATTAAGGTGCAGCTCAAGAAGGCAAACGACAAGCAGAACGATCACCGTGCCCAGCCCGTTTCCGAAGTTGTATAACCGGTTGCAATCGTGGCTGAGTCTAGATTAAAAGACATAAAGATCCTGCACCGGGAACGTCTCCTGGTGCGGGACTTTTTTTTGCATTACGGCAGAGACCTGCAAATGGCCTGCCATTCTCACGAGTCTGCCATGGACGCCCCTATTGCCGAAAGCGGTATTCACCGTCCGGGTCTTGCCATGGCTGGCTACACCAAGGTTTACAGTTCGCAGCAGATTCAGGTAGTTGGGCACACTGAATGGAACTATCTGGAATCGATTGGCCCCGAAGGCCGTGCGAAAGTTTTTGAGAACTTGTCTGTATTCAAGGCCCCGATGTGGGTGGTGACGCATTCGCAGATGCCGCACCCCGAACTCAAGGCCATGTGCGATCGATTGAACATCCCGCTGTTCTCGACCACGCTTCACACTTACGAATTCAACAAGATTGCCCAGCGTATTCTTGAAGAATTCTTTGCCCCGCACGCTATTATTCACGGCAGCTTGGTCGACGTCTATGGCGTCGGTATGCTCTATGTGGGCGACAGCAACGTGGGTAAGTCCGAATGCGTTTTGGACCTTGTGGAAAGCGGACACCGCATGGTGGCTGACGATGTGGTCCACATCAGTAACGTGGGCCGTGCCATTATCGGACGTCCGGACCCATTGATCAAGCATCACATGGAAATCCGCGGTGTGGGTATTCTCGATATCCGCGCTATGTTTGGTATTCACGCTATTCGTAAGGTGAAAAAGATCGAAACCATCGTGGAACTGCAACAGTGGCACCGCGATGGCGGTTACGACCGCACAGGGCTCAACGAACAGGAAGAAGAGGTCATGGGGGTTAAAATCCCGAAAGTCGTGATTCCTGTTGCTCCGGGCAAGAACCTGACTGTGATTTCTGAAGTGATTGCGATGAATACTTTGATGAAATATAGCGGTCAGAATGTGGCTCAGGACTTCAATGAAGCCCTAATGCAAAAGATTAAGGCCAAGGCCAAGGGCGAGTATGTCGATGATTTGTTAGATTTTGACAATCAAAACTGGTCTTACTATGAATAGGGTCACAAGACGCATTAAAGAGAACCTTTTTCCGTTTGTCGTATTCGTCATTCTCGTGACGTCATGCTCTGCGGCGTGGTTCTTTTTTCATCCGTCCAGTCCGTATCACGAACGCATGTCCTTTGTGGTTTCGTTCGATGCTGTGGGAACTCTTTCTCCGGGGAACCGAGTCGAAGTGCGCGGCATTCCCCGTGGACAGATTACCAAGGTCGAATTGACTGATGAGGCTGTCTACGTGTCGGTCGAAGTTCTTGCCAATACCAAGATTCCTCGGAATTCTGAGTTCCGCTTGATTACTGCAGGCCTGATGGGTGAACGCGAAATGTGCATTTTGACCGGCAATTCTAAAGACTTGGTGCGCGATGGCGATACGCTAATCGGGCGCTTCGACGAAGGTATGGCTGGTTTTGGTAAAAAGCTTGGCGCTATTATGGCAGACATGGCCGAACTCAAGGATTCTCTGAAATCGGTCATGGACTCTCTTTCTGACGGCCAGGCCGGTGCGCAGCTGGATCGAGTTTCGAAGAAGGCGAACAGCGTGGTTCGTAAGACCAAGGTGAACGTGAACGAATGGAAACGCGAGGTGGAGTCGCTATTGGATGAATCCGACCGCAGCTTGAGCAGTGCCCAGGCGGCATTGGAAACAATTGCCAATACGGGAGCAGCCAAAGTTCATGATTTGAGTAATTTGGTGGATCGTACCCGCAAATTGCTGGAATCGGTCAAGGCGCTAAAAGAAGAATCTGTACAAATTTTGGGCAAACTAGCGCAGGGGGATAACACTGCCGGATTGTATTTGAACCCGACGTCTGAGTTCAATAAGGCTCTCGATAAGCTGCTTTTAGACACAGATGCCTTGCTGAAAGACATCAAAAAGAGCGGTTTGGATATTAATGTCGATATTTTTTAAAAAAAGTTTACCCCTTTCCCGAAAAAAAAGTTATTTATCACTTTATCGGTACAAACGAGTATAATCGCAACCAAGGAGAAAACCATGGCTGAAAAGAAACCTGTAAAAATGAGCGATGCTGACCTCAAGTTTTTTGAGGATATGTTGATTGAAAAACGTAGGCAGATTGTTACGGCACAGACCGACTTTGACAAGACCGAAACGTTCAAGAATCAGGCGCAGGCGGGTGAAGGTGGCGAATCTAACAGTGCCGACCTTGCAACCGACTATAACGCTCTTGAAACGAACTTCTCCTTGGCCGCCCGCGAAGGCAAGTATCTGGTTTACCTTGAAGAAGCGCTCAAGCGCATCAAGAAGGGAACCTTCGGCATTTGCAAGGTTTGCGGTGAACTCATTCCTAAGGCTCGCTTGATTGCTGTTCCTACGGCCACCAAGTGCGTGAACTGTAAGGAAGAAACCAAGCGCAAGGAAAAGGAAGATAGCCGCCTTGAAATGGCTCGTATGCTTGCCGAAGCCCAGCGCCGCGAAATGCAGAAACGCGCTGCCGGTAAGTAATAGAGGTCGCACCTGCGGTGCTCTGGGCAATGAGCTTTGAGTAACGAGGTGTACATGAAAATTTCAAAGCCCCGAACAGGGGCTTTTTTATAAGAAAAGCCTGGCGATTGCCAGGTAATTTTTTCTCAGAGGCACGTTAGTGCCGTGCTCACACCTCAGAGCTGAGCGACCTCACTAGCCCTTGGCGAGCAGTTCCATGAGTTCGCTGTCGAGGCGGTCCGGATTGTCGTACTGCTTCAGGTTCTGGTGCAGGGATTCGCCCTTGGAAACCAGACCGAAGTCCAGGTTCTTGTAGTTCCAGTAGCTGTAGCCCACGTCGGCATCGCGCAGAATTTCCATGAAGTCGTGCATCCAGGCGAGCTGGTATTTGCGGGCGACTTGCACGTAGACGCCGAATTCGTTGCAGGCGACGGGCAGGTCGTACTTTGCGCGGAAGTCGAGTGCGTTCTGGATGCTTTCTTGCAGGCGAGCCTTGTCCCACTTGCCGAATTCCACGTTGAGGCGGGTGGTGGCGCCGGCCTCGGGAGCGGCGTAGTCGCCTGGCCACGGGCGTTCAATTTTGAAGAACGGATCGTTGATCCAAGCGGCCCCCTGGTGCGTGAATGTCACCGGGGTGTAGGTATGAAAGCTGTAGATGGCGTTGTCGTCATCCATGGGCGTCAGGTACTTGAATTCGTGGGCGCTGTTCCACTTGTTACTGCCGACCACAATCGTGTTCTTGGGAGCGTGCTTGCGAATTGCCCAGAAAATTTCGTCTTTTACTTTGTCCCAAACCAGGGAGTCGGCGGCAGCGGGCTCGTTCAAGAGTTCCATCATCACGCGACTTTCACCGCTGTAGCGTTCGGCCATGAACGACCAGACCTTGGCGGTATCCTTGCGGGCATCGGCGCTTACAAAGAAGGGCTGTTCCTGGTACGAA
This sequence comes from Fibrobacter succinogenes, assembly GCA_902794535.1. Lineage (GTDB taxonomy): Bacteria > Fibrobacterota > Fibrobacteria > Fibrobacterales > Fibrobacteraceae > Fibrobacter > Fibrobacter succinogenes_O. The sequence continues at coordinate 27,967 of CADBHQ010000017.1, read as the reverse complement.
CCAAGATGAAAGTCGTGGCCCGGGCACTTGTGCAGGTCAAGAATCACGTCGAGGTCGTTTGTCTGGATTTCCTTGATGGCCTTGTCCAAAAGTGCGAACACTTCGTCTTTAGGCTTGAGTGTGCCTTCGTCGAACAAGTTGAAGTAGTCTACCGGCAGGCGCACGTGGTTGAACCCCGCACCGCGGATGCGCTTGAAATCGCTGTCGCCAAGGAATGTTTTGATGTGTTCAATGATCCCGGGAAAACCGACGGGATCTTTTTCTTGGATGCAGTCTACCTGACTGAACCATCCACCCAAATTCACCCCCCGCAGTCTCTCTTTAATCATTGTATCACCTATGTGTGTGCGAAAAGGCTGAATTGCCTTACTCGTTTACAATCGTGAGGTCTTCTTCGGCAATGTTCAGGCTCATGATGACTTCCATGTCATCGGGAAGATCCTTGAAATCGACTACCAGTCCAACCTTCTTGGATTCGTCCTTCTGCTTTTCGAACAGGACGACATCAAAAATCTTCATTCTTACCACCGCCTCTTGTGTGACGGGGATTTCTACTGTCATGCCCTTGCTAATGGGACCTTCAACAATCTTGCCCTTGAACACCAGAGACGTCTGGTCGTCGCCGAGCGATGTCTTCTTTACATGAAATACAGCCATTATACCTTAGCCATTTTCGGTTATTCTTTGGTTATTTTATTTTTGACCCTGTTGTAGGTCGTGGCGAAAAATTAACTTTTTTACATGGCTTTACGAGTTGGACGAATCCCTTTTTTGGTCTGTGCGCCGTTTTTTCACGACTTCCTTGGACGAGAGTCTGAATTTAGCGATGTGGAATTTGTGGATGGGGCGCCGAGTGCGCATTGTGCTGGGCTTAAGAACGGGTCTATCCATTTGTCGCCGGCGTCGTCGATTACGTTTGCGCAAAAGCCGGATGCCTTTGTACTTGCTCCTGACATTTGTACTTCGTGTTCTTTTGAAGTGCGCTCCGTGAAGCTGTTTTCGAAGGTGCCTATCGAAGAACTGTCACACAAGATGGTGTGCCTTACGGCACAGAGCATGACCTCTATCAATCTGCTCAAGATTTTGCTGCAGGAACGGTTTGGGCTTGAACCGGTGTATAAATCTGGAACCTACGAGTCGACTGATGACGCTTGCCTTTTGATCGGCGACCAGGCACTCGAAGAAAACGAACGCCACCGTTTTGCTTACGATTATGACTTGGGTGCGCTTTGGCAAGACTGGCAGCATGTGCCTTTTGTTTTTGGTGCCTGGATTATTGCAAAGAGCGCTCTCAAACCCGATTTAGAACAAACTTTGTTCCGGTATTTGCAGGCGACTCGCGATAGCGTTGAAAAGTTCCGTGAAAATCCCATTCAGGCGCTTGACCGTTGGTTGGCCTGCTACCCGGTGGACTTGCCTCGTTCCATAGTCGAAAACTATTACTCGGCTATTGATTATCGCTTTACCGATGAGCGTAAAAGTTCGCTTTCGCTATTTTTTGAGCATGCCGCGGCTCTTGGACTTATCGAAAAGGCTCCAACGCTTGAATTTTTATATTGACATTCCCCCTAAACAATGTTATTTTAAGTTAACAGTCCTTGGTTGATCGAGGAGGATGTGATGGTAGAAGAAAAAATTCTTGTTGTTGATGATAATGAAGAAATCTTGGAAAAGACCAAGGATCTTTTGGAACGCGTCGGTTATAGCGTTGAATGCTGCAATTCTGGAAAAGACGCGCTGGCTTATTTGAGCGACAATAAAGTGGATTTGGTTTTGCTCGACATCAACATGCCGAAGATGAACGGTTTTGATGTCTGCCTCAGAATCAGACAGCGCCATGCTTTGGACGACCTCCCTGTCATATTCCTCACGAACCGCGAAGATTCCGATAGTGTGACTAAAGGATTCCAGGCCGGGGCATCGGACTTTGTGAGCAAGAGTGCCATTGCCGAAATTTTGCTTGCGCGTGTGAATGTGCATATTCGCCTGTGCCGCTCGCTGCATAACCTCAGGGATATTTCTTTGACCGACGACATGACAGGCTGTTTCAACCGCCGTCATGGCATGTTCTCGCTGCGTGAATGGTTCTCTCGCTCCAAGCGTTACGGCACGCAGTTTGCCATCATTTATTTTGATTTGAATGGCTTGAAGGAAACGAATGACCGTTATGGCCATCAGGCTGGCGACTTGCTGTTGCGCTCGGTTTCGACTTCTATTAAAGAAATTCTGCGTGAAACCGACCAACTCTTTAGAATGGGCGGCGACGAGTTCATGGTCATTTGCCCCGAAACCGATGTGAAGGGTGCGTTTGTTTGCGCGGAACGTATGGAAAAGATTGTGTCTGGCATTAAGATTGTCGAAAACCAGGCTTCGTTTGCCTACGGTATTGCGCATTCCAGCGAAGACTACAAGGAAGTTGACGACATGCTGCACAGCGCCGACGTTTCCATGTACAAGATGAAAGAGGAAATGAGGAAAAAATGAGAGATGAGTGATGTGAGATGACTAATTACACATTTCACATCGCACATTGCACGAGAGTCATCCTGAGTTAAACAAAAAATCCTGCTTAAAAGCAGGATTTTTTTTGTTGTTTGATTTTCGTGCCTGAGTCATGCTGAACTTGGTTCAGCATCAGCTATTGAATGGACTTCAGAAGTTTCTTCAGGCGCTCGGCAATGGTTGCCCAGTCGCCTGCGGCCATCAGCTTCGGGTCGTAAATGCTTGCGCCAAATGAAAGCAGGTTTGCGCCGGCCTTCAAATAGCTTGCGGCGTTCTCTGGGTTCACGCCACCGCATGCCATCAAAGGAATGTCGCGGAACGGCCCGCGCAGCGCCTTGATGTATTCGGGACCGCCTACGCAGTTTACCGGGAAAATCTTGACGGCGGTGGCGCCTAAGTCAAAAGCTTTTTGCACTTCGGTCGGGGTGAGTGCGCCCGGAATAATCGGGATGCGAGCCGTGGCCGAAAGGCGGATGATTTCGTTGCGTGTATTGGGCGTCACGATAAATTCAGCACCTGCGGCAATAGCCTTGTCCAAGTCGCTCCCGTGGCGGACTGTGCCTGCGCCTACGGTAATGCCGTGAGGCTTGGCTGCAGCCTTGAGGGTTGCAATAATCGATTCGGCGTTTGCGGTGTTCATGGTGACTTCGATCGCCTTGAGGCCGCATTCAACAGCGGTCTTGACGCATGCTTCTTCGGCGCCTTGGGGAATGTCGCGGAGAATGCCCACGACCGGCATCGGTTGTAAAAATTCAAGCAGATTCATGCCCTTAAAATTAATAATTAAAAATTAAAAATGAACAATATTTTTTCCCATTTTTTCATTCTTCATTTTTAATCGTAACAAAAATTGTAAAAGAAAAGCGCCCTTTCGGGCGCCATTTTAAATTCTGCAGTATTGAGAACTACTTCACCATAATGCTCTGGGTGGCAAGAACCTTGTCGTTTTGAACGACTCTTGCAATCAGGGCGCCGCGGTGCGGAAGTTTCGCGAGGTTCACTTCGGTGCGGGTTCCGTAGAAGTCCTTGGCCATCAGCTGGTTGCCGAGCAGGTCAAAGATTTTCACGGTCTTGGAGCCCTGAGCAGAGGCAAGCACATAGAGCTTGTTCTTGTTCACCTGCATGCGAGCCTTGGCGATATTTGTCTTCGTCGGTACAAAACCTTCGCGGTCGCTGGTGGTCTTGCCCGGGCCGTAACCCCACAAGAGCTTGCCCTTGCTGCGGAGAACGATGTAGGGATCCTGAGGAGGCTGCTGAATGTCGCCCTGGTCCTTATCCCAATCGGGTGTGCCATCGTAAGCGGGGGCGTCCTTGGTTGCCGTGTGGGCGGTGAAACTCCAACCACTTGTGACATTGACCTTGGCGTGGGCAAGAATGGGAGAGCATTTGCCGTCTGACGCTGTACCAGCGGAAACGCCTACGTCAAGTCTCAATCTTCTTCCAAAACTGAGAGTTCCGACGCCAATGGCCTGTTCCCAGGTGTAGGTCTTTTTGTCTTTGTTGTAGGAGTCGTCGACCTTTTTCGGCATACTTATGTTTCTTGTCATTGTTGTTGTTGCGTCAGAACAAGGCTTGTTAAATCCGGCCATATCGTATGCTTGGCAGATGTCTACAAGGAACGAAGCTCCGCAAGAAGAAATGTCTTCTTCGGTTGCGTCGAAGTAAATGTAGGCGACAACACTGTCAGCATCTTCAAGAGATTCATTGTAAAGGTTGATGTTGAAATAATCCATGCTGTCGGCCCAGAAATAATGGTATGCCGTTGCATAAATTTCACCAGAGAAGGGCTGAACTTCTGTGGTATCGCAGTTGTCGCACTTCTTTTCGTAGTAGTCACTGCCGCCGTTGCTTACAAGGGTAAGGGCAGACAGAAGTGTTGCAGATGCGTCAAGGCAAGTTTCCGAGATGTGGTAGTCTTCCCAGCTTTTATTTTGTGGAACCCAAGAGTTTGTTGCGGAGGGTGGGAGTCCGCCCAAAAGGGCACCTACGGGGCAGTTGTATTTGTAACTGAAACCCGGAGCATTTTTACCTTCGGGGTTTGCGCCGCGGTGGTGTGGGTGGGCATCATTCTTATCACCCACGCCGTACACAAGGGAAATGTCCCACGGGTTTATACCGAACATGTAGTTCAACTGGTTAATGCCGAGCTGGAACATGTCGCTTGCCTTAAGGCCGGTGGTCGCCATGGTCGGGAGCTTGATACCCTGTTTTTCGATATCGGCGGCTACGTCGGCGTAGGCCAATACTTCAAAGATATTTCCGACTTGATAACGGTTGAAAATCCAAGCTTGGTCGGTCATCATGGAATACCAAGTGGGGTCATATTTAACCGTATGATATTTCCAAGATAAACCATCTGCCGGGAGTTCAATGGATCCTGTAGACCCATAGCTCACATCGCCAAGGTTGGCAATCATGTCGGCAAGGCAGTCTTCAATAGCTGCCAGACGTTCTTCTTCGGTAAGGCCGTATTCAGTTGTAGCCTTGGTCTTGTCGGCAAGAATCAGCTTATACAACGCATACAGAGCGTAGGAGTGTGCGTTTGCCCAGCTTGTATTTTTAGCGTTCTTTAGCATGCCTTTTTCGGAAGTAGAGAACCACCCGCCTGCGAAGTAACCTACGCCATCAGCGACTGCTTGACTTGCATAGAGGTTTTTGGTGCGAATCATATCGTCGGCGTAATCCTTTTTACTGGTGGCGTACAGAAGTGCGACCGATGCAAGGGCTAGATCATCGAAGTATTCGTTGTTGCCGTTGTAGGCAGGTGTACTGAAGATAGCCTCGTTGTTTGTGAAAGTCTTGCCCTGGGCCAAATCCTTGGCGAAGGCGTACATCTTTTCTGCTACCACCAAGCAGCTGTCTGCAAACTTCTTGTCGTAGGTGGCATAGTCCTTGGAAAGGATTGCGAGGCCTGCTGCTATTTCGGCGGAAATGTTGGCGCCGAGTTCACCGAGACGGACTGTTCTTGTGGCGGGACCTCCGCGGTCTTCTGCAAGGGCGGAGTTATCGGTCGGAAGATAATCCTGAGCTTCGGGGCGTCCCCACCAGCTGTGGTCACTACCGAAGTTACCCACAGAAACGGGCATGTCGTCAACGACACCCTTGGCAAATTCGTAAGCTTTCAAGAAAAAGTCTGCACCGTGCTTGGCTTCGCGCAAAACATCGGGCACGCCGTCGGTCTTGATAAATTCTCCCTGGTTGTAGTCGTAGTGGTCCACATCCTTAGCGGGATTGGTGGTAGACATCACGGCAAGGGTCATGAAAGCGTAGGCTTGCGTTTGTGATTCCTTCAGGTGGTCGCCACAATCGTACCAACCGCCTGCCAATGAACCTGCTCTAGAGGCGTCAAAGGGACCGCGAACATCTTCAGAACCGGTGACAATAGCACCGCCGCCGTCTTTGGTGTGGCTCGGGCCATGGAACCAAGACTTGGAATCGCCACTGCGCTGGATGCCAAAGAACTTAAGCGTGGCATCCTTTGCCATGGTGTAAACGTTGTCGCTCACAATGAATGTGCTGGAAATTTCGTCACCCACCTTAATGCGTAAACGTGTTTCGGTAGGTACGCTCTGCGGGATTTTACCGACAAAGATTTTGCCGGAAGGTCCGGTAATTTCAACTTGGTAGCGTTTTTGGTCGTTGCTTGTTACGTCGGTGCCGGCAATAATGGTCCAGTCGCTTTGGGTTTCGACTTCGGTTGTCGTAAGAGTTCCGGTCACTTTAGTTTTGAGCGACTTGCCATCGGCATCCACGACTTCGAATTCCGAGGCCTTGGTGCCCACAAAGTAGAACTGACGTTCCGTATCGCTCTTGAGGTAACCCGCCTGGTTCACGCGGATTGGCGAAATCTTGGTGTTGATAGCATCAAGGTAAGCCTGGTCCAAGGTGTCGGGCATCATGGCGCCCGCTTTAAAACTTGCCGGCGTAGCGGGAATATTCAATACGCCGTGTTTCTTGGTCACGGTCGTGTCGAAATTTTCAAAGACCTTTGCGTCCCAGCTCAAAGGCCAGGTCGGGCGAATCAGGTCGTAAGGTGTGGTGGCGGCAAATGCTGCGGTTGCAGAAATAGCGGCCAGGGTAGAAACTATAACCCCCGTATTTTTTTTATTATGCATACATCCTCCTAATGATGTAAGCATAATATAACATCATTTTTTTTGAGATGCAATTATTTTCAGTGCTCCCGTTGCGTATGATGCAGATTCTGTTCGCAGGGTGTTCTTCGCTTGTCGGCAAATAGTATAGTCATGTGGCGAAGATCACGTTTTTTTGTATTTCGTAACTCTCGCCCTGCGCATTTGTCTGGATTACTCGAATCTTAAGGCTTCGATGGGGTCAAGACGGCTTGCCTTGCGGGCGGGGTACCAGCCAAAGAATACGCCTGTTGCAAAGCATACGGCAAAACTCACGATGACGCTGGTAACAGAGACGCTCATGGGCATATTGAAGGCGATTTTTACGATTTCGGAGGCGGCAATGCCAAGCGCAATTCCGATAACGCCGCCAAGCAGGCTAATAATCACCGATTCGAACAAAAACTGGAACATAATATCTTTGCCGCGGGCACCGATGGCCATTCGCAGGCCTATTTCTTTAGTACGCTCCGTGACAGACACATACATGATGTTCATAATTCCGATACCGCCTACAAACAAACTAATTCCTGCGATAATCGTGAGTACCAAAGAAATCATGTCAGAAGTACTCGTAATCGTTTGAATCATTTCTTCTTGCGTAAATACGCGGAACGGGTCAACGGGCTTAGTCCAGCCGCGACGTTCCTTCAGGATTCCCATGATTTCTTCGGTTGCCTTTTCGGCGTAACCTTCACCGATAGAATTTGCAAAAATCTGGCGGATGTTTGTGGTTGCAGAAAACCTGCGCATGACCGTTTGGTAAGGCGTGAAAATTACGTCGTCGTTGTCTTGCCCGAAGTCGCCGGAGCCTTTTGCTTTCAAGGTCCCGATGACTTTCAGGGGAATGTTCTTGTAGCGAATCGTCTTGCCAATCGGGTCGCCTTCAGGGAACAGGTTCTTGACGACGGTTTGACCGATTACGCAGACTTTAGACATGCGGTCCGTGACGTCATCGAACATCACGCCGTCTTCGATTTCGTAGTTACGAATCTTGAGGTAGTCGGCAGAAATACCGCTCAAAGTTGTGGGGGAGTTGTTGTTGCCTACAATCGCTTGCCCGCCCACAGTCATCATGGGGGAGACTCCGTTAATGTAGGTAGCATTTTCGCGGATAGCGATGATGTCGGCTTCTTCAAGGAGTTCGCTGGTAGATTCCTGCTGCACACCGCCGCGTCGGTCACGGTTTGGCATGATAATGATGGCGTTCGACCCCATCGCCGTCATCTGTTCTTTGATAGAAATTCGGGAGCCTTCGCCCATGGCGACCATGGCAATCACCGCCGCAACACCAATCACGATGCCGAGCACCGAAAGGAAGGTGCGCATGCGGTTACGGAGCAATGCCTTGAGTGCGATTTTGATTAGAGTGAATGGTGACATTATTCCTCCTCAAACGTTTCTGGCGGAGGGAGTGCTTCGAAGGCGGCCTTGGCGTCTTGCACGTTTTCGTTTTTCACATCTTTCTTAAGGAGCCCGTCGCGCAGCGTAATGGTACGCCCACTAAAGGTGGCAATGTCGGGTTCATGCGTCACGAAGGCGATGGTTTTTCCTTGACGGTTTAGCTCCTGGAAAATCATCATGATTTCGTAGCTGGTTCGCGTATCTAGGTTACCGGTTGCTTCGTCGGCGAGGATAATCACCGGGTCGTTGACAAGGGCGCGTGCGATGGCGACTCGCTGTTGCTGGCCACCCGAAAGCTGGTTTGGCAAATGGTTCATACGACTTTCGAGTCCGACCATTTTTAATGCTTCGATTGCGCGGCGGTGGCGCTCTGCGGCAGACACGCTGGAATTATACAACAAAGGGAGTTCTACGTTTTCAATAGCCGTGGTACGGCTGAGCAAATTGTAACTCTGGAACACAAACCCGAGTTTTTTGCTGCGGATTTTCGCGAGTGCGTCGCGCTTTAATTTTTCGGTGTGTTGTCCGTCTAGAATGTATTCACCGGAGGTCGGCTTGTCCATGCAACCCAAAATGTTCAGCATGGTCGACTTGCCAGATCCGCTTGTACCCATGATGGTCACGAATTCACCGGGGTAGATATCAAAAGAAACTCCACGCAATGCGTGGACTGTTTCATCGCCCATTTTGAAGTCTCGGCGGATATTTTGTATTGATAAAATCGGGTCCATAATCGCTAATTAGATGCCTATTAAGAACATTTGGTTGCAAATCTACAGAAATTGCGGTCATTTTGGGGTGTGAGCGGCGTCACACGGAGTTTTTAATTTGCTGAAAATACTACATTGGAAACAAAATGTAATAAAGACATGCGAGGGATACAATGAAAAAAATCATTGCTTTGTCACTAGTCGCTGGCGGTCTTGCTTTTGCCCAGTCCGGGCTTCAGGGCGGTACCTCCGGTATTCATCAACACAACGCCTATACGTTGGGTCAGTGGGGTATTGAACTCGGTACGGGTGGCGATATTTCTACGGACTCCTGGTCTCAGTCTCGTGGTGGCGTGATCTATCAGGGAAATCAGGAACGTGCTTTCCATGGTCAGGCAGGAACCCTTTCGGGTAATGTTCATGCCGCAATCGGTCTGCGCGATTTCTTGGACCTCGGTGTGGCTCTTCCGCTGTACTACGACCACGCTAACCTAAAGGAAAAGGGCGAAGGCGATATTTGGAAAGCCAGCCGCGGTGACGTGGATATTTGGTTGAAGGCCGGTCTCGTTGGCGATGCCAACAGCTTCTTTGGCCTTGCTATCCAGGGCGATGTCTATATCCCGACCGGTGACGAAAACGTGGGCGTGCGTCCCCGTCATGCTTGGTATTTGAATGACGATGGTGATAAGACCAACCCGTATACTTCTACCGAATTTAACTTTGCTGGAACCTTGGTGCTCTCCTTGAACTTCGGCGCACTTGGAGTGCCGGTCTTGTGGAACACCCATGCAGGCTTTGTCTATGCCGGCAAGGGAACCAACACATTGGTTTACGGTACGGCTTTGAACATCATGCCGACCAGCTGGATGGATATCTTTGTTGAATACTCTGGTGAAATGCGTGTCGAAGAAGGTGCTTACCGTCGCGACCCGATGGACGACCCGATGCTCCTTACTCCGGGTTTCCGTTTCCACCTGCCGTGGAACATCGACATTGCCTTGGGTGCAGACATTGCTTTCCGCACCTTGGCTAACCTCGGTTATGACATTGACGAAGAAATGAAGAACGTCAAGGAACACACCATTCATCACGACAACACGACTGGCCCGGTTAGCTACGGCTATGCTCCGACCCCGACGGTTGCTGTGACTGCTGCTCTGACCTGGCGCTTTGGCGGCAATGCCAAGCGTGACGAAGACGGCGATGGCGTACCTGATGGCGAAGACAAGTGCGAACACACGATTGAAAAGGTTGTTGTTGATTCTGTTGGCTGCCCGGTCGATAGCGACAAGGATGGCCTGCCGGATGGTCTTGACCAGTGCGAAGGTACTCCGGCTGGTGCAACGATCGATACCGTTGGCTGCCCGATGGACTCCGATAAGGATGGTATCCTCGATGGTCTTGACAAGTGCCCGAACTCTCGCGAAAACGCTCCGGTTGATTCTCTCGGTTGCGAACCGGACTTCGACAAGGATGGCGTGCCTGATGCTCTCGACAAGTGCCCGAACACCCAGGCTGGCGTGAAGGCGGACTCTGTCGGCTGCCCGCAGGATACCGATAAGGACGGCGTGTACGACGGTCTCGACAAGTGCGAAAATACTCCGGCTGGTCTCCAGGTCGATGAAACCGGTTGCCCGGCTGACGCTGACAAGGACGGCATTGCTGATGCATTCGACAAGTGCCCGAATACTCCTGCTGGTCTCCCGGTTGACACCCTCGGTTGCCCGGCTGACGCAGACAAGGATGGCGTGCCCGATGCTATGGACAAGTGCCCGAACACCCGCGAAGGTGCTCAGGTGAATGCTGAAGGTTGCGAAGGCGACTTCGACGGCGACGGTATTCCGGATGCCGCTGACCAGTGCCCGAACACCAAGCAGGGCGTGGCTGTTGATTCTACCGGTTGCCCGGCTGACGCAGATAAGGATGGCGTACCTGATGCTCTCGACAAGTGCCCGGATACTAAGGCCGGCTTGAATGTTGACAACACGGGTTGCCCGCTCGACTTCGACAAGGACGGCGTACCTGATGGAATTGACCAGTGCCCGAACACCCAGGCCGGCGTGCCGGTTGACTCTGTGGGTTGTGCCGCTGACGCTGACAAGGATGGCGTGTACGATGGTCTCGACAAGTGCCCGGATACTCCGAAGGGTGCATCTGTTGACACCTTGGGCTGCCCGGTTGACAGCGATAAGGACGGCGTGGCTGACTTCCTCGATAAGTGCCCGAACACCCTCGAAGGCGTGCGTATCGACAAGAAGGGTTGCCCGCTCAACAAGGCTGAAGACCTCGAACAGTTGAAGAAGGGTATTAACTTCCAGAGCGGTTCTACGAAGCTCACGAAGGCAAGCTACAAGACTCTGAACAACATCGTGAAACTCATGAAGAAGTTCAACACCGCCAACATCGAAGTCCAGGGTCATACCGACAATACGGGCTCCGAAGACAAGAACAAGCAGATTTCTCAGGATCGTGCCCAGGCTGTGGTGGATTACTTCATCCAGAACGGTATTTCTTCTGACCGCGTTCGCGCCGTGGGCTTCGGCTCCGACAAGCCGATCGCCGACAACAAGACGAAGAAGGGCCGCTCCAAGAACCGCCGTGTTGAACTCGTACCGTTCTAATCGGAATTCTTGAAAAGCTTGTGCAGCTCAGCTGCAAAAAAGGGTCGCCGCAAGGCGCCCTTTTTGTATATGCGAACAACGTTTTTTTTAGAGCTATTTTTTAAAAACCCACTTCTTGTAGAGCGTAAAGCTTGCGATGACGTACACACCGTTGGCGACGATATTTGCGAAGAAACCGGGTTTCATGAATTGAGAAATGAAGTCGGTAAACGGTTTGCACCAGGCGGTGTTCAAAACGTAAACGGTGGCTTCGAGCGTTACAAAGTTCAAGGCGTAGGCCGCAAGGAACACGATAATGAATCGAATGATTTCGGTGCGTTTGCGGTTATGGCTCTTGAAATTCCAAATGCGGTTCATCAAGTAGCTGTTGATGGCTCCAAAGATAAATCCGAGAAAGTTCGAAAGTTCCAGATTCCAGTCGAGTATTTGGTGCATCACCCAGACAGATGCTAGGGTAATGAGCGTGTTCATAACGCCAATCAAGTTGTATTTGATAAAATGTTTCACACGGGAAAATCTAAAAAATTATTTTTACGGCACTATGACTTGGATTGATGCGAAAAAGTGTTCGGCGGCCGATGCCGCGGCGATGATCAATGATGGTGATGTGCTGGGTGTTTCCGGTTTTACTTTGGCCGGTTACCCCAAAGAGGTGCCCACGGCTTTGGCCGCGCGTGCCGAAAAGTTGCATGCCGAAGGCAAGCCTTTTAAGGTCACGCTTTTTTCTGGAGCTTCTACGGGCGACAGCTGCGACGGGGCTTTAGCTCGGGCGCAGGCGGTGTCGCTTCGAATGCCTTACCAGAGCAATCCGAGTTTACGCAAGGCGATTAACGCTGGCCAAATCAAGTATATCGATGCCCATCTCGGCAAAATGGGGTACCTGGTGCGTACAGGTGCAGTGCCCGCGCCGACGGTCGCTGTCATCGAAGTCTCTGCCATATTGAGCGACGGTCGTGTATGCCTTTCGACTTCGGGCGGAAACTCGGTGACTTACCTCGAGATGGCGCCCAAGATTATTTTGGAATTGAATACGCGCCTAGGTGATTCCTTCATGGGAATTCACGATACCGCGCTCCCGGAACTTCCGCCGCATGCAAAACCGCTTGCCATTTACAGTGCCGGCGATCGCGTGGGTTCTGAATTCGTAAAAATCGATCCGAACAAGGTCATCGCCGTTGTCGAAACATCTCGCCTCGACGAAGTGAATCCGTTCGTGGAACCAGATGCTGTCTCTAGAAACATTGGCGAACGCATTCTGGACTTTATTTGCTTTGAAGAAAGCAAGGGCAGACTCCCCAAGGGAATGGCCTTCCAGAGTGGCGTGGGCAAGGTGGCAAACGCTGTCCTTAGCGCTATGTCCGATGACAGCCGCCTTGGAACGATTGATCTTTTTACCGAAGTCATTCAAGAAGCTGTGTTCCCGCTTTTAAAGAAGGGTAAACTCGGCGTCGCTTCGGGTACCGCTCTTACTTTGTCTGAAGGCGCACAGAAGGAATTTGTCGAAAATGCGGGCGAATGGAAAAAGCACTTGGTGCTTCGCCAGCAAGAAGTGAGCAACAGCCCCGACGTGATTCGCCGCGTGGGCGTGATTTCCATGAATACGGCGCTTGAAGCCGATATCTTTGGCAACGTGAACAGCAGCTTGGTTTCGGGCTCTTCGATGATGAACGGAATCGGCGGCGCAGCGGATTTTGCCCGCAACTGTGCTCTCGGATTTTTCTTGACGCCATCGGTCGCAAAAGACGGCGCCATCAGTTCGATTGTACCTTACGTGAGCCATGTGGACCAGACCGATCACGATACCATGATTTTCGTGACGGAACAGGGTCTTGCCGACTTGCGTGGCCTTGCTGCCGAAGAACGTGCAAGACTCATTATCAAGAATTGTGCGCACCCGGATTTCCGCGAACCGCTCACCGATTTCTTGGAATATAGCCTGAAACATGCGAAGGGTTTGCACATGCCTTTGGCCTTGGAAAGGGCTTTTGAAATGCATTCCAGGTTCCTCGAAACCGGAAAAATGCGCTAAAAAGTTCCGTTTTTGCAGTTTTTTCGTGATTCTACTCATTGCCCCTGTACAGGCGGGGGTCTTTGGTGAATTCTATTGGCTTTTTTATTGAAAAAAAAGTAGTTTCTTGTTATATTGCGAATAGCTTTTTAGGATCGACGAATGAATCGCCTGTTTTGGATTATAATCTCTGCTTGGTTCGCCTTCTCTTTGCAGGCGTGTTCTGGCAATTCCTCTTCTTTTGAAGATGAAAATGATCCTGATGAATATGGTGACAGATACGATGATGATGGCGACGATAATGGCCGCTCGAGCGGTTCTCGTTGGGATAAAAAATCCAGCGGCGTTGTCCAGAAAGATTCTTTAGGACGTCCTTTGTCGTCTAGTGCCGGAGGCTCTTCCGGTGGTCAAGGGGGCTCCGAATCTGGCAATTCCAGTTCTTCGACGGGTCCTGTTATTGGTGTTGAAGATCCGGTTATTGAAGATACCACGGTGGTGGTCGATGTAGATGCCCTGCCGGAATGTACTGCTAAAAACGAAGGCGAGTCCTTCTTGGTCAAGAGCGAAAATGTCTTGTATTTTTGCTTGGCTAAGGAATGGGTCCCTTCTGACGCTGTTGCTCAAACGGCAGGAATTTCTTGTCGCAATGGCGTGATGGTGACTGGCGAAGATGCCGGTGATGACGATGAGAAGGGCTCGACTGGTGGATATAGCTCGCCTTGGGGTAACTTTGGCGGTGGTGGCAGTTCCGTAAATACATCGGCTGTCGATGATTCTTCGGCTGTGCCGCGTATGGTGGGGGCGCATCTTGTGGGTGTTGCCGAAAAGGGCCCGTTCCGCTATGGTACTTCGATTAAGCTAATCGAACTTGACAGTACGCAGCATTTGGCCGATTCCAAGCGTACGCACAAGACTTGTATTTTGAATGGCGATGGCAATTTCAATTTCGACAGCGTCGACTTTGTGTCGCCGTATTTGCGCGTTAAGGCAAACGGTTACTTTAGGAATGAACTGACGGGCGGACTTTCTTCGTCGCCGGTGACTCTTGAAGCCGTGGTCGACGTGACCGAAAAAGATACGGTGAACGTGAATATCTTGACTCACATGGAAGCTCCGCGCGTGCTCAAGCTTGTGGAAAACAGTGGCAACAACCAGCCGGTTCGCGCTGTCAAGGCGCAGGCTTTGCGTGAAATTCTTTCGAGCTTTGAAATCCAGTGGGATAAGTCTTCTGGCAGTTCTAGTGGCGGAAATGGCGGTGGCTTTGGCGGCTGGAATTTTGGTGGACAGCAACAGCAGCAACTCACGACCGATGGCCGCTTTGCCGAAGATATCGGACTCTTTGATGGCGATGAATACAGTGGCGCCTTGCTTGCAATCTCTATCATGATGCAGCGCAAGGGTTCGGGCTCTGAAATGGTTTCTTATGCCGCAGGCATTGCCGACCGCATTAAGGGCAATGGCAACTGGGACGACAACAACGCAAAGGCCGACCTTGCTGACTGGCTCATGGTGCTTGATACAAGCGGTTCTTACGCGACCATTCGCAATAACATTGCTAGCTGGAATATGGGCAAGGTGCCCGACTTTGAAAAGCACTTGAAACGATTCTGGTCTAGGGCTTATAACTTTGGCGATTGCAATGCGCAGAATGCCGATACGGTCAAGTGCATTTCGAACAGCTTGAGTGCCTACTTCTGCGGAGGCGGCTACGATCAGCCGGGTCCGACAGTCCGCTTTATTTGCGATGCCAATACGCATGAATGGCGCGCCGCTACCGCTGTCGAAAAGGATACCTACGGTTACGGCAAGGGCGAATATCCTGGCCAAATTAAGAACGGTCGCGTTGATAAAGAAACGTACTACGTTTACGATGATGAAAACAAAAAATGGCGAGTCGCGACTAGCGATGACATTCAGGAATTCGAAGACATCGAAGATGTTTACAAGAATCTGAAATCGGGCGAAAAGGTCATCTTCTTCTTGCGCCATGCCAAGCGTAGCGACGATACTGGTAAGAACGGCCACTTGACCGACGAAGGTAAAGCTCAGTCGAAGAGCGTGGGTGAAAAGTTCAAGGGCGAAGACATTTACTTTGCGAATTCGACCTACACGCGTAGCTTTGAAACATGCGAAAACATCGCACTTGGTGCAGGCATTTCGAGCATTGAAAAGAATACCAACGAAGACCTTGATGGCGAATGGTACGTGAAGGACAACAACAAGCTCGAACAGTACAAGAGTAACAATGGCGGTGGCTGGGTTGTGGCTTCTGAGTATACGTACAAGGGTTCGTATTCCGATGCTTACTACGATCTTGAAGAATACAGTGAAAAGTATATTGATGAAGTGATCAAACCCGAATTTTCGAAAGTGAAAAAAGTGGGCGTGTTCATTTCGCACGACATGTTTGTGGTTCCGCTGACGGCGTATTTCACCGACAAGAAGGTGAACCTGCGCTACTTTGATACCAAGCAATGGATTAACTACTTGGCGGGGCTTGCAATCATCATGGGGAAAGACGGAACCATTCGCTATGTTCCGGTGAGGGGACTAGATTCCGGAACCATGACGATGTAGGTTGCGTATGAAAAAAAAGTGGTGTGTGGAATGTTTGGGTGCTGCCTTGGCAGTAACCCTGTTCTTGTTTGGGTGCAGTTCAGAAAATAGCGGTAGTGTCGTAAATGGAGGCGACTCTTCAAACGAGGGCTCGACAGAGGTAAAGCCCGATACTCAGGCGGTTCAAGTGATTGAGCCAATCAATGCGCCGCTTTATGTTTTTGAAATTCTTGAAGAACAGATTGCTGCTGCAGATTCTACTGATTCCGTTAGCGTGAATAGTATATTGGATTTGTTGGCTCGCCCTCGAGTGGATCAGCACTTGATGAACCATGTCCCGTTGGATTCTGCGGTAGAACGCGCCAAGTATGAAACGCTTGCGGCCTTCGGGGTTGATTCCCTGCAGTATGCAATGGATTCTAACGCGGTGTTGCTTGCGATTTCGGCGATGATGCAGAATCGCTTAAGCAAAGAAGAAACGCAGAACTTTATCGGCACTTTGGGCGAAGACTTGAAGGGCGATGGCGTGTGGAATGACCCCAATTGGAAAATTCAGGTTGCGGACTGGATTGTAGGGCTCGATAGCAACTGGCGCTATGGCGAAATTCGAAACAACGTAACGTCTACCTATGGCGGAAATGTGCCGAATTTTGAGCGCTACATGCGTGGCTTTATTCCGCTGGCTTACGCTTTTGAAACTTGCTCCGATGCGAATGCGGGTACGGTAACTTATGTGAATCAAGGCCAAAGTGCTTATTTCGCAAATGACTACGAAACGTCGGACCATTCCGCGGTGCGTTTTATTTGCGATGCGAATGGATTTCAGTGGCGCCTTGCGCAACCCATGGAAAAAGATACAGTGGGCTTTGGCCCGGGTGAATACGACCGGGAAATTCGCGAAGGCCGCGTCATCCATGACAACTATTACATTTACGATGCCGGAGCCTGGCGCCTTGCCACCCCGCAAGAAGCAGATGGCTTTACCGACCTAGTCGAAGTTTATGCGAACTTGGCTGCCGACGAAAAGGCTGTATTCATTCTTCGTCACAGCGAACGCACAGGCGAAACGGGCCCAAAGGGGCATTTGACCGACAACGGGAAAAAGTACGCCCAGGATTTGGGGAAGCGCCTTGCCGCAGTGAATCAGGAAAAATTTTATTTCGGTTATTCGGGCTATACTCGCACTCAAGAAACCTGCGAAAATATCGCCGAAGGCTATGGTCAGTCAAAATACGATTTAGAAGTGCTTGCCGGCCTCGATGGCGACTGGTACATGAAAGACAGCGTGAAGTTTGAAAGCTATTCGAATTCCGATGGCGGCGGCTGGGTGGTATGTTCCAAGTATGCTTTTTTGGGGGCTTACCCAGATGTATTCTACGACTTGGAAATGCGCAGCGAAGAATTGCTGAAAAATGAAATTTTGGCGAATTTGGGCAAAATGAAGCGGGTGAACTTCTTGATTTCGCACGACTACCTGATTGTCCCGCTGCTTGCCTACACGACGAATGGGCATGCGAATGTGCGCTTTTACGAAAAATGGAAATGGGTGAATTACATGGCCGGGGTGGCCATGATTATCTCTCCTGATGGTTCGGCTCGTTATATACCCGTAAAAGGTCTCGAAACCGGGGTGATGTAGCTTTCGGCGGCGTTATTCAAACGCCGCTTTTTCTAAATTTTCGTCGCTGATTTTTACAAAACAGAAACCCAAAAGAATGGATTGAATCCAATATGAACGAAACACAGACCAATGCACCCGAAGCTCAGGTGGCTCCCGCCGCTCCGGCCCAGGATGTGCAGCAGCCGGCTCTCGTTGCTTCGAAGCCTGCAGCAAAGGTGAAGGGCAAGTTCGATGAACAACTCGGACTCATGCTCCCCTCCGATGCCGCTCAGGTTCAAGAGCAGCTTTCTATGCCGGGTATGAATGACGACATGGTTTACAAGATCGTGGAAACCCACTCTGGTAACCATTCGGTTCTCTATAAGACCTATGATCAGGCAGTTCTTGCACGCGACGTTCGCGATTCTATCGAAAACGCTGGCGGCCACAAGGTCCTCCCGATCGCCAAGGCCAAGCTGGGCTCGACCTACTGCAAGGGCGAATTCTCGACCGAACAGGGTTGTAAGGGTGACTCCGACACCTTCGGTATCGGCTCCTTGATCGAATTCCAGGCAACCGGCCTTATCGTGGTGATGTGCGTCATCGTGGGCCTCACGGTGCTCTGCTACCTCATGAACTTCATTATGGCCAAGCTCGGCCTCAACAAGGACAAGGCTCCGGCACCTGCAGTTAAGGCTGCTCCGGCCGCCGCTCCCGCCGCTGCAGCTCCGGTGACCATCGGTCCTGCCCACTGCGACTGGGATCCGAACGCCAAGAGCGTTCATCCGGGCTTCACCAACAAGCAGCTCCAGGCTTTCCTCGGCATTGCCGCCGTGGCAGCCCTCGAAGAACACCCGGGCATGAGCAACGACCAGTTCCTCGCCCTCGTGACCGCAGCGGCGACCCAGGCTATTGGTCAGCCCTGCCGCGTGACTGCTTACAGAAACATTAACTCTCCTGCTTGGACGATCGTCAAGTAAGGTAAACTTTTAAAACTCAACAGGCTTTTAAGCCAGGAAATATCAAAATGAAGAAAACCGTCCGTATCAGTTTCGAAGGCAAGACCTACGATGTCGAAGTAGAAGTTCTTGATTCCAATGCCGCCGTTGCCGCCGCTCCTGCTGCCGCTCCGGTCGCTGCCGCTGCTCCTGCCGCCGCTCCTGCTGTTGCCGGTGGTACCGAAGTCAAGAGCCCGCTCGCTGGCTCCGTGTTCAAACTGAAGGTCAAGGTCGGCGACACCGTTACCGCCAACCAGGAAGTGGCTATCATCGAAGCTCTCAAGATGGAAAACCCGGTCGTCGCTCCGTGCGCCGGCACCGTGAACTCCATTGCCGTCAAGGAAACCGACACTGTCGTCGACGGCCAGACTCTCATGACCATCGCCTAAGAGGTACAGATAAATGAGTTCTCTTTTAAATTCGGTCGTTGAGTTCGCAGGCGACACCGGATTCGCATACGTCACCCCTTCGATGATCGTGATGTGGATCGTGAGTTTCGTCCTGATGTACTTGGCGATTGTCAAAAAGTACGAGCCGCTGTTGCTCTTGCCGATTTCGCTCGGTGCACTGGCGGTGAACATCCCGAGTGCGGGATTCTACGATGGTGGCTGGAGCATCGAAGGTATGTTTACCCCGACTGCCGGTCTCTATTACTACATCAGCCAGGGTATCCACCTGGAACTCTTCCCGCCCATCATCTTCTTGGGCGTGGGTGCCATGACGGACTTCGGACCGCTTATCGCTAACCCGCGTACACTGCTCCTCGGCGGTGGCGCTCAGTTCGGCGTGTTTGCGACCATGTTCTGCGCTGTGGCTTTCGGTGGCTTTACTCTTGGTGAAGCAGCCTCTATCGGTATCATCGGCGGTGCCGACGGTCCGACCTCCATCTTTACTGCAAACAAATTAGCAAAGCACCTCATCGGACCTATCGCCGTGGCAGCTTACACTTACATGGCTCTCGTTCCGCTGATTCAGCCGCCTATCATGCGCCTCATGACCAACGACAAGGAACGCAAGATCCGTATGAAGGCTCTGCGCAAGGTGTCCAAGGCCGAACGCATTGTGTTTGCCGTGATGGTGATGATCGTGTGCATCCTCGTGGTGCCCGATGCTTCTGCTCTTATCATCATGCTCATGCTTGGTAACATCTTCAAGGAAGCCGGCGTTGTCGAACGCCTGGTGAAGACCTCCTCTAACGAACTCATGAACATCGTGACTATCTTCCTCGGTACTTCCGTGGGTCTCACGATGTCTGCCGACATCTTCCTCCGTCCGCAGACCCTCATGATTATCGCTATGGGTGTGGTGGCCTTCGGTTTCTCGACCGCTGCAGGCCTCTTCCTTGCTAAGATCATGAACAAGTGCACTCCCAACAACCCTGTGAACCCGCTCATCGGTTCTGCTGGCGTGTCCGCCGTGCCGATGGCTGCTCGCGTGTCTCAGGTGGAAGGTGCCAAGTATGACCCGCAGAACTTCCTCTTGATGCACGCCATGGGCCCGAACGTGGCTGGCGTGATCGGTACCGCAGTCTGCGCCGGTTACATGATTTCTCGCTTGAGCTAGTTCTCACGAATCTCTTATGCAAAGGAAACCCTCGGCATTTGCCGGGGGTTCCTTTTTTCAATTTGTCATCCCCGGCTTGGCCGGGGATCTCCTTTTTTTATACCTATATTTATTTTAATAGTCCCGAGAAGGAGAGAAATCATGTTTATGAAAAAGGGAATCCTGTTTGCCCTCGTCGCCCTGCTTGCCCCGTTTGCAAATGCGGCAAAGACGATTACTCCTAAAACTCCTGCACTTGTAGACGATTGCTACGAGATTTCCAGTGCCGAGGAACTTTATGGATTTGCCGATCTTCTGGGCACATTTAATCCATCGTTTGGCGGGTGTGTGAAGCTGACTGCCGATATCGTCGTGAACGAGAATGTCTTGACCGAAGACGATTCGCTCAATGTTGCGGATACGGCGAACTTTGTCCCGTGGATTCCGATGTCCAAATTTTTTGGAGTTTTTGATGGTCAGAATCACACGATTTCAGGATTGTATTACGTAAAAATGCGGGATACCACATTGTTTGCCGCGCAAACGCCTGCAGGTCTTTTCTCGGAATTAAATTCCTCGAAAGGGGACACTACTGTTGTCAAGAATCTAGGGATTGTGGATTCGTATTTTTACAGTGAAACCGATAATATTGGTGCCATTGTCGGGACTGTTGGATCCGGATCGGCTGTGTCTATAGAAAATTGTTTTAGCCATGTGCGAATAGAAGTGAAGATGGCTTTAAAGTATGCAGGAGGAATGATTGGTGAAGTGTATGGTTTCGTGTCTGGGGGGTTCGCGTCTGTCAAAAATTGTAGGGCTTCAGGATTCTTTGCTTCGAGTGGCGGTGGTGCTTCTGGGGGAATGGTTGGCTATATATACGATGGTGCTAGGGCACGTATTGAGAACTCTACCAATAGTGCGTATATAAAAGCTGTTAAAGCTGCGGGTGGCATGGTAGGCAGCGTTGGTGGGGTTGCTGTCATTGAAAAATGCGGCAATACTGGAAGTGTTCATGGTAGTTATTCTGGTGGCATTGTTGGCGAATCCGTCGAAGAAGGCGATTATATCAGTGGCGTTTATATCAGGACGTCATACAATGAGGCTGAGATAAGTGGGTATCAAGCCGCTGGTGGAATTATCGGTCATTTGGATGGCAAGGTCTTTGTGGAAAATGCCTACAATACGGGAAATATTGCGGACTCTCGGTATTCTGGCGGCGTATTGGGCTTCTTCAAGCCTTGGTGTGGTTCCCATGTGGAAGGGGCGTATAGCACGGGTGCTGTGGATGCTTCTACATGGTATCGACATGGGTTTGTCGGTACATATGATAAACGCAATACCTATGATTGCCGGTACCCTGTTTTTGAAAATGTTTTTTACTTGGATACGTCCTCGCGAACAGTTGATTCGTTTGCTGTCGCGATGCCTGAGAATTTCTTTAAAGATGGCACCGCGGCCTATCAGCTGCGCAACTACACCTATAATTATGCCGATGGAACTGTGTGGGGACAAGACGTGGGTACAGATCCGTATCCGGTTTTCAAGGATGCCATTACGGGGATGTCATCGGATGCGATGGCCGGGTTGATTCTGCATACTTATAAAGGCGACACTGTGGCGTATCCGGATAAGTACGTTCCCGGTTACGAATTCAGTCTTCCGTATGTTAATCGAGATAGTTATGTCTTCCAAGGGTGGTATGAAAACGAGGAGCTTACGGGCGATGCCGTGAAAAATATCTTGGCTGATTCCGAAGGGGATAGGGAATTCTGGGCTAAACTGTCCAAGATTTGCAACATTACGTATAACGCTGTTGGTGGTGTTGTCGATACCAATGTGGCGACATCGTATGTAGAAGGCACGGGACTTACGCTCACGCGTAAAATCTCACGCGACGGTTATGTGTTTGCCGGATGGTATACGGATAGCGAATATAGCGGTGAACCCGTGGCTGAGATTACTGCCGCTGAAACAGGAAACAAAGTGTTTTATGCTAAGTGGATTAAGAAAGAAATTCCGTCGAAGGATGCTGATGGCTGCTATGTCATTAGAACGGCCATGGAACTTTATGGTTTTGCCGCCATCGTGGGCGGTACGGACGGTGTTGAACGAGAGCATTATGCCTGCGGGTCTCTTGCAAACGATATCGTGGTAAACCAGGATGTGATCGATGAGAACGGCATGCTGAACGAAGCCGAAAAGCATAAGTTCTTGGAATGGACGCCCATAGTGGAATTCGCAGGCGTATTTGATGGCAAATTCCACTCTGTTTCGGGATTGTATTTTAACGATTCTCTGGACGATAAACGAAGGGGAGCGGGATTTTTCGCGAGCGTGGATAAGAGTGGCAATTATATAGATGTGGTTGTCAAGAACCTGGGTATCGAAAAATCCTATTTTGCGGCGAGAGATCTTGTTGGCGCTCTTATGGGCAGGACTATTCATTATGAATACGTGGCGCAGGGCGGCATCCAGGTTCTCAACTGTTATAGTACGTCTACCGTGCATAGCTATGAACAGGGGTATGGTGAAATCGGTGCTAGCGGCCTTGTGGGGGGTGATGTCGGGGCGACTGATCTTTATATCGAAAATAGCTATAATGCCGGGCGTATCGAGCACAGAGGTACTTACGGTGGAGGCCTTGTTGGCTGGAAGCACGATTATGAGAAAAAGAATTATCTGACCATTGTCAATAGCTACAATATAGGACCGGTTCTTGATTTATATACGGGTGCAATTACGTATGATTTGATTGGCGAGAACGATGAAAGGACGACCATAGAGAATTCTTATTATCAGGAATATAAGAATGATGAAGAATATGGCGGTACACCTTTGGCTATGGAAATGTTCAAGAATGGAACTGTGGCGCGTTTGTTGCACAGTGGCGAGAACGGCTCTATCTGGGGACAAAATGTTGGTGTGGACGAATATCCGAACTTCTCTGGCGTAGTCAAGAATTATAGCGGTGTTGAACATGCTGTGAGTTTCCATACCTTCGATGGCGATACGGCTGCGTATTTCACAAGCTATATGCAAGGAATTGAAACGGCGCTCCCCGATACGGCAAAGCGGACTGGCTATGCATTCTTGGGCTGGTATGCCGATTCTACACTCAGTGGTGAGGCGGTAAAATCCATCACGAAAGATGCCACGGACTCGTTGGATTTCTATGCCAAGTGGGAAAAGCTTCGCTATAAAGTTGTCATGAAGGTTGACGTAGTTGGTCGTGGTAGTATTGGTGGCTTGAAAGAAGACGGAATATACGAGTATGGAGAAGTGGTTGCGGTTGAAGCACTGCCCACTGATAATTTCAAGTTCGCTTACTGGGCTGATGACGTGAATAATAAGGATCCGCTCCTTGCGTTCAAAGCGGTGAGCGATACGACAATTGTAGCTCACTTCGAGAGGATGCCGCGCAGTTCTTCTTCTGAGCCAAAATCTTCGAGCAGCAGTGCTGCGCCGAAGTCGTCTAGCAGCTCTAGCAAAAATAAGGAAGGCTTGATGAACGTTGCGCAGGTTCCGCAGTTCATGCTGATGGCTGTTGGCCGCGATATTCAGGTGTCGGGTGTCTCTGAAACGGCTCGCTCTTACACCGTATTCGATATGCAGGGCCATGTCCTTCGCAAGGGACCTGTCCATAGCAAGAACTTCGCAATTCCGGTGAATGCCGCTGGCAATTACTTGGTGCGCATCGGTTCCCAGGTGCAGCGGGTGTCAGTGAAGTAGTTTTTGCGACATCATTTGAGGAGACCCTCGGCAAATGCCGGGGGTTCTTTTTTGCCTAAGCGTTTGTTATATTTTGAATGTGAACCTTCGATTTTTCTTTTTGAAAAGAGGGCTGATTCTGGCCTCTTTATTCGCTCTGCTGAATGCTTGCAGTAATAGCGAATATAGCTCTGTTGAAGAAGTCGACGTGGCGTACCCCAATACAGGCCTTCCCTATATATCTATACAGGTAAAGAATGGTTCGAATATAACAAGTAAGACAAAATACAAAGATGCGTATATCCATATTTGGGGTGAAGGCCAAGATGAAGATGTTCTGGTGAAATGCGAAATCAGGGGCCGTGGAAATTCCACTTGGATGCCTCCGAAGAAACCTTATAGGCTAAAGTGCGAAGACAAATTTTCGCCATTTTCTTTTCCCGAAAATAAAAATTGGGTGCTGTTGGCGAATCACTACGACAAGACAATGGTAAGGAACGCCTTGGCTTATTATGTGTCGTCGATTTCTAGCGCACCGTACACGCCAAGAACTCATTTTGTAGAATTGTATTTGAATGGGGACCACAAGGGGACCTACCAGCTGGCGGAAAAATTAAAAGTCGGCAAGAACAGGGTCGATATAGGCAAGAAAGATTTCTTGCTTGAACCGGACAATCACCCGAGTTCGTCAGATGTAACTTTTGATGTCGAACACTTGACGCGACCTGTGAAAATTCACCATCCCGAAGTTGATGTTGATGATGAAAATTACACCTATGCGAAAAAGGCTGTCCAAAAAATAGACAGCGTTCTTTTTTCTGACGGTTTTCTGGATCCCGAAAAAGGGTACAAGAAGTATGTAGATTTGCCGTCGTTGGTGGAATGGTTTGTGGTTACCGAAATCGTAAAGAACCCGTCGAATAAGTCTAATTGGTACATGACGCTTGAACGTAAAGGCAAGTTAAAGATGGGACCTTTCTGGGATTACGATTTGGCCTTCGCGAATTCTCTGTGGCTGCCGCAAGCGAATTTGACAGATGGTTTCCTGATGAAACAGGTTCCTTGGTTTACGAGGTTCCTTAAAGATCCCGAATTCATTCAAATGGCAAAAGAACGTTTCAATTATTTTTATGCCCGCAAGGACGATATTATTGCTTATCTAGACGAGAGCGCGCAGCTGGTCAAGCCCTCTGCATCTGTCAACGATAAAATTTGGAATGTTTTTGAAGGGCAGGATTTTTCAACGGCCTATGATGGCGAAGTTGAATTCATGAAACAGTGGATTGAGGGCCGTTTCGAATGGCTTAAGGGCGCCTTCGAAAAACTTTAATGTATATTTTTGATAAAATAAGCGAGGAGAATTATGAAAATCGGGTTTGTTTTTTCGGCCGTTTTGTCATTATTTGCGATTCAGTCTTTTGCCGCAAATGGCACCATGAAGGGGGATGGCTCTGCTGAAAAGCCTTTCCAGATTGAAGACTACGAAGACTTGAAGGCGATAGGCAAGGGCGCCTATCTGTATTCTTCGGATTACGTATTGACAAAAGATATCGATGCCTCTGCTTCAAAAAACGAAATGTGCAATGCGGATGGCTGCAATGGTTTTATCTCTATCGGTAAGAATAAGGATGCTGCTGACAGCATTATTTTCTGGGGAAATATCGATGGCCAGAACCACACCATCAGCAACTTGAATATTTGGCTCCCGTGCGAAAGGGATGTGGCGTTTATTTCTTACTTGGGTGGTTCCGTTTCCAACTTGAATTTTGATCATAGCCATGTGACGGGTAGGGTGTCCGAATCGAACTATGTCGCGACGGTGGCTGCAAAGTTGATGGGAACCATCAAGAACGTTAAGGTGACAAACGGTTTTGTTCAGGGGCAAAACTATGTAGGCGGCATTGTCGGCCATGCCACGGATGATTATAACGCTAAAGCGACTATCGCGGATGTCTCTTTCCAGGGGACTGTCAAAGGCTCGCAGCGGGTGGGCGGTATTGTCGGCCAGTTGGACATGAATCTTGATACTGCCTATGTTGATGCAGATATCATAGCCTTGAAAAAAGATGTGGGCGGTATTGCCGGCTATTTGACGGGTTATGTGAATAATTCTCGTTCTAATGGTTCGATTGTTCCGGGAACATCGGAGATTGATGATGTGGGTGGCATCGCTGGCTATTCCAAGGGAATGGTTTATTCAAGTGTTTCCTTGATGAACTTGAATTCTTACGGATACGATTTCGATGATGATATCGGCGGCATCGTTGGCGACAACGAGAAGGGCGGAATTATGTATTCGTATTCCCTTGGTAACATTGAAGGCGAATCGCATGTCGGCGGAGCTGTCGGAAACGGTGGTTATGTGTACGCTTCGTTCGCTATGGGTTCGGTGAAAGGAAAACGGTATGTCGGTGGCATTGCTGGTTCCGGTGGTAAGATTATTCATTCTTATGCAGCAGCTTCAGTTCAAGGGAATGGTGATGTGGGCGGACTTGTCGGGTATTCTCCCGATTCGATTTTTAGTTCTTATTGGAATGCCGAAATTTCGGGCCTCGATTCGAGTGCGGGTGGTGTTGGCCTTACGACAGCCCAGATGTTAAAATGGGAATCTTATGCGGGTTGGGATACCGTGGGTTATGACGAGTATGCTATCGATGGTACGGACACCTGCTTTTATTACGAATATGCGGGTTATTGCAGTAGCCCTACGGGAAACTTTATTAAAATTTGGGATATTGACGAAGGCAAGTCGTTTCCCTATCTGAAAGAAAATCGTTTCTCGGAAAAGGCTCTTGTTCCGATTGCTATTCCGACGGTAGCGTCTAAGTGGCAAGAAATTCCGGTGGTAGCCTCACTCATTGAGGTGGATGGCGAACTTGTAGGAAAGTGGACAGGCTCTGTGCAGCCGGTGTTTGTAAATGATTCCCTTTGCAGAGATTCTTTGTACTATGGCTACAGAATTGGTGCGGTTGTCGGTACGGATACGGTGTGGGGAACATCGAGTTATGTGGCTATCCCGAACAAGATTGAAATTTCGACTTTTGCAGAACTTCAAAAAATTGGGCGCGACCTTGCGTACCCGCTGTTTGGAAATTACGAACTGACTGCCGATATCGATGCTAAAGGTTTGAAGTTCGAACCCATAGGCGATAGCGTGCATATTTTCTACGGAACGTTTGACGGCAAGAATCATACCATCAAGAATTTGGTAATTGACGAGCCCACCCGCGACTTTACAGGAATGTTTGGATATGTTGAAAGTGGCGTAATCCAAAACTTGACGCTTGAAAACACGAAGGTCGTTGGCTCTTGGGTTGTGGGCGCCTTGATTGGCGAATCACGCAATGCTATCGTGAGCCATGTCGTTTCTTTAAATGGCGATGTTCGGGGCGAATGGTCTGTAGGTGGTTTGATTGGCTACAGTGTCGCAGATAGTGTTGTTTATGTCGGAACGACCGGAAAGATCAAGGGTACGGAAAATGTTGGCGGCATTATTGCCTACACAAGGAGCCACGTTACGTTGACCGATGCGTTCTCTGTTAACGTTATCAAGGGCCATGAAAATGTCGGTGGCATTATTGGCAACGATTATGACTACAGCTTTGGTGATGGAATGCGGGATGTCTATCGCGTTTATTCGGCAAGCATGTTCAAAACTCCCGAATACGCTGCCGAAGGAATTCTTGGGGACGGCAGTAGCAAAGTGGTAGATGACAGTACATGCTTCTTTGACAGCACTGTTGCAGGAATCGGTCGGAAGGGCAAGACTACTGCTGAAATGCTGCTACAGTCGACATATAAGAGCTATGACTTTGAATCGGTATGGGAAATCCAGGAAGGTGTTTCTTACCCGTACTTCAAGGGCATGGACCCGATATTGCCGGGTACGCTTGTAGATGACGGTACGGTAAACGTGCTCGCCGGTGCTGGCACAGAAATAGACCCCTACAAGATTTACGATTACGATGATCTCAAGTATATCGGCAAATATGAATATGGTCTTGATGCCTATTACAAGCTGATGGGCAACATTGATGCTACGATTTCGTTTAAGGAAAATTGCAATGCTGACGGCTCCGTTTGCAAGGGCTTCGAACCGATTGGCGAATTCAGCGGTGTGCTTATTGGAAACAACAAGATTATTGCAGGCTTAAATATCAATCGCCCCGACGAAGATTCTGTTGG
>CADBHQ010000016.1 GCA_902794535.1 Fibrobacter succinogenes | reverse complement strand
CAAGACTTACTACTGGCCCATGACCAAGGCGCTCCTCAACCCCAAGTCCTTGGAAAAGTTCCTCGCCGAAAAGGTGAAGACTCTCGGTACAGCCGCTTGTCCCCCGTACCACCTCGCTATTGTGATTGGCGGTACCTCTGCCGAAATGAACACGCACATGGTGAAGCTCGCTAGCTGCGGCTACCTCGACGATATTCCGACCAGCGGTTCCGAAGGCGGCCGTATTTTCCGCGACCTTGAAATGGAAGAAAAGGTTCTGCACATCTGCCAGAAGACGGGCATTGGCGCTCAGTTCGGTGGCAAGTACCTCGTTCACGACGTTCGCGTAATTCGCGCTCCGCGTCATGCAGCAAGCTGTCCGGTTTCTATCGGTGTGAGCTGCTCTGCTGACCGCAACATCAAGGCAAAGATTGACGAAAACGGCCTCTGGCTTGAAAAGATGGAACACCATCCGGAAAACTACATCCCGGCTGGCAACGCCGTGAACCTCGCTCCGGCCGTTGAAATCGACCTTGACCGCCCGATGAAGGAAGTACTCGCCGACCTCACCAAGTATCCGGTGAAGACTCGCCTTAGCCTCAAGGGCACGATGATTGTGGCCCGCGACATGGCACACGCCAAGATTGCCGAAATCTTCGACAAGCAGGAACGCGGCGAAGAACTCACGGACGAAGAAAAGACCGTATTGAAGGTTGTTTCTGACCACCCGATTTACTACGCCGGCCCGGCCAAGACTCCGGCAGGCATGCCCACGGGTAGCTTCGGCCCGACGACGGCTAACCGCATGGACCCGTACGTGATGCGCTTCCAGAGCAAGGGTGCCTCGATGATCATGGTCGCGAAGGGCAACCGCAGCCAGGACGTCACCGACGCTTGCAAGAAGTACGGTGGATTCTTCCTCGGCTCTATCGGCGGTCCGGCAGCCATTCTCGCTGAACAGAACATTCTGAGCAACGACATCGTGGCCTTCCCGGAACTTGGCATGGAAGCCATCCGCAAGATCACCATCAAGGACTTCCCCGCATTCATCCTCGTGGATGACAAGGGCAACAACTTCTTTGAAGGACTGATTTAAAAGATGTTGCCCTTGCGCCAAGCGGATGCGGCTCGTATTAACGAGCCGTAGAAGCGCGGAGTATTTGGCGTCGTAAGTTCTTTAATGCGATAGCCAAATACGGAGTCTCATTGGGGTAACAACTTCTTCGAAGGTCTCATTTAGTCAGATATCCACCCTTTCAATAGAAACGCCCCGCAAGCTAGAGCCTGCGGGGTGTTTTTGGGGTGTGTGGAGGTGTCTTATTTTGTCTTTACTGCTCGGACAATTTTATTGTTCGTTTTGATGACATAAATTCCGTTGGGAAGATTCATACGAACTTTATCCCATGCTCTATATATCGTCTTTTCATCTGCACGGAAAGTGATAACGCGATTTCCGAGAACGTCATATACGGTAGCCGTTTGTGGTGTTGAAGTGAAGTTGCTTTTGAATCTCGGCATTTGGGTGGTGGATTTTGCGATTGTAAATTCAATCCAGTCGAGATTGAAGTACGGCTTGTCAATCTTTATTTTTAGCACATGCGCACCTTCTGCAATTGCGGGCACGGAAACCGCAACCGTTTCAAACGTCTTCCAGTCGCCGGTATTCGGGACCATCACGGTGACGACTTTTTTCTCGTCAACGAGTACGGAGAAGAATGTGCTATCGCTTGGGGAGGCGACGCGCGCCGTGAGCGTGAGCGAGTCGTTCTTGGACGCTTTTACCGTGTAACGTAACCAGTCATCGGCATAACCCCAGCCGTAAATGATGGCGCCTTCTGCGCTGTCGAGGCCTGCGTTGTCATCGCGGTAGAGGCTGTTTTCGTTTTCGATATCGCTGTCCAGGAATCCGCGGCCGTTGCCGCCTTTATCATAGTTCTCGACTTCGATTTTTCCGGGGATGGTAAGTGTATCTTTGAACGGTTCAATTTCGACTTTTTTGAAAATGTCAATTTTGCTTCCGTAACCGGCGGCAACGATGTTTGCCTGTACCAAATCGTCAACGGAATCGGGCGGGTTTCCGATGGTCATCACACCTTCGAAGAACGTTCCTGCACCGCCGTCGCTGCCGTCACCGCCATTGCCGAGCACGATGGCGCCTTGCAGCTTGCGTGGGCTGTAGCCTCTTTTGCGCGGTCCGTCCCACATGGTGTTGAGGGTTCCTTTTTGAGCGCTGCCGCCCTTGAGCTTGAACGTTCCGTCATTCGGTCCTTTGAGCATGGCGGTCACATAGTCTGCTTCAATAGAAAGTGCGTCTGGCCACGGTGTTGTATGGGTCTTGCCCCATTGCCAACCAGCATCGTTTCCCTTGAATACGCCGTCTTCCAAGTCGGCGGCAACCCACGGACCGTTTCCTTGTCCTGGACCGCCCCAGTCCTTGTCGCTTCCGAAGTAGATGCATTCCATGGTTCCAGGGCCGTCATCGTTACCGGTTGTTTCTGCATTTCCGTAGTTGAAACAGCACAAGTCGTTGTAATGTCTGCCGTCAACGACCATGTACATGGATTCTTCTTCGTCGCCGGTGGCTACACCTTTGGTATTGTTATTGCGGTAACCGGTGGCAGACCAGGCGTCGCGATAAAAGCCATAAGCCTTGCGCCCGTTAATGTAAATGGGAGCCTTGTCCGCAATCGCCTCTTTACCGCCTTCTTTAAGCCAGTATACCACGGGCGATTTTTTCAGGTCGTTCTTGTATTCCGACTGGTCGTAAATGATCGAGATGGTACACCTGGAACCTTTGCAGAATTCGTCTTGCACCGAGGAATTGACATACCCGCCCTTTTCTTCGAGCGGAATATCTTTAGTGGCTCCATCGGCTCGACGAACCTGGTACAGGTTGCCATTATACTCCCCGAAAAGCGCGCGCGTCAAACTATGCGCCGCCACGCACGGGGTGTTTGCCTTTGCGTAAATGTCACAGGGGCCTTCTTTGGCCAAGACCATGGTGGGCGCCACAAGCGCCAGCACTGTCAAAAATGAATTGTATTTCATCCCAACATCCCTCTTTTTTACCAACCAATATCAAATTACCTCTAAAACGGGCCAAAATCACGCCTTTGGAGATTCTTCTATTGCATTTTTGTCAAAAACGATTCGCTCTTTTTTTGCTTTTCGGCCCGAGAAAAGGTTATTTTATTGAATGGATCACTGTTTAGGGAACTGGCCTATGCTCAACATTGACGAAATAAGCGATTACAGGGACTTGCTCAAGAATTACTATACCCAGCGCAAGCTGGATATGCCACTGTATTCCTACAAGATAATGGGGCAAAAATTGGGGCTTGAAACAAGCCAGATTTTCCGAGTGCTGAACAAGGAACTGCACCTGCCGAACCGCAGCATTCCCTTGGCAAAAGACTTACTCGACTTGAAGGGCCGCAAGGGCGAACTTTTCGAAATCCTCGTTGCCGCCTCCAAGACCAAGTCCCCCGCCAAAAAGGACAAGCTTTACAAGATGGCGCTCGCCTTGCAAGATGTGGACTTGCGCAAGCTGAGTGCAAGCGAATACCTGTTCCTAAGCAAGTGGTGGATTCCCGTGGTGCGCGCCCTGATTGAAATGAACGGCGGGCATGCCGAAGTTTCGCACCTGGTCAAGCAGATTTCGCCGACCGTTTCCGAAGACCAAGTTCGCGAAGCCATAACCGTTTTGAAGGATTTAAAGCTCATTACGCCGCTTGCCTCGGAACGTTACGCCGCAACAACTGCTAACTTTACATCGGCAGGGTCAGCCACAAAGACCGCCGCCATCCGCAGCTACCAGAATCAACTTTTGGCGCTCGCGCAGAACTCCCTGATTGCAGTGGAACCTGCCAAGCGCAACATTTCTTCGCTGCTGGTGGGAGTCGATGAGGACTGCTTTGCCGACTTGAACGAAATGACTCTGGAGTTCAGGCGCCAGGTACAACGCAGAGTGGCCGAGGTCAACAAGCCTAACCGCGCTATGCAGTTTGTATTTGCGCTTTACCCGGTGGCCGACATTTCTAACGATCCACGAACCAAGAAAGAGGGGTAAAACATGAAACGACTGTTTTTGCTACTCGCGTGTTTAGCGCCCCTGGCCTTTTGGGCTTGCTCCGACAAAGAAGTCGCGGGCATTAGTACTGTTGAAACCGAAAACGCGTTCTTGATTCAGATTGTCCGCGAAGATTCTAAACCGGCGGTGGGCGTTGTCGCCCGCATGCGTTCCGTGGACTTTGTCCGCGACATCGAAGACGACTCTTCCAAAGCTATTTTCTTCGAAGAATTCACGACCGATTCTCTGGGCCAAATTCACATCGACAGCCTCGCTGTCGATGTCGCGACGATTGAAATTGTGGACGCCGGCGAAGGCCTGTTCACCAAGATTTCTGCCGAAGACATTCAAGAAGGCGATTCCGTACAGTACGCCCTCGAAAAAACGGGCAGCCTGCGCGGCAAGGTTTACTTGCCCGACAGCGTGGACTTCGCCTGGGTGCAAGTGTACGGCACCGACCGTCTGGTTAAAACCGACAGCGAAGGCTTTTACGAAATGGATTCGCTGCCGCCGTACGAATACGACATGCGCGTGATCATTGGCGACAGCGTTGTCGAACAGTCCACCAAAATCGATGCCGGCGAAGATGTTTCTGCAAACGTGCGCACCTTCGAGCCCGACTCGGTCAAGGTGCTGGATTTTGAATCGGCAAGTGCCCAATTCACAATCAAGGAACTCGGCATCAGCGAAACGGGCTACATGTCTTCTACCGACACAAGCGTCAAGACGACTCCCGAAGTCGAAATCATTCCCGAAACCCGCAAAGACCTCTCGGAATTCATTGTCGAAGCGGGCGCAGATCGCGAAGGGAACGCTATTTATTGGGAAACTTCGGCAGCCATGCGTGGTTCCTGGTCGTTCTACGGAATCTGGATTTGCAAGGAAGAATCGCCCTGCGACTTGTCCGCGACCGATTCTATCGTTTACTACGCTCGTGGCACAGGCGTCATCTCGATTATCCTGGAAACCTTAGGCGAATCAAACACCGAAGGCAAGACACTCGCCTACGACACGCTCAAGACAAGCGACGAATGGACGCGCCGAGTTATAAAGCCCGAAAACTTCAAGCCGCGCGACGACTTATACGGCAACCTCGGCTGGGAAGTCATCAGCGAGAACGTGACGACGATTTCGATCGCCGCCTACGACAGCACAGAATTCTGGATTGACGACGTCGTGTTCTACGGTATCAAGCCCAGCAACTTTTTACGCCGCTAAGGCAAACCCACATGACGCTGTTTCTGCTTTTTAGGCTTGGGTTGTTCCGGGCCTTTTTCAGCTTCGTCCTGCGCGGCTTCGGCTAGCAGCATTTCGAGCGACACACGAGAAGCCTCTTGTTCGGCCTTCTTCTTGTTGCCGCCCTGACCGCGACCATACACGCGACCGTCGACATGAACTTCGACTGTGAACACCTTCTGGTGTTCCGGGCCCGATTCATCGACCACCACATATTCCGGCACCGTGCGAAGCTTGCCCTGCAGGTATTCCAAAAGTTCGCTCTTGTGGTTGATGAAGTCTTCAGCAGAAATAATTTCCTGCACGCGCGGGAAGTGGAACTTATTCAGGATGGCTCGAACTTCTTCGAGGCCACCATCCAAGTAGACGGCGCCAAGAACCGCTTCGTAGGCATCGGCCAGAATACTTTCTTTGCCGCGACCGCCGAGTTTTTCTTCAGCCTTGCCCACCTTCACGTATTCGCTTAGGCTCCATTCTTTGGACGACTGGGCGCAGGCATGTCCCGAAACGATGGCGCTCTTGCGCTTGGAAAGTTCACCTTCCGGATCGTCGGGATAAGTCTTGTAAAGGTATTCGGTGGTGAGCATGTTCAGCACGGAATCACCCAAAAATTCCAGGCGTTCGTTGTTGCTCACGTAGGGCAGGTCAGTACCTGTCAAGAATGAACGGTGCACCAGAGCGTGCGCCAAAAGTTCAGGATCCTTGAACCGGTACCCGAGCTTCGCCTCAAGCCCGCCATCGGACTTCTGGCGAAACCAGAGTTTCAGCACTTTATGAAGTAGATTTTGATTTTCCATTAATCACCTTAAAAAAGAAAGGGCAACCCATTCCGGGCCACCCAGTCTAGTTTCTTATCGAAAGAGGCTAATAATTAAGCCTTCTTAGCTTCGATGAAGGCAACCACGTCGGCAACCTTGGCAAACTTTTCAGCATCGGAATCGAGGATTTCGACTTCGAATTCGTCTTCGAGGGCCATCACGAGTTCCACGCGGTCGAGGGAGTCGGCACCGAGGTCGTTACCGAATTCGGATTCCGGCTTCACATCTTCAGCCTTAACGCCGAGCTTGTCAACGATAACAGCGGTGACCTTCTTGAAAATTTCTTCGTTCATTGTAATCTCCATTTGGATTGATTGTTTGAGTTCAAATTTAGTAAAAAAAGCTTAGGCGTTCAACCCACCATCGACGCCAAGAATCTGGCCGGTGATGTAGCAGGCGTCGTCCGATGCCAAAAATGCGACTGCATTGGCCACATCTTCGGGTTTTCCGATACGTCCGAGCGGAATCTGGGCAGCATACTTTTCCTTGGTAGCGTCATCCATGGCAGCGGTCATGTCGGTACCGATAAAGCCCGGGGCAATGGCGTTCACGGTAATACCGCGAGAGGCAAATTCCATGGCGTTAGAACGGGTCATACCGATAATGCCAGCCTTGGCAGCGGCATAGTTCGCCTGACCGGCCTGGCCGTGCAGGGCGTTAATGCTCGAAATGTTCACGATACGGCCGGTACGCTTGCCCATCATGGTGCGAGCGACTGCGCGAGTGCAAAGGAACACGGAACGCAGGTTGGTGGCAATCACGGCGTCGAAGTCTTCGTCCTTCATGCGCATCAACAGACCATCGCGGGTAATACCGGCGTTGTTCACCAAGATGTCGACCGTGCCCATGTCAGCAATGATCTGCTTGAACACGTTCTGCACCGTTTCAGAGTCGGACACGTTGCAAGCATAGCTCTTGACCTGCACCCCAAGTTCGGCGGAAAGTTTGGCGGCCAAATCTTCCTTGACCGAGGTGGAAAGGATGGCGACGTCAGCACCTTCGCTGGCGAGCTTGGTTGCAATGGCAAGACCGATACCGCGAGAAGCGCCGGTCACGATTGCCTTTTTACCAGTAAGTTTACCCATAGTAGTTACCTGTGGTTAGTTGTTAAAATTAGCCTTTCAGAGCCTGGAACGCTTCAATCGTTTCGACCGGAGTGACCTTCACATCGCGGCTGATCTTGCGCATGAGGCCCATGAGCACCTTGCCGGAACCCACTTCGACACCCTGAGTGACGCCCAAGGACATAGCCTTGTTCATGCAGTCGTTCCAACGGACCGGAGATACCAGTTGCTTCACCAAAAGTTCGGCAAGCTCGGCACCCTTCGTAACCGGTTCGGCAATCACGTTGGCGATAACCGGCTTTTCGACATCGTTAAACTTGGTCTTTGCAATAGCTTCGGCAAGGCCTGCCTGAGCGAACTGCATGAGCGGGCTGTGGAAGGCGCCAGACACGGCGAGCGGAATAGCCTTGATACCGGCGGCACCGCAGTTTTCGACGAGCTTATTCACGCCAGCGACCGCACCGGACACCACAATCTGGCCCGGGCAGTTGATGTTGGCCGGAACCACGGTACCGGCATCCTTCACGGCTTCGCAAAGTTCAAGAATCTTGGCTTCGTCCTGGCCCATGATAGCAGCCATGGCACCCGGGTTCTTGGAACCGGCGCTGGCCATAAGTTCGCCACGGGTACGCACCAGACGGAGGCCTTCTTCGAAGCTGAAACCGCCGGCGGCGTAAATGGCAGAGTATTCACCGAGGGAGTGACCAGCCACATAGTCAAAGGCAAAGCCTTCGGACTTGAGGAGCTCCATGACCATGGCGGACACGGTAAAGAGTGCCGGCTGGGTGTTGTCGGTGCTCTTCAGAACATCTTCGGGGCCTTCGGCCATGAGCTTGGAGAGCGAGAAACCGAGAATTTCGTCGGCCTGTTGCATGAGCTTCTTGGCCGGTTCAAAAGTAGAAGCGAGCGTCTGGCCCATGCCCACGTACTGGGCACCCTGGCCGGGGAAAAGCAAAATCGTCTTAGACATTATAGATAAACCTCTGCGGCTAGACCGCATTTTATTGTTTCGCGCTACAATTTAGAAAATAAGGGCAAGCGTCATCGAATCGTCAGCCCCTGTATACAAGAAATTGTAAATATAAGGTTTTTAACGTATTTTCATAATAAACGAATTTATGGAAAACCAAGCACAAAAAAAGAACCCCGAGTTATCGGGGTCCCTGAAACCTGGTTTCAATAAGCTAATTATCGAGCTTACTTTGCTTCGGAGGAATCATCCTTGATAGCGAGCAGGCGTTCGTTGACGTTCTTGGACACGCCCTTTTCGGCGTACTTGGCAGCCACTTCCACAGCCTTTTCGATAGCGAGAGCATCGGAACGACCGTGAGCGATAATGCCGGTACCGTTCAGGCCGAGCAGCAAGGCGCCACCCGTCATGCGGTAGTCCCACATTTCGTCGAAACGACGACCATTCGGGGTATCGATGACACCGAACATCTTCTTGTGCAGTTCATAGAAGCCTTCGAGCATCTTCAGGACAACGTTGCCTGTAAAGCCGGAGGTCACCACCACGTCGGCAACACCTTCGATAAGCGTTTCGCCTTCGATGTTACCAATGAAGTTCACCGGGGCGGACTTCAGCAACTGGTGAGCTTCCTGCAGCACAGCCGGGCCCTTGTGTTCTTCTTCGCCCATATTGAGGAGGCCAACCTTCGGCTTTTCGTAACCGAAGTAAGTCTCGGCGAAAGCGGAACCTGCAATGGCGAAATCCACCAAGGTAGCGGCGCGTTCGTCGACGTTAGCACCGGCATCGACCAAGATGATCGGACGGTCAGCGGTCGGAATCACGCAGCCGATAGGCGGACGGCTGAATTTGTCTGTAGTACGACCAAGAAGCATAAGGCAGCTAGCCATCATGGCGCCAGAGTTACCGGCACTCACGGAGGCATCTACCATGCCCTTCTTCTGCAAGGCAACGCAAGTCACCAAGCCGGAATGGGGCTTCTTCTTGAGGACTTCGACAGGATGTTCGTCCATGGCCACAGGATCCGGTGCATCGACCACGGAAATGCCTTTGCCAGCATAGCCAAGCTTTTCGAGCTTAGCCTTGACCTCGGCCTCCGGTCCGCACAGAACCACATGCAGGTTTTCGTTCTTGTTGACGGCGTTAACCGCACCTTCAATTACTACGTCTGGGGCGAAATCGCCACCGAGAGCATCAAGAGCAACTTTTACCATGGACATCTCCTTACAACAGTAGAACCGTTAATTATTCGGCATCCTTCATGTTGATCACTTCGACACCATTGTAGTAGCCGCAAACCGGGCACACGCGGTGCGGGCGCTTCACGGAACCGCAATGATCGCAGGTAGCCATAGCGGGCACTTCCATCTTCCAGTGGGTGCGGCGCTTGTCACGACGGGCGGTCGAGGTTTTTCTTTTAGGTACTGCCATTTTTAACTCCTATTTTCCATTTTGCTCTTAAGAGCCTTGAGTTTTTCCCAACGGGGGTCCATGGGTTTTTCGCCCGATTCGCCACCGTCGGCTTGATTGTTTGTTACAAAGATAAAATCTTCGTCAGGATTTTTCACGGGTGCGACTGGTTCTTGCAATATAACCAGCTGTCGGACGCACTCGGAAACATCTACGAAGCTCTGCCCCTGGGGAATCTGGTAGGCAAAAACGTCAACATCGTCTTCGTCCAGTTCCTGTTGAGCCACCTGGGTACGCGTCACCTCGATCACGACTTCGGTCGTAAAGGGGCGGTCGAACGGATCCAGGGTGCGGGAGCAGGTCAGAGTTTGCACTCCGGAGATAGAACCAGTCACAAGGCACTTGCTTTCGCCTTCGGGGCTTACCAACACCTCGGCTACCAGGTCGCCCTTGAGGTGCAGTTCGTCGAAGATCTCGGGGGCGGGGCATCGGAGCGGGACCAGACCACCCGGCGGTCTTCGGAATCAACAAGTTTTTGTGCGATATCTAATCTCAAAGTAGCCCAAATTTAGTAAAAACCGCGATACAAGTCAATGTTTGACGAATTTCGCGGTTAAAGTTTGCGTTTACTTTTTCTTTTTTCCGGGGGGACCGGGCATGAAGGGGCTGCTGGCAGCGGACTTTTCCTTGGTGGTGCCGAGGGTTTCTTGGCTTACGACCACGGAGTCTCCTACGGAGAGGCCCTTGAGAATCTGGATGTTCACGCCGTCGCTGATGCCGGTCTTGACGGGGCGCGGGGCGGCCTTGCCGTCAATGCTGACCCACACCAGGTTGCCGCTAGGCTTTTTGCCGTCAGCACGTTTTTTGAAGGACTTGGGCGGCATGGGTGGGAAATCACCCTTTTTGAAGTCTCTTTTGGGGAAGTCGCCGGAGGTGGAATCGCCGGATTCGGGGTGCGGCGGACGCATGCCCTTGGGCGGTTCAGCCATCGGGGTGCCGTCGGCAGGCGTAAACTTGAGAGCCTTCACCGGGATCGCGATGGCGTCGGTGATCTCCTGGGTCACGATGGTACAGGTCGCCGTCATGCCGGGGAGCAGCTTTTGTTCCGGATTTTCGGCAGTGATTACGACGGTGTAAGTCACCACGTTGCTCGTAGTCGTCGGATTCAGACGGACTTCTTGCACCGAGCCGTTGAAAGTTTCGTTCTGGAAAGCGTCTACGGTGAATGTAACGCGTTGCCCTTGCTTCACCTGACCGATGTCTGCTTCATCTACGGCGGCCATCACCTTCATTTGGCTCAAGTCTTTTGCGATTACAAACAAAGTAGGAGTGCTCATGGAGGCGGCCACCGTCTGGCCGACTTCTACCGCACGCTTTAAAACCACGCCGTCGATGGGGCTCTTGATCGTGGCGTAGCTCAAGTTGAGGCGGGCCTGGTTGACTTCATTTTGGCTGCGTTCTACGGCGAGCTTTGCCGAATTCATGTTGTATTCGGCGGTTTCGAGTTCTACGGCGCTTGCGGAATTGCTTTCGGAAAGTTTCTTGACGCGGTTGTAGGTCGATTCCTTGAACTTGAAATCGTTTTCGGCCGACTTGTAGGCGATTTCGGCCTGCGTGAGCGTTGCCTTGAGCTTGGACTTGTCGAGTTCGGCAATCACCTGGCCCTTTTTGACCTTGGAATTGAAGTCGACGTTGATTTTGGCGATGTCACCCGACACCTGCGTACCGACTTCCACCTGATCGACGGGTTCCAGCGTACCGGTTGCCGAAATGGTGGTCGAGATTGTGGTCTGCACCACCTTGGTGCTTACGAGCGGGCCTGCGGCATTTTCGACCTTTGCGTCAAAAAAGAAAGTTTTCACCCCAAACCCGATACCCGCCAATACGGCAAGCACCACGATAAATTTTATGATGAATTTGAGCAATCGTTTCATACAACAGACCCAAAAATAAAAAGTATTACCGACGTTTTCGAAAATTTAGATGCGCAAGAACGACAAAAGGTTGCCTATTCGCAAGAGTTTATTCCCAATTTTTTATATTATGCTCAAGATCCTTCGACTACGCCCTACAGGCTACGCTCAGGATGACACATCCGCCATTCTTTCGTCTAGATTATGACTCGTATTGCAAAAAAAGATGACAGCGCAGAGGTCCGCCGCGTTACGTGGGTGGGGCTCGGCTGGAACGTGGTCTTGTCGGTAGGCAAGTTTTTTGCGGGTTATTTTGGCGGGTCTCAGGCACTTATTGCCGACGCCATTCACAGTGCGTCTGATTTTATTACGGATATTGCGATTATCGTCGGGTCGCGTTTTTGGAATTCTCCGCCCGACGCAGAGCACCCGTATGGGCATAGGCGATTCGAAACGCTGATTTCGGTCGGAATCGGGCTTGCGGTTTGTGCCGTGGGCATTGGACTTGGCTATAATGCGGTCGTGGCACTCAAAAATGGCGAGCAGTCACACCCAGAATGGATTGCCGCGATTATGGCAGCCGTTTCGATTATCGTGAAAGAAGCTCTTTTCCGCTACACGCGGGCGAAGGGTCGCGCGATTCGCAGCGAAGCTGTCGAGGCAAACGCTTGGCACCACCGGAGCGACGCCTATAGTTCTATTCCTGTTTTGGTCGCGGTCTTGTTCGGGATTCTTTGTCCGACGCTCTGGTTCGCAGACTCCGTAGGCGCAATTATCGTATCGGTATTCATTCTGCATTCGGGCTTTGAGATTGCATGGCCGGGAATCCACCGCGTGGCCGATGAAGGCGCCAGCGCCGAGGTTGCCCAAAAGTTAAAAGACGTCGCACTCGCCTGTCCGAATGTGATTAGCATTCACGGGTTCCGCACGCGTTACGTAGGGAGCGATTTGCATGTAGATTTGCATGTGGTTGTCCCCGCCGACATGACGCTCTTGGCCGCGCATGATTTGGCCGAAGAAGTGGAACGCCGTATTATTGAAGCGGGCGAAAACGTGGTCGATGCGCTTGTGCACATTGACCCCTATGATGAAAGGAAAGTGAAATGAGAAGTTTCATGAAAAAAGTTTCAGGTGCAGTAGCTTGTATCGCAGGAGCATTGATGTTTGCAGCTCCGGCACAGGCCCAGGTCAATTTGACTGTACACAAGGAAGTTTTGCCCAACGGGCTCACGGTGCTTTTGCACCCGAACAAGCAGGCGCCTACGGTAAGCTGCCGCCTGTTTTACGTGACGGGTTCCGTGCACGAAGTTCCGGGAAAGTCGGGACTTGCCCACATTCTGGAACATGAACTTTTCAAGGGCACCAAGAAAGTCGGCATTACCGATAGCATTGCCGACGCCAAGTTTATGGCCACGCAAGATAGTCTGCAGGCCTTGATCCGCCCGGCGATTCTGGCCGGCGACACCGCTAAGGTAAACAAGCTCACCGCCGAGCACGATTCTGTAGTGAACGAGCACCGCAAGATTTTCGTGAAGGACGAACTCTGGAGCGCTTATCAGGCCGCCGGTGGCACGGGCCTGAACGCCTTTACCAGCGACTTGATGACCGCCTACATCGTGACTCTCCCGAAGAACAAGATCGAACTTTTCATGTGGCTCGAAGCAGACCGCATGCAGAACGCCGTGTTGCGCGAATTCTATTCCGAACGCATGGTCGTGCGCGAAGAACGCCGCATGCGCTACGACGACAAGCCGACAGGCCGATTCATCGAAACGCTGAATTCCATGATTTACGAGGCATTCCCGTACCGCGTGCCGACCATCGGCTGGCCGAGCGATATCATGAACCTCACGCGTGAAATGGCCGACGAACATTACCGCAAGTATTACAAGCCGCGCAATGCGATTCTGGTGCTTGCAGGCGACCTCGACACGACCGCGACCATGGAAATGGTCAAGAAGTATTTCGGTCCAATTCCGACTGGTGAAGCATTCCCGCCGCTTACGATTCGCGATCCCGAACAAGCCGGCGAAAAGCGCTTGACCGTCACGCGCCCCGATGCTCCGAATATGTTTGCGTTGACCTTCAAGACTCCTGAAGTCGGCGACAGCATTCTTTACCCGCTCGACATTGCCGAGGGCGTTTTGAATGGCCGTTCCGGCAGACTTTACAAGCGCCTGGTGCAAGAAGAAAAACTTGCCGTGAGCGTGAGTGCAAGCAATAGCCCGAACAAGTACATTTCGGAATTCGGCGTCACCGTGAACATGCGCCCGGATGCCGACCCCGCGAAGGTCGAAAAAATCGTGTGGGAAGAACTTGAAAAACTCAAGACCGAACCTGTGACTGAACGCGACTTTCAGAAGGTCAAGAACCGCGCCTACGCTGGGCTCGTTCGTAGCCTGACCGATATGGAAAACGTAGCGACCATGCTTGCCTGGTATGAAATGTTCGGCGATTACCGCATCTTCTTGAATTGGGCGGATCAGCTCAATAAAGTTTCCGCCGCAGATGTTCAAGCCGCAGCCCAGAAGACTTTCGTGAAAGAAAAGTCTGTCGCAGGTTTTTTGCTAAAGAAATAAAAAGGAGATCCCGGCTTCCCCGTTCCGAGGACCATATCCACTAAGCAGCAAAGCTGCAAGTGTCTATTGGCAAGGCCGGGAAGACACGCAGGAACATTACTTTGCGAACTTCGCAATCTCAAGCCCGATTTCACGGGCTTTTTGCGGATTTTCGTTATAGATGGCGTCAATCTTTTGACAGCCAAGTTCCAGCAACTTGCGAGCCATCGATGAATCGCGTTTTTCGCGCAAGTCGCGGAGCGCAAGGTCAATCAGCTTGACATCGGCCTGAACCGGATAGCCCTTCATGAATTCGTAGAACAGCTTGATTTGTTCGTTGTACTGTTCTTCGGTTTCGAGCGCAAGCAAGAACGGAATCACGCGCGTATTCAGGAGCTTGCCTAAATCGCCCATGAAGGTATTCAGCGTAACACCCTTCGGGAAAAGTTCTTCGGAATCTTTCTGCAGGTCATCGGTATCTACGAATTCACCGGTTTCCAACTGCGAAAGCGCATCGTTCAAGAAGTCCATTTCTTTTTTGCGGGACTGTTCGCGGAAACGCGCCTGATAATAAATCGGGAGCGTCGTGAGGCAAAAGTGAGCCTGCCCCGCGCCAATAAATTCACCGATGTAATAAATGTCGGCATCTTCGGCAAGAATATCTTCTTCGCGGGAAAAATTACCAATCTTCGCCGGAATCGGGATGACTTCCATGCTCGAAAGTTCATGCAGGCGTTCGCGCATCGATTCGACATCCATATCAGGCGGAAGGTCGACACCATCGGCTTGCATCGATTCCAGCATGTCGTTGATTTTGTCATCGACAGCACGATCAAGAGCCTTCTTGCTAGGTAAGCGCGGCGAGAACATGCGGAAATCACCTTCGAGCGCCAAGAGCCCGTTCTTAATCATGTCATCGAACGGAGTGCCGCTATCCCGTTCATCGGGGTTCGGCAAAATCTTGGCGTAGGCAATCATGCGCCCGCACAGGTTATCGTCGTTTCCTTTTTTCTGCTCAATACCTAACATACGAGGAGCAATATAGTAAAAAGGTATTATTCAAAGTGTCATTCTGAGATCCTTCGACAAGCTCAGGATGACAAGCTTTAGTTATTTCACGCGGATGATTTGCTGGCGGAGTAGGGAGCCGTCGCCACGCTGCAGCAGGTACATGCCCGGCGCCAGATTTTCGGTGCTTACGCTTGGCCCCACGGATTCACGAATCAGTTGTCCCGTCAAGGTAAACAGGCGAGCGCGAGTGGTCGGAATGAGCTGT
The DNA here is from genome assembly GCA_902794535.1 of Fibrobacter succinogenes. Lineage (GTDB taxonomy): Bacteria > Fibrobacterota > Fibrobacteria > Fibrobacterales > Fibrobacteraceae > Fibrobacter > Fibrobacter succinogenes_O. The sequence continues at coordinate 87,450 of CADBHQ010000016.1, read as the reverse complement.
TGGCTCGGCGTAGCAAGCCCGCGAATCGATGTAATCGCGTCAGCTTTCTGCAACTTCAGTTCCACCTGATCCAAGTTCGGGCCATCGTTTCCGCCCATGCTCGCAAACGTCATATAGCCTGCGCCCTCGGCGAGTTTCGCCTTGAACGAAAGCGTTTCCCAAGTGGTCCAATTCGTAGTTGCCGCAAAGGTCAGCGATTCGGCACTCTTGCAGCCGTCAATGCCGGCGGAGCACACGCCAGGAGCCGCGGCCGCCAAGCTGCGGGCACTGCCGCTACCGTTCGCGTAGCGCACTTCAACTTCGTACTCGCCTGCAACTTCGACAAAAACCGGAACTTGCACCATGCTCAAATCGCCTGCCGCAAAATTCACGAAGGCAGTTCCGTTAAAGCCCGCATTGTTGCTTTCGGCAGCGGCATTCGTAATGATTCCATCTTCCACTTGGAATACGGTCGTACCCTTGGCTGTAAAACTCGGAATGAGTTCGATATCACCCGTCGCGACGATTTCAACCGCAGCCTTGCTCGCATCAATCTGGCTTGCGCTCTTGCCGCTCCAGCCCGCGAATTCCCAGCCCGCATTCGGGACTGCGGTAAAGGTCGCCGTCTTGCCCTCGGCCACTTTGTCGCCGCTGAGGTTTGTCGTCACCTTGCCGCCGATTGCATCGCCAAGCGTTACTTTGTAGTAAGTCACATTCGCATCGAGCGTCGTGACTTCGTTGGAATACGCACCGAGACCGCCCATGCTGTTGGCGGCACGCACCGTAATCTTGGAGCCCGTGGCAACGCCTTCGAGCGAGAAACTCGGAGCGACTACATTCGCCTTGTACTTGCCGTTTACAAACACCACCCAAGCGCGGGCATTATTGTCGTCGGCCCAGACAATTTCGGCGCCTTCCTGCGCGATTTTCGGAGCAGAAACCTGCGCCGTCAACTTGGTCGGATCCCACTTGTCAGAGCCGCCGAGCACGTTCGAAAGCGTGTACTTGGCGGCATCGCTTGCATTCCACACCGTCTTGAGCGTCGCGGTAGAGCCATCTTTGCTGCCGTCAAAGTAGGTTCGACGTTTGCTCGTGTTCACCGCGTTCCCGTTGCCGTCTTTGCTGTTGTATTCGCCAAAGACCTTGGGCGCCGAATTCATGTTCTTTTGCCAGCCTTCGGCTGTGGGCTGCGCAATCATCTTGGTGTTCAAGAAAACTGTTCTTGCAGTTCCCCACGAACGCCCCAAGTAGAACGTGCCGTTAAAGTTGCTGTTCGTCACGGTGATTGTCGTGTTGTTGAACACGTAACCCCAATCGGTATTGTTCTGCGAGGCGGTAATGTAGCCGCCGCTACGGCGCATCACTAGGTTCGTTCCTTCAAAGAACACATCGCCGTCACCGCAAATAAAGTCGACCGTACCTTCGATCTGTCCGTTTTCCCAATAGCTGCGGCCCTTCTTGTTGTTGTTCAGCTTGGTGTAATAGGTATCCTGCGTACTCAGGAGCTTTACGTTCTTGTATACAAGCTTGTCGCCCACAGTCATGAGCGCGTCGTGGCGGCAGGCGCTGCCGCAGTTGGCTTCATTCCCGTAGTTTGCCTTGTTGTAAAGCGTAATGTCTTGCATGTACACGCTATTTGCGCTCACCTTGAGAGTCGCGGTCACGCTAATGCCTTCGTTAATGGACTTGTTGTAAAGAACCGTCTTGTCGGCGCTCTGGCCCACAAGCGAAGTATTCGACGCCGTGAAAGTCGTCATCTGGTTGCTGTCGCCGGTAAGGCTTCCGATGTTGTATTCGCCATCGGGGAAGAAGATAACGAAATGGTTCGATTCGCTCGCGCCCGAAGACGCAGCCTTGCTCATGGCCGCCTTAAAGTCGCCATCGACACCGACCACGAAATCGATTTTCTTTTTTTCGACTGCGGAGGCAGAAACTGCCAAGCCCAAAGTAGCACAAAGAATAGCCCTATTCAACATATTACCTCGCTCCGTTCACGCGGAAGATTTTGCCGTTTTTACGTTGCAGATAAACGCCAGCGCTTGCACCGCCCACGCGACCAAAATCTACGTAGTAGCGGTCCGTTGCCATTCCTGCCGGAAGCACCATGCGCGAGCCTATCGCGGTTTTGCCCGATTCACCCAAATCAACCTTGCCAGCGTACAAATCTGCACTCATCCAGCCGAGGTAATCGATGTTTGCCATGCCGTCTTTCGAGGTGCTTGTGAATTTGAGTTCGCTGTAGCCCGTATCCAGTTCGATTTCTACCGACAGCGTTTTCCAAGAGGTCCAGGCACTGGTCGATTCCATGCTGCCGTCGGCCAAGAGCGTCTTGTCGCCCACACTGATGCTGTAACCGCGAGCGGAGCCACCGCCGTTTGCAAAGCTGATGGTCAGCGTGTATTTGCCAGCCTTGGCAGCGGTCACGCCATAAGTCACGAAGCTACCCGTTGCGTTGGAAACATTCGCGTAGCCCTCGCCCACAAAGCCCAAATTAGTCGCTTCCTTAACGCCATCGATTTCTACAAAGTTCACGCCATCAATAAAGGTCTTGCAGGAATCGTTCCCGCACATCACTGCCGGCGGGGGCGGTTCCACATAAGTTCCATTTGCCTTTTCAAGCGCCGTCAAGTAAGCAGCTTCCGTCGAAATCAAAGCCGTTCCATAATCGCCTGCCCACTGGTAACCCGTGCGACGTTCTTCGCTAATTTTGGTAAAGTCCTGCGTCTTGGTGCTAGCCCCGTCGCGGTCGCAGAAGAAATAGTTGTCGTTGTTCACTTCGTAAAAGCGATACCACAGCACGTTTCCATCGCGCTTGTCAAATGTACCCGCTTTCTTGTTAAAATAAAGTCCCGTAACCTTAGTCTTCTTATACCAGGCAATAGCCCCCTTGACCGCCTTCTGGATCGCTTCGGTCTGTTCGGGCCAATTCATCAGGAACCACACAACGCCGGCAGATTCGCTCCCCGACTTAGATTCCAGTTCATAGGCGCGGGCCGGGCGCGGTGCATAATTTGCGGTATCATGCTGGGCGCACCAAACCGTCAAATTTCCATTGTTCACAATCTGCGCCTTGAGCAAGTATTGAATTGCCTTGTCGAGTGCAGACTTCATCTTGCTTCGTGTCGCATCGTCAATGATATCGGAATCAAAAGGCGAAGTCTTGTTAGCGATATCCATCATAGTGACCATAGCGCGCACCATGGCATTGTCGTTGAGCGTCACGTGGTCGCTGTAGTTACCGCGCTTGGGCCACACCTGCGGAAGCCCGCCCGTGGAGCGTTGCATGGTGAGAATAAAGTTCAGAGCCTTGTTAAAGCTTGTCTTAAAAGCAGCCTTGTAGTTGGAATTCGTTGTCTCCTTATACCGGAGAGCCAATAAACGCATTTCTTGGATGGTTGCATTGTTGTCGATAGTGCCTAGGTCGCCGCCATCTTTAGCTCGCCATTCCGACTTCTGCCCGCCGGAATAGGCACTCTTGTACTTGTCGGCCATGGCCTTGTAAAAACCGCCGTTGCTAATTTGCCACGTGGTCATGTTGTAGGCATACTGGTCTATATCCATGCCAGAAGCAGCACTCGTAAGCTCCGAATAACCACGATAAGAATTAATCTTCGAAACAGCCGTCGAAGGGGGAACGTAATCTGCCTGGGCCACCACAAAAGACGCCCCGACCAAAAGACAAACGGTATTAAAATTCCAAACACTCATACCCCCAATCTATATTATTTAGGGGATAAGCGGTAATCCAGCAAGCTTATTTTTAGTCCACATTTCCGCAAAAATCAAGGTTTTCGACACAAAGAATGATAAAAATTTACAGAAATTGTAGTCAACAGTTGTCCATAAGCAAAAAAATCCCGTAGACAAAGATTATCATAGCCCCAAAAGAAGGAAGCAAGTGGTCACAAAAACAGCGGACGCTGGAACAGCTCACTATACAATACGTATCGTATCATAGAATCATAAAAATTTTACAAAATCACAAAAAATATCGAATTTTATCAAAATTTTCAACGTTTGTATAATAGAAAAGTATTGCACGGGTCAAATTTTAAATCTAATTTATAGGCATGAAACCAATCACTGAATATCAAGATTATCGAAAGTACATGCGCGATTACTACGAAGAACGTAAGCGCAGTTCTTTATTCTCTTGGCGTGAATTTTCCCGACTGGCGGGATTCACCTCACCCAACTACCTCCAGCTTGTTTGCGAAGGGAAAAGTAGAGTCAGCAAGAACGGAATCAATGGCGTTGCCGACGCCATGGAACTTGTCGGCGCCGACCGCGACTACTTTTGCGCCATGGTGCATTTCGGGGACGCCAAAAACGACGAAAAGAAAATGCAGGCCTTCAACGAAATGCAAAAAATCGCGAAGGAAAACCGCCTGCGCATTGTAGACGGCGAAGCGTTCAAATATTTCGAATCATGGGTAAACCCCGTGATGCGTGAACTCGCCCCGATTATGCCTGGAGCAAAGCCGTTGGAACTCGCGCGCCAATGCTACCCCGTTGTAAGCGCCGCCGATGTCCGCTACGCATTGGACTTTATGCTTCACGCCGGTTTTCTGAAAAAAGTCGGCGAAGACACTTACGAACAGACCGAAAAAGTGGTCACGGGCTCTTCAGAAGCGATTCCCCTAGCGCTCCGTTCCATGAATCGACAAATGTCCAAGTTTGCAACTTCTGCCATTGACGATGTTCCACCCGAAAGCCGCCATATTACAGGCGTTACGCTCGGCATGTCCGAAAACACGTACCAGTGGCTAGTGCAAAAGCTTGAAGCGCTAAGGCAGCAAGTGGTCGCCATGGCCGCCAAAGAAAAAGAATACGACAAGGTTTATCGACTGAATTTACAATTGTTCCCGCTGACCAAGAGGAAGGAGGCTTAACATGAAAAATTTGTACAAAACTATTTTGGCAGGCATGACTGCCTTTTGGGCTGCTTGTTCAAACGAATCAAGCGTCGATCAAAGCGTTGCCGGCGCCACCACAGAACCGAGCACTTCGCCCACTGCAGAATTGACTGCTGAACAGAAAGCCATATTGGCAAAGGCGTTCTACACAATTGTGGACTCGTCAAAAGTTGATTCATTAAAAGAACTTTTCGGCTCTCAAATCACTGGAATCCATGGAATCAATCGTAATTATTTCAACACAAATCCGTGGAGTGTAACAAATGATCAGGTATTCACTTATCCGAGTAAAGACGGTCGCAAGGTTTGCGACGTTGTGACCTATACACAAGAAGATAAAAAAGATCTAAACGGCGTATTAAAAGCGATGTCTTACGACGAGCACTATCATGAATGCGACATCGATGAATATTGTCTTAGCGATTATTTGTCAACACACCAACGGGAAGTCCTTGACAATACCAAAATTATCGATGTTGATGGCACCCCTGTAGTAATGCGAACCGTTGACTCTGGCTCTAGAACTTTTTGGGGATATGGAGTTTCTTGCGGAGAATACCTAAACAAATTCAAGCAATATTGCATCTCTTCGAATGGACTATTCTTGGATTTAAGTGACGCATGCAACATGAATCAGCTGGATTTAGTCTGCGTTTCTTTTATTCCAGAAGGGAAAACTTCTGAAGACGTTTTAAATTCGTTTACCGAAGGATATAAAAATCAATGTCTTGAAGATTCTATAAGATACGCCCCCTATGATGATGAAAATTATGTTTACAGCCGTCCAAGTTCAGATAGTTTGTCTAGAGTTTACGAATTAAACGAAAAATGGGACAAAACCCAAAAGCATTCCATGAACGCTTATAGATGGCAATTTTCAATTATTGATAGCACGATTAGCATTGATGGTAACGACATCTTTTTCGAAGAAAGAGATGATTCCGAACTCAATCTTAAACATGCCAATAGCCCAGGTTTCGCCTATAACACCTTGCCTAACACTAAAATTGCAGACACATATCGCAAAGAAGGCGTTTATATATTGCCTGATTCATTAGTAGCATCATTCTTCCCTACATTAGCAACATATCCGACTGGATTGGATGGGCTCAAGTGGTACCCTCCTGAAATTTTCTACCTCATCGTCATCAAAGATGTCGGGGCTAAGGGACACTTGGTGACCGACTTTGACGAAAACGGAATTTATGTGACAGATATTGTAAAAAGCGGAAATTGTCCGGAAGATACATCAGTCCACTATTCCATGATTTTGTTGGCAGACTCCCCCGATTGGGATGTCTTAGAGCGTCCCATTGTCAAAACGACTTATGTTAGCGACAATTGGAATTGTGACAACCCGGAAACACTTGAAAAGATTGAGCCCTATGGCGAATGGACTTTTAGCAACATATATCGTTTTAGCACATGGTTCATGTATTTTGAAAAAGACAGATATCTAGAAATGTATGGCGGCAAAGACAAACTTATAGAAGATTTGGGCGAAGATTTTTATCAAGAACTATATGGTAATGATTAGTCCATTTTTCTAGAAACGATTAAAAAATTCTATTTTTTGGGTGTATGAATACCAAGATTTACTATACCCTGACTGACGAGTCGCCGTTCTTGGCGACTCAATCTTTGCTCCCCATCGTGCGCGGTTTTGCAAAGGCCGCCGACATCGATGTCGAAACCAAGAACATCTCCCTGCCGGGCCGTATTCTGGCCGCTTTCGGCAAGGCATCTGACGATCTTGATTTCTTGGGCAAACTCACGCTGGACCCGAGCGCCAACATTATCAAGCTCCCGAACATTTCGGCGTCTGTACCGCAACTCAAGGCAGCCATTGCCGAACTCCAGAAGAACGGTTTCGATGTGCCCGACTATCCGGACGCACCAGCCAACGACGAAGAAAAGGCAATCCGTGCCAAGTACGACAAGGTGAAGGGTTCCGCCGTGAACCCGGTGCTTCGCCAGGGCAACTCCGACCGTCGCGCCCCTAAGGCAGTGAAGAACTTTGCCCGTAACAACCCGCACAGTAACGGCAACTGGAACACCTCCGTGAAGACTCACGTGGCAAGCATGCAGGCCGACGACTTTTACGGCAACGAAAAGTCCATCACCATGGCCGACGCCGACACGTTCAAGATTGAATTTGTCAATGAAGCAGGCGAAGTCACGGAACTCCGTGCCGCAAAGCCGCTTTTGAAGGGCGAAATCATCGATGCGACCGTGATGCGCATGGCATCGCTTGAAAAGTTTATCGCCAATGCGATGGCCGAAGCAAAGGCGAAGGGCCTGCTGTTCTCGGTGCACCTGAAGGCCACCATGATGAAGGTCTCTGACCCGGTCCTGTTCGGTGCATTCGTGCGCGTGTTCTTCAAGGATGTATTCACGAAGTACGCCGACCTGTTCAAGGAACTGGGCATCGACGCCAACAACGGTCTGGGTGATTTGTACAAGCGCCTCGAAGGCAATGCTAAGGAATCCGAAGTCCGCGCCGCCATCGATGCGGCTCTCGCCGCAGGCCCGGGCCTCGCGATGGTTGACTCCGCGAAGGAATTTGCATGTGCCGAGCGACGTGATTATCGACGCCTCGATGCCTGCGATGATCCGCAATTCCGGCTGCATGTGGAACAAGGAAGGCAAGCTGCAAGAAGTTGTCGCCTGCATTCCGGACCGCTGCTACGCCGGCATTTACGACGAGACGATTGAATTCTGCAAACAGAACGGCGCATTCGACCCGAAGACGATGGGTACCGTGCCGAATGTGGGCCTAATGGCCCAGGGCGCCGAAGAATACGGCAGCCACGACAAGACTTTTGTCGCTAAGGGCAAGGGCGTTATCCGCGCCGTGAATAGCAAGGGCGAAGTCATTTTGCAGCAAAATGTAGAAGCAGGCGACATTTTCCGCATGTGCCAGGCCAAGGACGCTCCGGTGCGCGATTGGGTGAAGCTCGCTGTGACGCGCGCCCGCCTCAGCAACACGCCGGCGATTTTCTGGCTGGATCCGGAACGCGCTCACGACCGCGAAATCCAGAAGAAGGTGGAAGCCTACTTGCCAGAACATGATTTGAACGGCCTTGACATCAAGATCATGAGCCCGCGCAAGGCGATTGTCGAGACGATGAAGCGCGCCAAAGCCGGCCTCGATACCATCGGCGTCACGGGCAACGTGATGCGCGACTACCTCACCGACCTTTTCCCGATTCTCGAAGTCGGAACTTCTGCCAAGATGCTCAGCATCGTGCCGCTTATGGCTGGCGGTGGACTTTTCGAAACAGGTGCAGGTGGTTCCGCCCCCAAGCAGGTGCAGCAGTTCCTCGCCGAAAACTATCTCCGTTGGGATTCTCTCGGCGAATACTTCGCGCTCGTGCCCGCATTCGAACAAGTCGCCTCGACAACCGGTAACGCCAAGGCTAAAGTCCTTGCCGACACGCTCGACGAGGCGAACGGCAAGATTTTGGAATTCAACCGCACGCCGGCCCGCAAGATTGGCGAACTCGACAACCGCGGTTCACACTTCTACCTGGCCCTCTACTGGTCACAGGCTCTTGCCGCACAGAAGGACGACGCGGAACTTGCCGCCAAGTTCGCCCCGGTCGCTGCAGCCCTTGCAGCCCGCGAGAACGAGATTGTCGCCGCGTTTGCCGCCGAGCAGGGCAAACCCGCCGATATCGGCGGCTATTACCTGCCGAAGCCGGAACTTCTGAAGAAGTGGCTCCGCCCGGTTGCTGAATTCAACGCCGTCATTGACGCGCTGTAATTCGCACGCTGCAAACGAGATTCGGTCTTATTTCCTCGCGAAATAAGGCCGTTTTCTTATGTACACGCGAAATCACGAGTTCTTTTTCACCCAAAGACCTTTTGAATGTAAATTTACCTTGGAAGGTATTATTATGAATTTCTCTAAAATCGCTCTTTTCGCCGTTGCCGCCTACAGTTTTTCGCAGGCAGCCATTACGGGCAATGTCGTCGATGAATCGGGCGCACCCGTCCACAACGCCGCCGTCACCGTCAGGACTCTCCCGAACCTGCTCGCAAATGCTCGTACACTCACGAACGACAAGGGCGCCTTCAAAATCGGTAACGCGAAGAAAGACCAAAGCATCATTGTGCGCAAGGCGGGGTTCCTCCCCGAAACGCTCAGTGTTGCCCCTGGCCAAAAGAAATACGATAACATTACCTTAAAGCGCGACCCCATCGAAAATAAAATCGACGAGATCATGGCGAAGATGACCATTGACGACATGATTGCGCAAATGACGCAAGCGAAAGTCCCCATGCTCAAATGCGGCGAAGGCGTTTGCGGTTCCGCCCTCGAAGGCGGCGGTGCCTACACCGCCGATTTCTACAAGAGCGCCTGGAGTCAAAAGATTCCCGTCACCTACGGTAAAGACAACGTGCACGGCGTCGCGGACGTAAAAGGGGCAACTATCTTCCCGCACAACATCGGCCTCGGAGCCACCCGCGACTCGGCACTCGTCCGTAAAATCGGGCAAGCCGTCGCCGAAGAAATGTGGGCAGCCCACATCGACCTGAATTTCGCACCAGCAATCACCGTACCGCAAGATGAACGCTGGGGCCGCGTCTACGAAGGCTTTGGCGAAGACCCCGAACTCGCCGTCAGCCTCGGCGCAGCTTTCGTTCGCGGGCAACAAGGCGACCACAACGACGCTGAATGGCGCGTGATTACCACCATCAAGCACTTTATCGGCGATGGTGCCACCAAAAAAGGATACGACCGCGGCAACGCCATCATCTCTAAAAAGGATCTCTACAAAAAATACCTGCCACCCTACGAAGCCGCCATCGAACAAGGCGCTTTGAGCGTCATGGCAAGCTTTAACCAAGTGAACGGAATCCACCAGCACATCGATTCCACTCTGCTCACAGGCGTTCTCAAGACGGAACTCGCCTTTGACGGCTACGTGATTGCTGACTGGGAAGGCATCGAACATTCCACAACGCCGGGCGCTGCAGGCAACTATTTTGCCGGCGAAGTCACCGACATGTCTTCGAAAGACGCCATCCGCGCTTCCATTAACGCGGGCCTCGACATGGCCATGGTTCCGCAATCGGTACACAACTTTGTCAAGACCATGAAGGTGCTCCTCGCCGAAGGGAACATTAGCGAAGAGCGCATCAAGGACGCCTGCCGCAGAATATTGCGCGCCAAAATCCGCGCCGGCCGAATCGACAACCCCAACGGTCCCGCCGCCTACGTAGGCGTTACCAAGAACATCGGCAGCAACGAACACCGTCAAATCGCCCGCGAAGCCGTACAGAAAAGCCTCGTCATTCTCAAAAACAACAAGGTCCTTCCGCTTGATACCAACGGCAAAATCTTCGTGACCGGAAGTCACGCCAACAATACCGGCCTGCAATGCGGCGCTTGGACATTAGGCTGGCAAGGCACCATGGAAGATGTTCCTGGAGCCACCTCGATTCAAGCCGGCTTCGACGAAGTCGCAAAGGGCACGCGCGTCGCAACCGCCGAAGAAGCAGGTACCATCGTGTACGTTGTTGGCGAAGTTCCCTACGCCGAATGGTTCGGCGACTACCGCGGCGATGACTTCAACAACAAAATCATTTTCAAAGAAGACCGCACCGACATGTCTTTCAACAGCACCGACGAATACATCGCGCAGATTAAGGCTTGGCAAAAAGCCGGGCACAAAGTCGCCGTCGTGCTCATCACCGGTCGTCCGCTCCCCATCACCTCGTTCATCAAGGCTGCCGATGCATTTGTCGTAGCATGGCTCCCCGGCAGCGAAGGCGCAGGCGTTGCAGACGTTCTCTTTGGCAAGGTAAAGCCCACGGGCAAGCTACCCCACACCTGGCCAAAAGACGCTAAGCAAATCCCGATCAACAAGGGTGACGGAAAAACTGGATTATATCCGTACGGTTACGGACTGACGTACTAACTACATCTCAAAACCAGCATCAACCATACATTTCTGCGCGAAGCAGTTTGCTTCGTTTTCCTTTTCAGGATGGTTGTGCGTGATTTCGATATTTTGTAGGCAGATACCCTTCTTTCCGTGGTACAACACATGCGCCAATTCATGGAAAAACGTAAACCACATGGCAGCACGGTCCTTGAAACGATCGTGAAGTTGGATAAGCGGAACATCCTTGTACCAGCGATACATGCCATGAATCGGCGCACTCTTAAAATTCTGCACAAACAGCACGCGAATTCCGATTTTGCGGCATAAATCCTGTAAGCCCGTCATGCAGTCATCAACCACTTCCGCTTCAGGCGTCCAATAAGTGATTTTCTTTTCACGCTTCGGCAGAGTCTTATTCGCCGCAGCAAAAGCGATGATTTCGGGAAGGGCTGCCTTCAAACGCTTGCGGACGGGAATTTGTTCCTGTTTTTCCATCGGATCGCGATCCGATAGAATCTCACCTCGACGAATCCACGCCGAAGTAGCATAAGGATCCTTGACCTCGGCTAGGGAAATGCGAAAAGCCACCTTCAATTGAGCTTTCTTATAGTAGCCGTCCCACGCCTGGGGTGAAGCCACCGCGAAAAACTTCAGTAAAGGCATTAAAGATTTGCTTTCATCTTTTTTTTGTTGCACCCATTCGCGGACGTTAATTTCCGCAGGGAAAGACTTTTTCCAAAGGGACTGATCCGTCAGCGAGGCCTTGATTTTTTCGCGAGAAAGGAATTCGTCATAGGCCATCTGGCTACGCAACCAAAATCCAGCAGGGATCTCAGTAACCATTTCAAGCGAAATAGCCGATTCAGGCGTAATCCGGCAATTACCCTGCAAAATATCGTTTACCGCCTTGGGAGTGTAACCCATGCGAGCGGCCAAGTCATTGGCATCGAGCCCCATTTCTTCAAGTTTTTCAGCAAGATGGCGCCCCGGCGGCGTCACTACAGCTAATTCATCACATCTATAAACCTGCATAAGCACTCCTACTCATGATAATCTACAATTTCTAGAATGGAAACGGTTTGTTCAACAATCAATCCGATGACATTTCCATCACTATTCATAACCGGCTTGAAGATAAGTCGATACGGATGGTCCAAATCACAGGCCCATTGGCCAGCACGGTTGCCGGTTAACTCATGAAATCGGCCCGCCACATTTTTCAAAGCATCCAAATCAACAGCTCTATGCAATGCATCTATTCTTACTGAATACGCCTCCGCCCTTCTTTGGCCCATTTTTCGAACTGCGTAGGCCTTGTCACCCGCACAGCGCGCCAATTCCTTATCTGCATACACAACCTGCATTTCAACCTCTAAATTTTAATACACCCAAAATATACATTAAAATTTTAAATAAAGCAACAGGTATATTATTTTTTCTAAAAGATTTTATATATTTCAGGAAAGACTTCCGTAACACAATAAACAAAAGGAGCCTTTATGGGCGTATACATTTCCCTTTTCGCATCAAACAAGGTCGATCCCATTCAATGGGAAAAAGCCTACGAGGAAACCCTAGTACTCGCCGACAAAATGGGATTAATCGAAATTCGAGAATTTGAAAAATTTGGCCAAAAATATTTCGCAGCAACATCAAGCGCAGAACGAGAATTCTCTTCTGGAATCGGTTGGCTCGCTGAAGGTGACGCAGTCTTTATGGCTACGGCCGAAGATTTCTTTTTGCCCCGCAAAATCCGCGCATCAAAGCAAGATGAAAAATACTGCGACCCATTAATGTACATTCTTGCACAGAAAGGAATCGTTGATTTCGAAAATCCACATGTCAAGAAAGTACAGTACCTTTGGGGAAGTAAAACGCAAGGGGAGCCATATCACATGGCACTTCTTGCCATCGGTTGCCTTCTAGATAACCGACTGAATGGCGATGCAATTTGCGGCAGCGACATCACCTACGGTCAATGCGAATACGCTATAAAAAAGGCTAATGAAATTTTGAAGGAGAAAATCGGCATGCCTCTGCGATGCCGTATGGAAGACCTTTACAAGAGAGTCCGTCAACTACCCATTGAACCTCACCAAACACTCGATGCGTTCGCCGCGACATATTTAGGCGCAAAGAACGAACTGTACTATAAATTTGTCGCAGAACACTTTTCCGACGAAGAACAATATCTTTTCATCAAAGAGAAAATGAACGATAATTACTTAGGTACGGTTGGTTTTTCAGATTGTATACAACAAATTCTTTCGTACGACGTGCCCATCGCCAAAGTTTGTTCAGTTTTCCTGGAAATGGATCCCGAGAAAAAGAAATCTCGCGAAAACGGCGAAGACCCCTTCCAAATATTCATCAAAACGATCCTTGCAACAAATATCTATTTGCCAAAAAAAGACATGCGCGATTGTTTGAAAGTGGATGGAAATTCCACCGAGACCATGAGCGTCGAAAAACAGTTCGCAAGCATCCTGTTCATGGGAGCGCGGAACCGTAGTGTTGCGCGTTACATTCCTTTGAAAGAACTAACAGCGCAACTCATTGATTCGCTTGGAGACAAATGCAATGTTGAAGAAATTATTACCAACTATCTTAAGGATAAAGACAAAAAGCAGCAGGACGGAGAAACGGATGTTTTCGCCCAATTGAATGATTTCCATGATGAATTCAACAAGAAATACGCCGAGGAAGAAAAGAAATACGATGTAAGCAGTACCGAACATTTCATATTCTTCGAGAAAGGAGATTCTGTTTCACCAAGCCTTTTGGACGCTCTAAAGCAATGGGTAGAATTTTACAAGACGGGATTAAATGAACCACGTTTTGCAGAACTTTTTCAAGGCGGTTACGAGGACCGGTGTCGCTATTTAGAAAAACAAAATCGCGCGCTTAAGTTGATGGATTTCGAATGGAAACAAATTTTTGACGACATCAAGGACAATCTAGAAAGTTTCAAGCGGTATTTCCCCATGGTGCGCGTGGCGATTAACCACCGCACAATCCATGATTTTATCAGGGCTTATGTCGTTAATAACGACTTCTATGAATTATGCCAGACGCTTGTTCCCGACAATGGCTGCCAGCCGGAGGTAAAATAACCCAAGCAGTCTAATTTACACACCGAAGAATTCGTTCACTTTGCTGCAGACAAAGTCGATTTCTTCGGTTTTCAGGCCAAAGAACATCGGCAAGCGAAGCAAGCGATTGCTTTCGTTGGTGGTGAACTTGTCTTCGCCGCTAAAGCGGCCATAGCGCAGACCCGCGGGCGAGCTATGCAGCGGCACGTAGTGGAATACCGCCAGAATGCCGTTGTACACCAGGTGCTTAAGGAGCGCCGTACGCGTCTGCAGGTCTTCGACCTTCAAGTAGAACATGTGCGCGTTGTGCGTACAGTGTTCTGGAATGAACGGCAACTCGACCACGCCCCTGTCAGAAAGTGGCTGCAAACGTTCGCGATAAGCTTTCCAGCTCGCCATGCGATTGTCATTAATTTCGTCGGCACATTCCAGTTCCGCATAAAGATAAGCGGCATTGAGTTCGCTCGGCAAGTAGCTGGAGCCGAGTTCTACCCATGTGTACTTGTCGACTTCGCCACGGTGGAACTGGCAGCGGTTCGTGCCCTTTTCGCGAATGATTTCGGCGCGGTCACAATACTTTTTGTCATTGATAAGCAGTGCGCCGCCCTCGCCCATGCTGTAATTCTTGGTTTCGTGATAGCTGTAGCAGCCAAAGTCGCCTAGTGTTCCAAGCGCCTTGCCCTTGTAAGTTGCCATCATGCCTTGAGCAGCATCCTCGACCACGAACAGATTGTGACGCTTTGCGATCTCGTTGATTTTGTCCATCTCGCAAGCCACGCCCGCGTAGTGCACCGGCACAATCGCCTTGGTCTTCTCGGTGATGGCAGCCTCGATCAAGTTCTCGTCCAGATTCATGGTGTCGGGACGAATATCCACGAATACGCACTTGGCCCCCTGCGACACGAACGCATCGGCCGTACTCACGAACGTGAACGACGGCATTATCACCTCGTCGCCAGGCTGAATATCGCAAAGGCGCGCAGACATTTCAAGCGCATGGGTGCAACTCGTGGTCAGCAAAGCCTTCGCCGTACCGGTATGCTTTTCAAGCCAATCGTGGCACATCAAGTTGTAAGTGCCATCACCACAAATACGGCCACTTTCGACGGCCTGCTTCACATAATCGAGTTCGAGCCCCACGAACGGCGGCTTGTTGAATGGAATCTTCATAACGCAGAAAATATATATTTTTCGGGCATAAAAAAGATATATTGTTTACACCATGAGTTTTAAAAAGAAAATGTTGCTTCTCGGCGGCGGCCATGCCGAAATTCCGCTGATCCAGGCCGCGCAAAGTTTGGGCTGGTACGTAATTACCACGGGGAACGCCCGCGAAGGATTGGGCCACCCTTACGCCGACAAGAACGTTTTTGCAGACTTTAGCGACAAAGACGCCATGCTTGAACTCGCCAAGAGCGAGGGCATTCAAGCGGTTTGCTCCGGTTGCAACGATTTCGCCTTGCTTTCGACCGTGTACGTTTGCGAAAAGTTGGGACTCCCCGGCCACGACAGCTACGCCACAAGCCTCGAAATTCACCACAAGGACAAGTACCGCGCACTCGCAACTAGACTTGGCATCCCGACGCCGCGCGCACTCGTTGTTAGAAGTGACGCCGATTTCGAAACCGCCATCGCACAACTCACCTTCCCGATTATCGTAAAGCCAGTCGACTTGACCGGCGGCAAGGGCATTCATCGCGCCGCAAACGCCGACGAAGCTCGGGTCGCTTACAAAGACGCCTGCAGCCGCACACGCCAAGACCACATCGTGGTCGAAGAATTCGTGCAAGGTTCAAACCACGGGTTCTCCGCCATACTCGTAAAGGGCAAAGTCGCATTCGCCTTCTCCGACAACGAGCAGTACTACATCAACAAGTACATGGTCTCGGGCGCAAATTCGCCGAGCACCTCCAGCGACAAGACTCTCGCCATGCTCCGCGAATACAGCGAGCGAATCGCGCAAGAATTACACCTGGTCGACGGCATTCTGCACATCCAGTACATCGAACGGGCCGACGGCACGCCTGTCATCATCGAAATCTGTCGCCGCCCGCCCGGAGATTTATACATCAAGTTCGTAAAGTACGCGACAGGCATCGACTACCCGAAATTCATCGTTCTGGCCGAAACCGGCGAAGACATTTCCGGCATTGCCGACGTGCCCACCCAAGGATTCTGGCTACGCCACTGCATTATGGCCGACTGCCAGGCCGGCGACACGCTTGTAACCAGCGACGCCTCCCCGGCCAGCGACAAACTATGCGAAGGCATTGTCCGCGACGTCACCTTTGCGCCTGAAATTCAAGGCAACATCGTCGAAAAATTCCTGTGGTACAAACCCGGCGAAGTCATTACAGATAAACTCACATACAAAGCCGGAATCGTATTCTTCAAGTTCGACACCCTCGCCGAGATGCAAGACAAAACCGCCAGAATGACGGATTTGGTGAAAATCATCGTTGACTAGCTCTAAATGCGCCCCTCCGGCAAGCTTAGAGAGCATTCTCTCGTCTCTCGTCTCTCGTCTCTCGTCTAGCCCTTTACTATATTCAAAAATATGAAGAAGGAACCTTATCAGATTGCGTTTATCGGGGGCGGAATCAATTCAGCCATCGGCGAAGTCCACAAGGCAGCAAGCCAGATGGACGGCCATTTTGAACTTGTAGCGGGCGCATTCAGCACTCACACCGAAACCAACCGCAAAACCGCCGAAACTTGGGGCGTTACCGCCGAACGCACTTACGCCGACTATCACGAACTTTTGAAAGCCGAAAAAGGCAAGCTCGACGCCGTCGTTGTACTCGCGCCGACCGATTACCACAAAGACATCGTGATTGACACACTAAACGCCGGGTTCCCCGTGGTATGCGAAAAGTCGCTGGCCACCAGCTTTGAAGAAGGTGAAGAAATCGCAAAAGTCGTCGCTGACACCAAAGGATTTTTCTGCACCACCTACAACTACACCGGCTACCCCATGGTGCGCGAACTCAAGCAGTTCATCGCCGACGGCAAGCTCGGTAAAATTCAGCAAGTGCAGGTTGAAATGCCGCAAGAAGGCTTTATGCGCCTGGGCGCCCACAACGAGCCGCCCAAACCGCAAAGCTGGCGACTCAAGGACACCGTGATTCCGAAAATCTCGCTGGATCTCGGCAGCCACCTGCACAACATGATTTACTTCTTGACCGGCGAACGCCCGGAACACATCGTGGCCGACCAAACCACCTTCGGGCTTTTTCCGCAAATCGTCGATAACGTGGGCGCACTCGTGCAATACACGAACAACGTTCGCGCACAAATCTGGTTCAGCAAAACCGCACTCGGCAACCGCAACGGCCTGCGCATCCGCGTATACGGCAGCGAAGGCAGCGCCGAATGGTTCCAGCTAGAACCCGAAACGCTTAAGACCTGCGACCTGCGCGGCAACGTAAGCCTGCGCGACCGCACCGGCGACGTCAAAATCGCAAACCAGCAACGCTACAACCGCTTTAAGGCCGGCCACCCCGCCGGATTCATCGAAGCATTCGCGAACTACTACAAAGACATCGCCGACTGCCTCGGCCAATATTTCGCAACCGGAAGCTTTACAAGCCAGTATGTATGCGGCATTCACACCTCGCTGGAAGGTCTCGCCATGATGCAGGCCGCAGCAAAGTCCGCCCAAAGTAACAAGTGGGAATCCGTTCAGCAAAGGTTTTAAATGAAACTCTCTTTTGTCATTCCCTGTTACCGCAGCGAAAACACCATTGAAACCGTGGTGCAAGAAATCCGCGACACCGTGGCCACGCGCCCCGGCACCGACTACGAAATTGTACTGGTGAACGACTGCAGTCCCGATGGCGTATGGCAAGTCATCAAGAAGCTCGCCGCAGCCGACAACAAGATTAAAGGAATCTGCCTCGCCAAGAACTTCGGACAACACAGCGCCCTAATGGCAGGCTACGGCCAGGCCACCGGCGACTACATCATCAGCCTCGATGACGACGGCCAGACCCCCGCCAGCGAAAGCTTTAAACTTGTAGACAAACTAGAAGAAGGCTACGACGTCGTTTACGGCTACTACCAGCATTCGGCACAACACCTATTCCGCCGCTTTGGTACCTGGGTCAACAAGAAAATGGCCGAAGCTATCATTGGGCAACCCAAGACGCTTCGCACCACCAGTTTCTTTATTATGCGCAAGTTCATCGTCGATGAAATCGTGCGCTACCCCAACCCCTTCGCCTACATTAGCGGGCTTGTTTTCCGCGCCACCAAGAACCTCGGCAACGTCGAAGTGCAACACCGCCGCCGCCTCGAAGGCCGCTCCGGCTACACCATCGCAGGTCTTATTGGGCTCTGGATCAACGGCTTTACCGCCTTCTCAGTCAAACCGCTCCGCGCCGCGACTTTTATTGGCGTTATCTGCGCCCTCGTAGGATTTCTCGCGGGCCTCTACGTCGTCTACCAGAAATTTCTCAATCCCGAAATTCCCGTAGGCTACACCAGCATGCTCGCCACGCTCCTTTTCGTGGGCGGCATGATCATGCTGTTGCTCGGACTCATCGGCGAATACGTAGGCCGCATCTATATCAGCATCAACCAGTCGCCGCAATACGTGGTGCGGGAACGAACGTTTTAGGTTCAGAAACGCCCAGCCAGCTTTCATGGATACAGTGTAAATGGCGCGTTCCAAGATACATAAAGTTACGCTGCAATACAAAAATTGCCCGCGCACAGAAGACGGGCAAGAAATCCGGGCATCGTACAAATGCAACGAATGCAAAGGAAAAGGCAAGACCTTTGGCATAATCAGAAAATGCATCTCTTGTGACGGCACAGGCATCATCAACCTGGTAGACTGTCCCGACTGCCTAGGGACCGGCGTCAGTGCAAAAAAAGGAATCTGCAGCACCTGCAAAGGAGAAAAGGTTGTCACCCAGCTCAAAGCCAACGATATCGCTTTAGAAAAGAATTGGTGCACTAAATTTAAAGAGAACCCCGTAAAAGCGCTCACCTGGCCCATAATCAACATCGTGCTCATTGCATTGTGTTCTAGAACAGCGTGGCTCTATTTAAGCACAGGTTTTGTTCCCAACAAATTTATCGACTGCGTATGCATGTACGCCCCATTGATTGCCTGGTTCTTCCTCATTTTCAATTGTATTTCGATCTTTAGAGGTTCCCGATATGATCCAGAAAGGAGATTGCTCCGGACCGTAGGGTTGGGAATCATCGGTGTCGGCCTCTTAGTCTCGCTCATTGCCGGGCCGCTTTCCTGTGAAAAAAATGAATTGGTTGTAGCCCAAGCGACGGAACATTTCAATAAGTACAGTAAAGGCGACAATATAATATGCACTACGATCAACATCAAAAAAAGAGAACGTTTTTTCACATACTACGGTGACGCAATACTTACCACTGGAGACTCAATACCCGTCAAAATAGTCGTACACACCATGAACCATTACAGCTACCTTTACATGGAATCAATCATTCCCAAGCACATATCAGATTCTTGGAAATAGGCGGATGCCATTCGGTGTAAGCAATTCGCGCGAAATCTCTTCGCGATGGTTTTCGCGAACGCCGCAGTCCTTTGCAATCTCGTTCCAACAAGCAACAGCATTTTCGACTTGGTCTATAATTCCCGCGTACTTGCGGATTCCGACGCGTTCCGCCACCACTTTAAGATCATCGCGCGTGATATTCTCTTGTTTCATATTCACTGACATCTGGTGGCGATTTATCCAGCGACTCCTCGGGTTGTTGGCATAGCACAAGTCATATGCGGGAGCAAGTTTCCAGATACCGGATTCATCCATCAAGAAGGAAATGTTCTTGGTGTGGTCGTCATTGTTTTTTGCCAACACATTGAACACCATGCAACGGAATATGTCTTCGTCGGCCTTGGCATCGAGCCCGAGTTTGCGCATTACAGCAAAGGCATCCTCGTATGAATGACGTGTGTCTCGATCCAAGTGGGCCAAGGCCGCAAGCGTTTGCATGTGCAGTTTAGACCCGTCACATTTGCGATCAAAACGCTTGGTCATAAAGTGGCAACCGCTGCTATCTTCCAGAATGCGGCTTTCGCTCATGCGGATTCCAGCCCGTAACGCCATCTTGTAATAAGCGTATTCAACATTGCCGATCCCGCGGGGGATTTCGGTAATGCTATCATGTTCTCGATAACTTACACCGTCAAACTTGAGCAGCCAATATTCGAACCCTTTTGGCGCAGGCACCTGGCCACTACGCACCTCACCCGTGGATTCGTTATAGGCAATAATCGCTTTGGGTTTTGCACCACCAGCAGAAGTTCCAACTCGCAAAATATCGTACAAAGTCTTATCCTGTTGGGCAAGCTTTTCCCGGAATTTTTCGCGGTCCCGAAAAACACTCTCGGCCAGTTTTACGAGATCGTCCACAAAAATTTCTGTAGATTCGTCTAGTCCCAGCGTAGACAAGCTAGGTTCAAATTCCAAGGCGCCCATAGAACGCTTGCCAACATAGCACAGGCGTTCCAGCGGAGTCACCGTATCTAGCGGTCGTCCCATGGTCTGGAACCATTCCGATATAATCTGGTCACCGAACCTATCCGGGAGCGAATCCGCAATGAGTCCTGGGAGTCCGCGAAAGCAGTTGTTCCTATTCTCGGCAAAAGAGAAAACACCCTTTGCCACGGGCATCTTTATCGGGGATACCGGCAACGGATTGCGGACAAAATTGGGTTCATATTCAAAATAGGCAACACCCCGCGAGGTATCCCACGACAACGCCCCGATAGGCTTGCCCCACAAACGCACGTTTACGACAAGTTCGCTCATTTG
Organism: Fibrobacter succinogenes; assembly: GCA_902794535.1. GTDB lineage: Bacteria > Fibrobacterota > Fibrobacteria > Fibrobacterales > Fibrobacteraceae > Fibrobacter > Fibrobacter succinogenes_O. The sequence goes on along the minus strand of CADBHQ010000016.1, from coordinate 66,763 downwards.
GCATTGCTCCGTTTAATACGCTGAATCTTGCCGCCCTGCAACTTGCGCAACAAGAGTGGACTTACGGGGGGCTCAGGCAAGAGCTGCTCTACATTTTCAAGCATGCCCAGGGAACGCAGCACACTTAAAAGGATTTGTACGGACACGGCGCCTCCGCGTTCCATCTTGGCAATTGTACCTACGCCCACGCCGGCAGACTCAGCCAGTTCAGACTGCATAAGCCCTTTACGCAGGCGGTATTCCTTGAGCCTTGAACCCATTTCCTTCAAAATGGAGGGTGTAGTCATTTCGTTCCACATGGTTAGTAATATACATAATAATCATCGCAAAAATGACGATTATCGTAAAAAAATTAGATAAAACACTTTTTTACGATAGTTATAACAACTACATACGCAATCTTTTACTCATTTCATAACCATCATTACCTCCCTGCGGACAAGCGTGAAACCGCAGCGTTTTGAAATTTTGAGCACTAGAACATTTAATTAAATTCGAGTCACTTCACCATCGCGAGCACCTGCTCCTTGGTAATAAAGTTCACGTTTTGCCATAAGAGAAAGAACCATATCGTTTGCATACGGATCAATGATGATGAGTTCCTTTTTTGCAGACCGCACCAGTTGCACGGCAAATTCGTAACCACTCCAATGCGCACGAGCAGGCAACAAACCTTCGCTTGGCGGCAAGTTCGCCTTTACGAAGAAATCCACCTGTTTTTCGAGGTAAATAACTCGGGAATCAAGGTTTTCCAGCCTATTTTCGTGCGAAACGAGCCTTTGATTGACGCTACAACCTCGGAGCAGATGCTCTTTCAAGACTTGATTAGCCCAACGACGGAATTTTGTCGCCACAGCTGATTTGACCCGATAACCGAGTGACAGAATCATGTCCAGATTGTAGAACGGAATCTGACGTTTAACCCTTCGAGAACCTTCTATTTGAACTTGTCGGAATTTCCGACAGGTTGACTCTAGGTCTAACTCGTTTTCTTCGTAGATATGGCCAATATGTTCAACGACGTTTGTTCGTGAAGTGCCAAACAACTCTGCCATCTGAGCCTGCGTGAGCCAGACGGTTTCGTTTTCTACTCGGACCTCAATGTGGAATTCTCCGCCCTCCGGCTGATACACGATAATCTCGTTCTTCTCGATAGCCGGCAACACCTCTTTTCCATTCATCTTTTACTCCTTCAGCTGCGGACAAGCATGAAACCGCAGCGTTTTGAAATTTCGAGCACTAGAACATTTGTTCACAAACAAATATAATTCCGAGGACCGACATTGTCAATCCACGGAAAAAAAATTTTGGCCTTAATGAGAGAGCTAATTCAACACCACGAACGGGACCCAGCGTTTGTAGAATTTCTCCTGGAATTTTAGCGGAGAAAGGATAGGGTTATGGTCACCCTGCACAATAAAGCGTACATCTGGATGCTTTTTCGCAAGGTCAGCAATCAGTCGCAGTGTGCTAGCCAAGCGCTCGGTATAAACGGAATCCACAGCAGCAACATCAATCCTGTAAGGATCCTTGAAGCCCTGCAATGGGAACTTGGTGTCCAGTGTAGTCCAGGCGATAAATCTCAAAGCAGAGTCCTGCACACTCAGCAAGCTATCAAGCAACACGGCTGACACACGATCTGCGCGAGGCACACCACCCGAGCCAACCGAAGCACCATAGAACACCTCGCCAAAGCCCACGTTGCGAATGTACTTATTGCGTATTTGCACTAGGCTATCGCCACCGTAAATAAACTGCGTCTTTACACCTTGAGCGCGCAACACCTGCGGTATAAATACAGTGTCACGACGCCCCGTTGAATCTCGTGATACAGAACAAATCAAGTCTTCGCGTTCAGCAGTTCGTGTGCGGCTATACATTCGATGATGCGCCCCATGCGCCGGCATCGGGATTCCATCGAAAATCTGCAGCTGTTTTGCAAAGCGATTCGTATCTAGCGGGATTCCCCAACTTTCAACAAGCACTAGCACATTCGTCTTGGCAGAATCGATAAAACCGCGCGTAATCGTCGCCGAATCGGTCGTAAAATACTTTGCTTTAAACGATTCAGGCAAACTATCGCGAGCGACCGGTTTAGGAACGGTGCGGCTCATATAGTCCACCAGCGGGAACTGCGCCAAAGGCTGCGCCGCATAATGGTTGTAGGCAAACAGGTGCGCAATCAACGCCACGAAAAGAATGAACGAAATGGCGCTTATGCTAAAAGGTTTTACCTTCCACATCATGGCAATAGCGAGGCCGCAAGTGACAAAAGGCAAAACGCCATACCACCCCGTAGCCCAGCCCTTAATAGCGAGCAAGTTTTGCAAATCTAGCCACGCGACCAATACCATCGCCGCCGCAATTAACGGCAACAGCACCCACCGCAGCCTTTTAAAACCTTTCGCCAAAGCAAAAAGCATCAGCAAGCAAAATTCTTCGTAACCGAAAAGACCACGAACAATGTCTTGCCCCTTTTCGAACGTCAGCAAGAAAGGCACAATGGTAATCAAGGCGCTAGCGATTAACGGGTAAAGGAGTTTCATTATTCAGCCTCCTTTGCCGCAGAATCGGCCTGAACCAAGCGGTACTTGAAGAATGTCATTTCACCGATTTCTTTAAGAGTATCCACCGCCACGCTATCGTAATAATGACGCTGCAAAAAATTCGCCAACGAGCCTTCATTAATCACAATCACATTGTCGTGTACCACATCTTTAATGGGGTTCGTGACGCCAAACTCTGCAAGCGCTTGAGTAATCTCCGGCAAGTACGGGGTCCAGTAACCCAATGACACCGTGCGGCGGTAACTACCGATGGGTTCCGCCAGGTAAGGCGGATTTTTGTGGTGGCTAAAGCGCATGTAAGCATTCATGCTCAGCAAGAACATCTTATCTGGTTGACTATCAATATAGGCGAACACCTGATCATAGTCCGTAGAATCTTGAAGGACAAGATAGCGAGATTTACCAGAACTAGGATCACGGACCAACTCACCACTTGTAGCATAAATGAACACGTTCACAAATGCTACAACTACAACCACCACAACCACCAACTTGCGCGGCAATTCATAACGAAACCGCCCCCACAATGGCACAGCAAGTACCGCCGCATAAAGCCAAAAGCCGCTCTCTACACGATATACCAATCGGTTCATAGCCAGCAACATAGACATCAAATACAGAACTACCGCGAGACTCGCCCACAAATACAAGAACTTTTTGCGGTTTGTAGTCCATATTAGCAAGCAGAAAATAAACCAAGTCCAAAACAGTGGTGATTGCAGCGAATGCCCCAAAGCAATCAGCAATAACCGCGGGATATCACCACATTTAATCTTATCACGATAAACTCCAATCACATCAACTATAGCACGCATACTGTCAACGGCAAACGTTTCGGTATCGTAAAAAGTCCAATTAGTTTGCATAAGGTAATCTTTTCCCGACTTACTAGTCTCTTCAAGATCCTCATAAACAGCATTTTTATTGTAATTGGAACCATCGCCCAAAGCGGCTCGCGGATTTTGAATATTTACATAAGGAGCATACTCCGCATTCTTATACAGCGATGCATCAAAGAGGTGCATGGCATAAGCCCCAGCAAACATAACTGCAAGACCAGCCACTGTAACCCACTTGAACTTCCAACACTGTTTCAAGTTAAACAGCAGCCCCACGCAAAAGAAGGGCATTCCCATCAAAAAGGCTTGCCAGCGCATCACAGAGCCCCAAAGCAACAGGAACACACCCAATGCTACCGATTGGTATTTCTTGTTCCCCAAGCCATGGGCGAATAAGAGCATCCCCGCCGCGCTCAAAATAGAAGCACACTGCGTAAACTGGATTACCAAGTAAAAATCACTAGCGAACATGGCTGTATAAAGTGTTGCCAGCAAAAGCCCCCAACGTTCGCCACACCGCCGCAACAGCACATAACCAATCGCCGTAAAAGACACAAACACGGCAAACATTTCGCCAATGTAGTACCACCCCACTTTGGGGAATAAGTGGTACAGCGGCAACAAGGCGTAGCCATAAATCGCATTCACAAAAAGCATATGCGGGTTATAATCTGTGCCATGGGCACCAGTCAAAACCGCCGCCATAAAGTAGTCGTCTATCGCACCAAACTTAATGTCGCCGAAAACAAGGCAAAGCACCAAAAAGAACAGGTTGATTACGACCGAATACAAAAAAGCTCGTTTAAAAGGCATACAAGAAATATATATTTTATAACATATGGATACACAATGGACCACCGTTATTAAGCCCAAAGCAAGCCTACTCTCGATAGACTTCGGTGAACTTTGGCAGTACCGCGACCTTTACCGAATGTTCGTAAAACGCGATATAGTCACCTGGTACAAGCAGACCATTTTAGGACCGCTGTGGTTCTTTATCCAGCCCATTATGACTACCGTGATGTTCATGGTTGTATTTGGCGGCATTGCCAAAATCAGCACCGACGGCCTACCGCAACCGCTTTTCTACCTAGCGGGCATCTGTCTTTGGACCTATTTTTCGGAATGTCTGAACCAAACCAGCAAAACGTTCATTGAAAATGCGAACATGTTCGGCAAGGTATATTTTCCCCGTTTGGTAGTACCCCTAGCAACCGTTACCAGCAATCTAGTGCGACTCAGCATTCAGATGGGACTGTTTTTCTTGGTATTTGCGTACTACCTGATTTTCACCGACGCCCCAGTACACCCCAATGCGTACCTGTTGCTCACACCGATTCTTATCGTATTAATCGCGGCGCTCGCCCTCGGTTTCGGCGTGCTATTCAGCAGCTTAACCACCAAGTATCGCGACCTCACTTTCTTGCTCTCTTTTATTGTGCAACTGTGGATGTACGCTACGCCAGTGATTTACCCGCTCAGTACCATCGAAGACCCTCGTCTGAAAATGCTGATGCAGGCAAACCCGCTTACCAGCATCATGGAGACCTTCAAGTTCGGTATGCTCGGTGTTGGCGAATTCAGTTGGGCAGCACTCGGCTATACCGCCGGCTTTGCCGTATTCATTCTCGCCGTCGGAATTGTTGTATTCAATAAAATTCAGCGAACCTTTATGGATACGGTGTAGAACCTTCTTTTCCCAGTGTTTCGATCAACGGGTGGTACATCTCCGGGCATTCTATTTGCAATATCGTAGTTATCTTGCCGCCAGCATCTTTTGAAGATGCAACGCAATGGAAAAGTTTTTCGCCGTCCAAGTCATAATCCAGATAAATATAGAGGTCATAGAACATGTTCCCGGCCGGCTTCATATCAAATGCAACATCCGATCAACCACCATGCTGTCGGTCAGGTAGGTTTTGCCGTACCGGTCGCTGAAGATAGTTACCGACACGCCCTTGGCCACGTTCCGCAGCAGATCTAGGGTCTTTACATCCACATAATTGTCCAGAACAATCACCAATTTTTTCTCCATGCCGTAAATCTGCGCATAGGCAACATCGGCTTCAAGTTTCCGCCCGTTCAAGATTAGGATGTACTTGAAAGACGATGGATCGGTGAAGTTTTCCATGACCTTCTGCAGGTCAGATTTCATTTCAGAAACATCCGCACGTGTTTCGGCGGGCTATCCACAAACACCGGCGATATCCTTAATATTTTGAATCGTGTAGGAGGCAATTTGCGGACTTTCCGGACCTAGCAACAACAAATTTTCGCTAGCGATATAGTCCTCCATCTACATGAACAGGGGAATCAGCGCCTTGCTATGGGCAATAGCCCGCTCGCCCTTAAGCACCGACATGAGCATGTAAAAGCCCCGTTCGGTGAAGGCATAAGGAATAAATTTGGTATTTTGTCCTCAGCCTGTTTCAGCGCTGTTCAAGGTACTTTTTTGCACCTTGAAAGTTCTTCAGCCTCCTTTTTGCCAGTTGAAACAGAAAATCATCCGCAAAACGCTCAATATTGTTCTCCACCTGCCGGTTAGAAGCCTTGGTCGAATCCCCGTAAATTTCCGCCAAGTCGGCATCCAGCATCACCTTGATGCCCCGGACCGTGTAAATCCTGGATTTCATCAAATTCTCATCTATCAGGGAAAAATCTGGCTTGTCTGCCGCTACGGCACTACCGGCATTGGCAACAAAAGCGCATTTTTCACGTATTATTTTTGAAAAACTCTCCCGGCCGTCCCTTTTAATCTATATTACCCGACAGAATGGTCCCTCTCAACCTAAAGAAAACATTTTCGGGCTGGTTTAACGAATTAAAGCAGCCAATCCTTCTGGAGCAAAGCCCAGATGCAGTGCTTCCGCCACAAATTGACGCACGTGATGAAACATTTGATGTTTTAAAAGGCATCGCGATAATCCTTATGATAGTGGGACACTGCGATTTCAGTTCATTTCGTGGATTTATCTACTCATTTCATATGCCTCTATTCTTTTTCGTTGCGGGGTATTTCCTAAAAGATCGTCCGTTGCGTAAGGAACTCGTCTTAAGCACAAAAAGGCTGATCATTCCTTACATCTTTGCAGCTTTTTGGCTTTGTCTTGCAACGACATGTATAGACCCGACACGTTTAAAAAATATATCAGTAGCCTGCCTATTAGGTTTCAGGGCCCAACACATTCCCAATTGGATTAACGCTCATGTTGGACTCCTTTGGTTTATTTTGGCGATGTTTTGGGCAAGATTCATTACATCTGTTTTAATCAAAAGAATCAAATCTGATTACATTCTGAGTATTATCTTTTTTATTCTCGCATTAATCGGAATTTTTCTAAACAAGCGAGAGTTTGTCCCTTTTTGTATCCCGCAAGGAATGTGTGCCGCGGGCTTTTTATTCGCAGGGCATCTGATAAAAAAATACAAGTTTCTTGAAAACGGCAACTTAGTTCAAACATTTCCTTTTCTTTTAATAATTTGGGCTTACAACTGGAGCGCCGGCGGCGTGGATATGTACTGTTGTTTCTTTAGCTCAGGATATATTTTTGATCTAATCGGAGCTTTAGGCGCTTTTGTGACTCTGTACATATTAGTCAAGCAATGCTACAATAAGAATTCCTTTTTATGGCGCAGCATCCATTTTTGGGGACGTTATAGTCTTATTATTTACTGTGTTCATTCTGTTGAGCATTCAGCAACCTTATGGAGAACCATTGTTCCACGCCTCAACATCCCGTTAGAATTTCTTACGCCTCTATCTATTTTTGCACGAATGAGTTTTGTTTTCATTTTCACGCTTTTGCTTCTTAAAATTCGCCTCATTCGTGAACATGTGTTCCAAATAAAAAAGCACGGTGTTTGATAAAGCCTTTACTTCTTTGGCCCCATTATGAAATAGTCATATTGGATGCTCCGCTCACGGAGAAGACTATCTAAAACAGGCTTGCCGTACATTTCAAGCAGAGTCGGTTTATCTGCATACAGCGATTTTCCTAGACCTATAGAACGTCCTTCCAATTCAAACCCCATAGATTCCAGCAATGTCGGGAACATATCCAATGAAGAATATGATCTTTCGCGATGATAGGCAACGCTTTGGTCAACAGTCGAATTGATAATAAAGTTCGTCCAATACAAACTATCTGTAGGGGCCACCCCTGCTTTGCTTGAAAGTGAGGGCATAGCATGGTCGCCCATTACAGAAATTACCGTATTGCTAAACCAGGGCTGTTCTTTGATCCAACCTATGAACGAGGACAGCTGCATCGAGGCACAGCGCAAGGCCGCAGGAAACGAGTTGTCCTCCTTTTCCTCGAAGCCGATGTTCTTCAAAGCGACTTTACAAGAATCATCCAAATAGCCGTATGGCTGGTGTGTATCAACGGTCAGCATGTAAAAAGCAAACGGTTTTCCCCGCTTGGCAAGGCTATCCAGTTCTTCCTTGGCAAACCCATATAATTTACGGTCTTCAAAGCCCCAGAATACATTGTATTTCTCTGGGATCTTTCCCATTGACCTGTAATATTCAATGTCGTGAAAGCCGACATTCCCATGGCTAGTCCAGAAGGTCCTCTTTTGCGTAAAATCGCCACTAGAACCTTGTGCATAGAGCTGGTTATATCCCTTGTCCGCAAGCACATCCATTAGACACTTCGCATAGGGCAGATATGTGGGCAGTTTTCCGTGGTATTCGTTGATGCCCATAGGCATATTCAGTGGGATGCCACAAAGTTTTCCCGTTATGCCAGCAATTGTCCAGCTGGTTCCAGAAACATTCTCTCCCCCAGGTGCAAAATTGAGAGATGACTTTTCCAAATTCGCAATCTCTGTAGTATGCTTGGAAAAATTTGTCTCCATGGATTCCAAAAAAATAACAATAAGGTTTTTAGCTTCGCCTTGGACATCAATCTTTACAGAGTCCGGATGAACATAGTGTTCGCGATAAAGCGTTGAATTTACGGGTTGTTGGAAGAACGCCCTAAATGGGGCGCTCGATACTATTCCGGGAACAATAAGAACTAGGATGCTAGCGTAAGGAATAAGTACGATTAGGGCCGCCTTGTTCAAGGTTATTCTAAAATTCCACAAGCGAGCTTCATAAAGGATTTTTTTTCGAGATTGTACGAAATAGAGTACAACTTGAAAAAAAGCAATTAAAGCAATCGTTCCCGAGGCAGGAATTGCCACTTTTTTTACAAAGGATGATGTCACGAAATTTTCTGCGCCCGCGTTTGTCCCTGAAAAAATAGTGAAAAGGACAGCCTCCACATTAGATAGCGGAAATGTATCGACCGCCCAGAACAATGTGAAAACGACATACAGGCAAACGTACGCAATGACAAAAAAAAGAAAAATCCGCAGTCGAGAAACAGGAACGGATTTTGAACCAAACGGAATCGCGTGCAGGGAGACTACTAGAATAGCTATGCAAGAAGAAAAAACAGCGCCAAAATAAGAAACCAAGGAGGGAAGAGGGCCGTTCAGCAGACTATAGTCAAAATCATAGAAGAGAATATACAGTAAAACTGGCGCTGCCAAAGTGGCCAACAAACGTTTCTTCAGTGGGTTCCTGAGAAACAAGGGTATTGCAGCGGAAAGAACCAACGCCACAATAAAATGTATCGAATAAGACGTCATCCTGTTGTTTAATTTAGCATTTTGGGGATTTTTATGTGGTCCAGTTTATGACTTTTTTATCTATATTATTTTTTGATATGTCCACCGCCATTGAGTTTGAAAATATCAGCAAGCAGTACCGTCTGGGGCTAGTGAGCACAGGGACGCTCAGCCACGACCTGAACAGGTTCTGGCAGACCAAGGTGCTGCGCCGCGATGACCCCTACCTCAAGGTGGGCGAAACGAACGACCGTGCGCACAAGGGCAACAGCGACTACGTGTGGGCCCTCAAGGACATCAACTTCAAGGTGGAGCAAGGCGACGTCGTGGGCATCATCGGCCGAAACGGCGCCGGCAAGAGCACACTACTCAAGCTGCTCAGCCGCGTAACCGCTCCCACCACCGGAATCATCCGCGCCAAGGGCCGCATCGCGAGCCTCCTCGAAGTGGGCACCGGCTTCCACCCCGAAATGACCGGCCGCGAGAACATCTACATGAACGGCGCCATCATGGGCATGAGCCGCAGCGAGATTACACGCAAACTCGACGAGATCGTGGACTTCAGCGGATGCGAACGCTACCTGGACACCCCCGTGAAGCGCTACAGCAGCGGTATGACAGTTCGCCTCGGATTCGCCATCGCCGCACACCTGGAACCCGAAATCCTAGTAGTGGACGAAGTGCTCGCTGTTGGCGACGCCGAATTCCAGAAGAAAGCCATCGGCAAGATGCAAGACGTAAGCCGCGGAGAAGGCAGAACAGTACTGTTCGTGAGCCATAATATGGGAGCAGTGAAGAACCTGTGCAAGCGCGGAATTGTGCTAGACCAGGGACAAGTCGTTTTTGATGGAGATGTAGAAGAATCGGTAGCTTTTTACATGAGCTCCAATCTGCACAATTCTGTCAAAAAAGTCGTTATTAGCAACAGGGACCATCGAGAAGGTTTATATCCAAAAGATCTTGAATTCATTGAAGCGGAAATGTTGAATGTTGATATTGAACATTTGGCGACTGATGAACCACTGCAGTTCCGCGTAAAAATAAAACGTAACAATCCATCAATCAGAAATTTCAATATTGGCTCGCATCTTGTTACTACAGACGGAATCTGTGTTGTAACAACAGCTTCACCACTATTAACATACCCAGACAAAGCTTACATTTCTGTTGTCATTACGATGAAGAATCATACACTTGCGCAAGGCGATTATAAAGTCTATTTTAATATAGGCTTAAAGGATGTTGCTAGCGGAACAACGGATTATGATATAATAAAAAATGTTTTGTTCTGTCATGTGTCGTATAAATGCATGTCTAATAAGGAAGCTTATAGTGGCTGGATGACGGGCTGGGGAAGTCATTATATAGAAGCGGTTGAATATGAAATCAATTAAATGTTTTTTTGAAGCCTATAAAAAACAATTTTTTTCCTATTTGAATCGACCGTTAAATATTTTTGACAACTGGGCGTTATGGGGACGGCTTAATTGGATGCCGGATAGATTATATTTATCATTAAAATTTCGAAGCTTAATGGGTTATTGGATGAATTGGAAAAATCCAAAAACTTTTAACGAAAAACTTCAATGGCTAAAAATCCACGATAGAAATCCTTTATATACCAAGCTAGTTGATAAATATGAAGTTCGGAAATATATTTCCGAAAAAATAGGTGAAGAGCATTTGGTGCCTCTTTTGGGCATATGGGACAACCCTGAAGATATAGACTTCTCTAATTTGCCGAATCAATTTGTTCTTAAATGTACTCATGATTCAGCGAGTATAATCATTTGTAAGGATAAGTCAAAATTTGACATTGATGCTGCAAAACAAAAAATGCGGAATCATATGTCTATAAATTACTATTACCCTTCTAGAGAGTGGCCTTATAAAAACGTAAGACCACGAATTATTGCAGAAAAGTATATAAATGATGCAGATATTCTTGATTTAAAGGATTATAAATTTCAAGTTTTTAATGGAATAGTCCAAAACTGTTTTGTTTGCAGCAACCGGTTTATGCCTCAAGGACTGCATGTTACGTTTTTTGATAAAAATTGGAAAGCTCTAAATTTTACAAAACATTATCCAAAAGAATCCGTACCTTTAAAAAAACCAATCTTTTTTAAGGAAATGGTTGCAATTAGCGAACAACTTTCAAAAGATTTTCCATTTGTAAGGGTTGACTTTTTTGAGACTTTATCAAATTTCTTTATTGGGGAATTGACGTTTTATCCTGGGGCTGGTTTTGAAAAATTCACCCCTAGTGAGTGGGATTTGAAAATGGGATCTTTGCTAAAAATAGATCAGGGATTCAATAAGCGTAGATGCAATTAATATGTTTCCTGAGTTTTTCAGAACTTTACAGAATTGATTTAGACTGCAAAGAAACAGTAACATCGTGAAGCAATCGATTTTCGTCAAGTTCCTCTTTGGAAAAGAAAAATTTTATTAAGTACCTTAATCTTATTGTGTTTAATGGAAATTCTCTTGATATATTCAATATGTCTTTTTGATTGCCGCTTTTAACTTTACGACCTTTAATCCGATCCTTATATAAAATAGTACCAAAAGGTACAGCTTTTATTTCTATATAAACATCCTTCAAGTTCAGTTTCTTTACGAAAAAATCTATTTTTATTTTTGTACCGGAATACTTATAATTGTATGCCAGATACACGTTTTCTCGTTCGCTTCCCAAAAGAGATTCTTCTTTTATCAATAATTTATTTTTATCCAGATAATCTTGTAATTTTTTTAGGAAATTGATTTCATTTGGATAGAAGTTTTCCGTTTCTTCTTCTCCGAGCCATTTGCCTTTTGGATCTTTTTCTTTTAATGTGTCGCTTTTTATATGTGTTGACATTCCTAAAAATAGAAGCCAAATAAAAAAGGATCCCGCAGAACAAAGGAAAAGGAACAACAAAAAAAGTAGTAACAAAATAGAAACCATTCCCAGGTCGCAATTTGCAAAAGATGGTATTACAAGATTACTTATTTTTTGATATGGACCTAAGGTTAAGTGTGTGTAAAAAAGAATCTGCATTATAAACAATGCAATTTGACCTATAAAGATGTTTATTCTCGAGGGTGAAAAGGGACCTCCATTGGTGCTATGAATAGAATTGTCAAATAAAGGCTTCCCCCCTTGCGGGTATGAAGGTAATGCGTCATATTGAAAACCGACGTAGTTCTTCAAACCATTTGTATTTGTCATTTCTTTTTCTATAGCAAAAATTGCATTCTCATATACTTCTACCCATGCTTTAGAAGCTTTCGCTAAACAAATCCAAAGCCAAGAAAATATAATACCTAAAACAGTCAGACACATTGCAATAGAATGACATTTCCAACTAGACTCATCAAAAAAATACAGGTTGTTGCTTTGGTTCAAAAAAGCCTTTCCAAAAAAGGCTCCGTAACCAGTAAAGCACAATATAAGAAAGGCTCCCAAAAAAATAGATCGTTGCCAGAGGTTTTTTATTTCAAAATCTCGACAACGCCAATACTGCTCGTAAAGGTCTCTGAGAATCAGGTTGTCTTTTGGCGGATTAGATGTGGTGGTGGTGTTTGACATGGTTGCGACACAAAAGAGAAAAATCTATTTCCATAGTGACGATATACATTGAGTTATTTTTTCAAGAAAATAAAACGTTTTCTTCTGATTTCGTTTGCTATACGCTTCTGCTATAAATCCGTATAGGGCGGTATTACGAAAACGTTGTTCATCTTGACCATATAAACCAAGTGTTTTCTCAAAGGACGCAAGAGGATTATTTATTGCCGCAGAAACTGATTCACTAATGCCATTTTGGCGAACTTCATTCCAAAAAGATTTTTTTTGAAAAAGGTAGGGAGATTCGAAATAATTGTTTTGCCATCCCGTAAAAAAGTGGATAAGCTTAGCGCGGGAAAAATATTCCCAAGATCGACTTATTTGCACATTATATGTATCCGGCAAAAGTGAAAAAGAATTGTCAATCTGCTTTATTGTATAATTCAATGATGGCATGTCGATAAAACAACCACTTATGGATGTCTCGTGCCATTTTTTGTGCCATATATCAAAAAATTTTTTTGATGTATCTGAGTCTTTTGAAAAAAGTACGCCGCCATTTATGTATTGTTCTACACCAGGGTTGCAATTTGTCCTTTTGAAATCATCTTCTATTCCATATTTCAAGGGATGGTTCGCCAACAAGCGGTGACCATCCAAAACGCCCATGATGTCATGCGTGAAATCATGTTCTTCAATTGGGGCGTTCCATACGGTATCTGCGTCGACATAAATAAAATCTCCATCCACATATTTTCTCATAGATGTTTTTATATAACGAGACCTGGCTACAGGGAGAACATTTCCTTCAATGGGTACTATTATATATTCACTTACATATTTCCGAAGATTTTCTAGTTCTTTTTTAAAAAACTCATCTGTTTGTTTGTCTACCAATAGTGTTATAAAGGAGGTTGGCTCAATGCGTTTTAACGAAACCATTGAGACCAAGGTTTGCTCACAATAAAACCCATTTTTTGAACCAACTAGAACATACAGATATTTCATTTTTCCTCAACACATTGTATATTTACAAATAATAATAATAATTATTATGTTAAAGGTTTCTGTCATAGTTCCTGTTTACAGGGTGTCTCAAGAATATTTGCGCGTCTGTCTAGACTCGCTAGTTGCCCAAACAATGAATGAAAGTGAATTTATTATAGTCTCGGATGGTGCCCCAGAAACGGAATGTTCTATTTGTGAAGAGTATGCACAAATAGATTCCAGATTTAAATTTTTTAAACGAGAGCATGCGGGGGTGTCTGCAACTAGGAATTACGGCATAGCTCAAGCACATGGAGAATACATAACATTTGTTGATTGCGATGATTGGATTGATCCTACATCGTGTCAAATTGTTTATGACTTTGCGAAAAAAAATGATTCAGATATCGTTTTGTGGGAAGCTTGTTTAAGCATAAATGGAGTGCAAACACCCTTTTTTTTCCGGAATGATTCGACAAAGGTGATTTCCGCAGAAGAAAAAGAAGCGTTGATAAAAAATATCATACATACGACATCAACAAAATATTGCAGCGCTTCTATGGTTGCATGTAAATTGTTCAATCGAAACTTTATAACGCAATCTAAATTTCTTTATCCTGAAAATCTAACTATTAGTGAAGATCGCATTTTCAATATAAATGCTTTTTTGCAAACGGAAAAAATCTCGTATCTCCATGAATGTTTTTATTATTACAGGATTCATGAGAAATCAACGTCTCACAAATTCATTCCAGATGCATTTTCAAAATATACTGAATTTATTTTATTGCTAGACAAACGCACTCACGATCGATACTTAGAGTCTGTGAACGACGAAATAATCCGATCGTTCTTTTTAAGTTGGAATGCGTATTACTTTCACAAAGAATATAAATCATCAATATTAGATGCCATTTTAAAAATAAAGGGTGTTGTAAAAAAAGATTCTTTTAAAAAAGTTATAAAGGGAGCTAATATCAAGTCAATGCCATTTGTAATCCGAATAGAATTATTCTTTATTGTACATGACATGTATTTTCTTATTTATCTTCATGGAATGAAAGCCTTTTTCAAAAGAATAACCCGCTGAATGTATGCCTACGATTGAATCCAAATCTGTTATTGTTGGGATTATACTATATAACCCGAATATAGAACGATTGACGAGTAATCTCGATGCAATCATAAGTGATGCCGATTCTATTCTTTTTATAGATAATGCGTCAAAAAACATAACAGACATCCAGGTCTTAGCGAAAAAGAAATCTATTAATTTGATTTCTAATAGCGAGAATTTGGGGTTGCCCCGAGTTTTCAACTCAATGATTAAATATGCTAACGAGCATAAATATGGGAATTTACTTCTTTTGGATCAAGATTCCATTTGTGAGAGAAATCTTATAAGTGCTTATAAAGAATATGTTTCCGAGAATTATGTTTGTCTCACACCAAGAATCGTCCATCGTTTAAAAGAATACGAAGAAAAGTATGGAACAAAAACATTCTCTGCCCAAAATGAAATTGTCAGCGAATCGATTAATTCTGGAACGTTAATTAATCTTAATGTTTTGCCTCATGATGTGCGGTTTAATGAAAAATTATTTGTTGACTGTGTTGATTTTGATTTTTTTATCCAACTGAAAAAAAAGAAACTCAAAGTTCTTAGAATTAATTCCACGTCCCTATTTTGTGACTTGGGTAATTTAAAAGTTCATTATCTCTTTCGCAAATCTTTTTTCACAAACAACTATTCTGTTTTCCGACTAGAAAAGCAAGCTAGAGATAGGGTAGTGTTTGTCCTTAGCCATGTCACGGATGGCTTGGCAAGAGAAGTTTTTTGCCATAGTTTATTGGGCTATTTAATGATTGTTCTTTTTGAAAAACAAAAAAAATCAAAATTATTTGCGGTATTTAAGGGCGTAATTAAAGGCTTTGTGGCTTTGCTTCGCAAAAAGCCCTGTCTTTAAGTATCTTTGAAAAAATCTTTGGGCGTTTTTTCTAGGAAAGCTGTTTTTTCTCATTTTCAAAATTGATTTATTTAATCTGGAACACATGTCGTCGAATCAGAGGAATTTTAAGAATTAAGCAAGTTGCCCCAAAAACTATTGCCAATCTAACGGATATTTGAAATAGATTAAAATATTCAGAAGGTATGTTAAGCTGAGACACAAATGTTTTCCAAATATCATTTGGTGGATCTACGGAATGAACGCAGTATATTATTAAGCTGTATCGGCCAAAAAAAAGTACCATACGCCAAATTCGAGAATTGGCGGAATACAATTGCTTTACAACATGAAAGAATGTAACAAAGGCTCCGGCAGCTCCAAGTAAACCAAATACATATCCAATGGGATAAACTGAACTTGCAACGCTCATTCCTCCATGATTCCAGCTAAAAAAAAACAGCGCCGCGAGGATTGGAAAATAATATTTGGTCTCGTCATCGTGAAAAACGTTAAATTTTTTGATGATATAACCTATATAGACAAAACCAGAGGCGGCAAATCCTTGTGGAATGCAAAAAGGAATGGAGAAGTTGTCTTCAAGAAAAATCCCAAATTCAGCAAAACAAATAAACATAAAACATTGTGTAACGTATTTGAACCATTTCTTTTGAATAACTTCAGTTATCAATAAAGAAACGGATGCGATAATTCGCGCCCAAAATAAAGCCAAAATAAACCACAACACACCAATGGTTCCCGCAATCCAATCTGGAAAAACTGTTCCATAAAATCCAAATAAAAATCTTATGATAATCTCTTCGCGAAAGGGACCGTGGTTTGCAATATTGAATGAAATGCAAACTACGCAAATGCCAAAGGCTGTGAATAGATATGGTACAAGAAGTCTTTGAACGCACAAGCGGATTTCTTGAGAAATAGAACGTTTTTTTAGAAAATATCCTGTAATAAAAAAGAATAACGGCATGTGAAACGAATTGATAAAAGCATTAAGAGGGCCAATATCACTATGCCCAATAATTACAAATAAAATGCCTATACCCTTCAAAAGATCAAAAACGGTCTCTCTAGAATCAAACTCGGGCTTTCCCGTCATAATCATTTTTACGCCCCCTTGCAGAAGAATGCATTACGTATTTTTTTAACAATCTCGATACAGGGTCAGACTTTTTAGGCAGTTCGTTACTCTAAACAACCTTTTTTCACGAATTTTTTTCAATGGGGTGTCGGCATGCTCTTTTTCGTTGTGTAAAACCTTGATTTCTGGATTGAATCTTGATTTCATTTTCTGGGAGCAACAGCGGGCAAACAGGAATTCTTCTTCGCAGTACAAAAAGGTTCGCTCGTCAAGACCGTTAAATTTGGAAATATAAATTGGTGAAAAAATAAGGAAACTCCCGTGCAACTCTACATCATTCATTGGCTGAGGGGCTGAAGATCGTTCTATTTTAGATATGAACTTGCTGGCGATCTTAGAGATAATAGGAGAAACAAAGAGCCACGTTGACAGTAAATCTAGATACAAATATGCAATAGTCAACTTCAAGCGAAAACCCTTTAACATTTTTTTTCGGAGTGGGTTTTGTTGCGTCCCATTCGGTGTCCGGATGTTCGGTCCCAGTACAGCAAAGTTTTCTTTTTCATAATCGTGCGAGACAAGTTCAATAAAATTGCGCGATTCAATAACAGCATCGTTATTCATCAACACGATGAAATCTGCATGCAGTTCCTGTTTTGCAAATCTGAATCCGACATTATTGCCTCTTGCAAACCCGAGATTTTCGTTGTTCTGGATGAAATAGACGCCTTGCAAGGATTCTATCTGCTTTTTTACCACCAGACCAGTTCCATTCGGCGATGCGTTATCTACAATAATGACAGAAACCTTATGCTCGTTTTTTTTTAAAGCGAGAACCGACTTGATAGCCTCTATGGTGACAGACGCTTCACCATAATGGAGGACGATAAAGCAAAAATGGTTAATCATGGAATTGAGCATTGTGTGAAAATATATATTTTTCACATGCATCTCAAAATTCCCCAAGGCAAAGTAATTTTTTTTTTTCAAAGATTAAAAAAACGGCCTGCTTATGCAGGTCGCTTTTTTGGATAAATAGGCTTTAGACTATTATTTACCGATTGTTGCAGAACCAGACCTAGCAAGCTTACCATAGCTGGGGGTCAAGACATTACAATCCGTGGAAGTCACCCCAGCAGTATAAGCCGCACCATTATCATTTGAAATCTTTGCAATTTTCAGTTCCCAATAGTCCGTGGTCTTGCAATCATTCAAACCGGCCAGGGGAGTAGCCTTCCAAACGCCCTTGGCACTAGACAAAGTTTCTGTTCCGTTAGTAGGAGCATTTTCTTCTTCGTATTTGAACACATTGTTCGACGATTCCATCTTGTAGCCGATGTACTTCCAAGAACCCCAGGTCGTACCGGTTTCAGAAATAAATGCATCCTGCAACTTCACATATTCGCCAGCTGCCGGACCGATTTCAGATGCCTTGGACTTAGCAATCATGCCGAACAGTTTAGGTACTGCGACGGCGGCCAAGATGCCCATGATCACGATCACGACCATCAATTCGATAAGGGTAAAACCTTGCTTTTTCATAGTGTACTCCTTGTTGATTTGTTACACACTTTTTTGAGCGTTATTGCTCGTTTATGTCCCTAATATACAACTTATTTTTTCGAAAAGCAATAGGTTTGTCAAAATTTTTTGCATTTTTGTCAAACTTTTTTCTCAGTTTCGTCTCGTTTTTGTCACAAAAAATTACTTTGTTCTAAAACAAGCATTCTGGAGAAACCGCTTTTTTAGTCAAATTTCGCCGTATTTAGGTTACAAATTTGATGTAGTATATATACAAAAATATTTCACAAATGGGGGCGGCTTGGCAAAAAAATTGTAAAATTTTTATTCCAACTTGGACTAAAAAAGATAAAAACTCGGCTTTTTACTAACTTTCCATGCAGGAAGAAGGAGGTCCCAATGAAAAAATTCCTGTTCGGATTACTCGCGTTTGCGGCTTTTGCCACAGCAAATACCTGCACAAAAGCGTTCTACGAGATTCACGCCTTCAACTTTTTAACTATAAAAGACGCGCCGCATCTGGATTCTATCTATTATAGGGAGCAGCCTAATCCTGAAGAACTTCACGAATGGTACCAGAAGTACTACTACCAAGATGGATTAATTCAAAGGTCCGTGTTCAAGTTCAGGGACAACGATCCGGTCGAGAACCGTTTTTATTTGACCGCCGACGAGTCAGTCCTTACCAAGAAGGGCCGCGAGCTGTTACTGTCGGATTCTGTTGCAGGCGACACGGTCTATTTCTTCCAGAAAATGTACAACGACGGCAAGCTCGTGCAGACAGTTGTCCATAAGACCGCAGACCTTTATGCATCTGAAGACGATTACGACCCAACCAGCGGCAGGCGCACCTTCGCCGAATATTACTTCCAGAATGACACACTGGTATCAAAGACGCTATACGATTACACAGCAGGAACCCCAACAACTGCGACAATCTATTATGTGGGCGAGCCCGGAGACGAATACAAATGTGCAGAGTACATGGGCGACTCTCTTACAAACAACATAACCTACAAGAAAATGACTACTGGTTTCTCCGTC
The DNA here is from genome assembly GCA_902794535.1 of Fibrobacter succinogenes. Lineage (GTDB taxonomy): Bacteria > Fibrobacterota > Fibrobacteria > Fibrobacterales > Fibrobacteraceae > Fibrobacter > Fibrobacter succinogenes_O. Next base: position 47,585 of record CADBHQ010000016.1, on the reverse strand, counting down.
GCGATTTTCAATGACACGTACCTGCGTGAATATATCATGGAAGTCCCAGAGACGCGCACCACTGCACTCAAGAAGCAACCCGTTCCAAGCAATCGCCGACCAGTCAAGATTTCGCCGCGTGCCCGCTACTTCGACCTTCAGCCCTATCGAATACAAAAGCCCGGCTGTTGTGCCGGGCTATAAAAGTTGGTTTTAAGGAATTAAGCGTTCTCGAGTTCCATGTTTTTCTTGAGATCAAGAATCCAATATAAGGGTATTTCCGTATTTTTTGCAACAGCCTCAGGATCAAAGCCCGCTTTCAAAAAATTTTTCGCAATACGTTCCCGCTCTCTGAATTCATACATGGCCTTGTCAATTGACTTCATATCTTCTGTCATAAGATACCTCGAACTAAAATTACTCAATTTTACCTCGTTTTGCAAGGCTTTGAACACTGGGTCCGCAACGAACTCGCTGAAATCAACCTCGCGGTTAAGCGCATCGATTGCACGGAGCCACTGGGCTAGGCGACTACGGTCATCGCAGAATTCTTCGGGATGCTTAAAGAACTTGTCCACCTCAACAAGCGTAATGGTCTGCCTGTCAAAATAGAGCAAATGTTCCTGGTCACGGAGTTGCACTGAATGGCGATAATTACGCGAAGTACTCCACGGATAAGCATCAGTAAATTGAAAACTGATAAGATTCGTGTTTTCGAGCATAGGAGGCTCGTTCTTTTTCACCATATTGCTGATAATGCGCGACACGTAAAGCACGACACGATTCCTGTAAATAGTGTCCGCCACATGCTGAACCTCAATAGAAATACGATCGCGAGGGGCAATTTCGCCCCGATCGTTCGTCAGCATCAAATCCGGTTCCGTATTCCTATATCCCAAATTGCCCGGGATAAAGGGATTTTCGAGTTTCGGATGCATAACACGGTCCGTCCCAACAAGGTTCAATGCAGCATTAATAAGATCCGTAGTAAGTGAGATGTTTTTCTCGCTCGCCAAAATCTTCTTGATGCAAGCATCATTATAAAAGTAGACATTCCTGTGTTCATGCGCCTTGACGATTGCATCAAGGTCTTGGCCAGTTTCTTTAGCAGTTTTAAGCTTTGCAAGAAAATCTGCAAATTCTTCTCTAGTCATTAGAATCCTTTTTAATACCATCACGGAACATTCCGCGAAGCGACAGAGAGACATATTCCCCATCTTTACTATACACGCCATTTTCAGCCGTTTGAATACCAATTTTTTGTAAAACTTTTGTAAAAACGGCAAAGTAGTCCCATATTCCAAGTTGGAGTGAGAAAAATGTCACTTTTTTTGACTATCGTCACAGACGCGTGTAAAAAATTGTTTTATATTTAAGTCGTTGAGCCTCAGTAAGAAGGAGGTTTTTCCATGTTGGCTGAAATTTTAAAGAAAATAAGCACCCCCCGAACCAATAGGAAGGCCGGCTTTACAATCGTCGAACTGATGGTTGTCATTATTATTGTGAACTTGCTTTCTGGCGTAGCCGTGCCTAAGCTCACCGACTATATTGAAAGAACCAGGCAAAAAATTGATTTGACGAAACTTTATTACCTACGCGACGCCCTAAATAGGGCTTTATACGAAGGCGACATACTCGATATCGATGAATCGGCCACTTGCAGCGGTAGACAAAACAGCAAAGGAAACTTAAGCAAATGGTTAGCTAGCAAAGATGGTGTAACGTTATTCATCATCGAACTGCATGACATTCTCCCGGCCAATTTTCAACCCGACAACAAAAACAGAATCTCGGACAACCAGAACATGTGCGGACTCCTTACAAGCGACGGTTTTTGGAGTCAGGCCCTTAGAGACGCAGGCTTCGACGCCGTAGCCAACATTCTTATCGACAGGCAAACGGGCAAATACAAAAAAGACAAAGGTTACACCGCCTACGAAGTAAAAATCAACGGCCAAAACTGGTGGAGAACATTCCCCACAAAGCCGCTTTTTGTCAGTAAAGCTATGAACGGAGACTCTGATGCCGCCAAAACCGGAGTCGGCGGACAAAATAGATACAACTTTAAAATCAGATGGTTGAACGGAAACGAAAAAACTCATTCTCTTGAAGTTTTCGTCCAAGCCGCACAGGGCACTAGTAAAGGAAAGCCGTTCACAACACGCCAAGGCACCTGCTTTTCGACTGAACTAAGTCTCTGCAATTAATAGCGTGGTCGCCCCAAAAACGGGCGGCCTTTCTTTTTACTACTTTATAGTCACTATGAGTGAAAACTGTCTTTTCTGCAAAATCATCAAGGGAGAAATCCCTTCCAAGAAAATCTACGAAGACGACGACGTGTTCGCCTTCTATGACATTGCCCCGCAGGCCCCGGTGCACTTTCTGGTAGTGCCCAAGCGCCACATTTCGACCATCATGGACATGCAGCCGACTGACTGCGAACTGGTGGGCAAGATGCTTTACCGCGCACAAATTATCGCGAAAGAACTGGGTATCGAAGAATCGGGCGCTCGTTTTGTGTTCAACTGCAAGGCCGACGCGGGCCAGACGGTGTTCCACATTCACCTGCACGTGCTCGGCGGCCAGGTCATGGGTTGGCCCCCGTTCCCGAAAGACTAAATGATCAAAACCCGCGCCATAGTCCTGCACCGGTTTGCGTATAGCGACTCGAGCTTTATCGTGAAAGCGCTCACGGAAGAGTGTGGCGTGGTGAGTTTTATTATCAAGGGAGCAAAGCGCAAGGAGTCCCCTTTTAAGGGGGTGCTTGACCCACTCGCACTTTCGGAGGTGGTGTTCCGGCAGAACCCGGCCAAGGAATTGCAGTTCATTAAAGAGGCGTCTATCGTGAACTGGCATGCGCACTTGCGGGCGTCGCTTATGGACTTGGCGATTGCGCAGGTGATGGCCGAGATTGTTTTGCGGTACGCACCACCAGGCACTCCGATTCCCGAAGAGTTTGTGCTACTGCACAATGCTCTCGCAGATTTAGACTCCCCCACTACAGGCGCCACGGATGCAGTAAGCGCAACAAGTGCGTCGGGCAAAACAAGCACCAGCACAGTATTCAGCCGTTGGTTGCTGGATATTTGCGACTTGTGGGGGTACCACCTGGATCTTGGCGTGTGCAGCCGCTGCGAAAGGCCGCTCGCCGAACCTGCGGCAGACTTTTCTCCGGAATCGGGCGCGCTGATTTGCAGGCATTGCCTGGGTGTACAGAGTGCGCGAGCCCGCCAAGAGACCTTGAAGGGGCTTTGGGAACTGCATTTGCAAGAAATCCACCCGAATCCAGTGCAAAACTTAAGCGGGCGCGTTTTTGTGGAGAACGCTTTGCTATCTTATCTGCGCAATCACATCGGATTCCTGAAAGAAATCCATTCCCTTTCATGGCTACGAAAAAGTTTCAATGATTACTGCCTACGACTACGCTTTTGCCCAGATGGCAGAGGCGGCAGGCGTGGACCAGATTTTGGTAGGCGACAGCCTTGCAAACACCATGCTCGGCTACAAGAAGACGAGCGATATCGGCATGAACGAGATGCTGATTTTTGTGGCGGCGGTTTGCCGCGGGGCACCCAACACCCACGTGGTGGCCGACATGCCCTACTTGAGCGATAAAGATCCGCAGACTGCATACGATAACGCTAGGCGCTTCATGGACTTAGGTGCATCAAGCATCAAGTTGGAAGGCACACCCGAAGGCGTGATTGAATTCCTGCGCAGCCACGATATTCCTGTGTGCGCACACCACGGACTTTTGCCGCAGACGGCCGAGAACTTCAAGCAGAAGGGCCGTACCGAAGAAGAAGCGGCCGCCATTATTAAGGCAGCCAAGTTCACCGATGGCTTGGGCTGCTTCGAGATGGTGCTGGAACACATTCCCGAAGAGCTCGGCACCAAGATTACGAACATGGTGAGCGCTGTAACCATCGGCATTGGCGGCGGAAAGTTTACAGACGGTCAAGTGCTCGTGATGCACGACGCTCTCGGCATGCACCAACGCAAGAATCCTCCGTTCGCTCCGAAGTTTGTCGACATGTTCGCACTCGGAGTCGAAGGATTCAAGAAGTATATAGATAGCGTGCACAACTCCGGAAAATAGTTCCGCGAGAAAAAGCGCTCGCGAAATTTTGGCATCGTGAAAAGCGTATCTGATTGATATTCTTTGAGTTACGATTTTAGAAAGCATTTTACAGACCCTTTGCGAGCCCTTTATTTATGCGGTTCCCGGCGATGTCGGGAACTTTTTTGTTTGCGCGAGTTTTAGAAGCCGAAAATGATTTTGAAGAAGAAAATTTCGAGTGAATTTTGGTCGCGCAGCACGTTACAGACAAATTAAAAATTTGATTTGAAGGTGAATTGCATCACTTGCATAATCTTTTTTTTGTAAAAAAACAACTTTTTTTTAATTTTTTTTGAAAAAGGTGTTGATTATTTGTGAAAATAAGTTATTTTATACACAGCTAATTCACAACATAACCATAAGGAAGAAAAAAATGGCTACTACAAAGACTGCAAAGAAGCCGGCTGCTAAGAAGCCCGCTGCTAAGAAACCCGCTGCCGCTAAGAAGCCGGCCGCTGCTAAGAAGCCCGCTGCTGCAAAGAAGCCGGCTGCTAAGAAGCCCGCCGCCAAGAAGCCGGCTGCCGCAAAGAAGCCCGCTGCTGCAAAGAAGCCGGCCGCTGCTAAGAAGCCCGCTGCTAAGAAGCCCGCCGCCAAGAAGCCGGCTGCCGCTAAGAAGCCCGCTGCTAAGAAGCCCGCTGCAAAGAAGCCGGCCGCTAAGAAGCCCGCTGCTAAGAAGTAATCTTCTAGATACTCCTTTGATAATGAACCCTGGACTCGTTCCAGGGTTCTTTTTTTATATGCAGAGGCGCCGTTTTCTATTTTTGGGCTATGATTTCAGAAAAAGACCTCGCCGAACTCGAAAAAATTCCCTTTGAACAGCGCATTGAGCGCGTCGAAAAACTTTTAGAAGGCAAAAGCGAGCCCCGCGCCTTTGAGCTCGGGCTTTTGCTCGCCTTAAAGATGGGGCAAGAGATCCGCGAAGGCAAGGAACTCGGAAGCGAATCCGGCGACTTGGTCGCCAGCTGGAGCGGAAAGCATCCGGATTCCGTGGTGGAAGAAGCGATTGCATTCGCAAAGGAATTCCTGATGAATCCGGCCAAGATTGCAGACGGAATCAAGCAGGGGGTTGCTAAGCAGGCGGCAAGTGCCGATGCTGATAGTCATCAGCATGACAATCAAGAGGCAGGAGCTGATGCTGACCTTCGTCAGCATGACAGGGAAAGCAACGAGGCGCAGAATGGATAACAAGCTGATTGCGACGGTTGATATCGGGAGTCACAGCTGCATTCTGTTGATTGCGGCGTTCGAAGACGCTCCCGCAACAGAGATTGTTGCCGAAGGTGAAACTCCGGCCACCCCGCGCAAAGTGCTGGTACCCAAGCTCCAGAAGGTTGAAGTCTGCCGTTTGGGCGAAGACATTTACGAACACGGCGCCATCACCGAGAAACGAATCAAGGAACTCGAAGCCATTATGACGAAGTTCCGCATGGACCTGCACGCACTGGGCGCAAACCTCAAAGCAGCAGTCATGACCGAAGCCATGCGCAACGCCGAGAATCCGGACGAAGTGATTGCTGCAGTCGAAAAGGCTCTTTGGATCAAGCCGCGAATCATCAGTGGCGAAGAAGAAGGCAAACTCACCTACCGCTCGGTCAAGGAATGGCACGGCGAAGGCCTCGTGACGATTGACATTGGCGGCGGTTCGACCGAACTCAGCAACGGCGACAACACGTTCTCGATTCCGGTGGGCGCCCTCAAGATGTTCAAGGCCATGGGTCCGATCCCTGGCCCGGAATACAAGAAGTTTGTGAAGGAAACCTTCAAGGAAGTCAGCTTCAAGGGCATGACCAAGAAACCGGTGTACTTGATTGGCGGTACGGGCACGGCACTTGCGATGGTTTACCTGAACAAGCCGCAGTTCGACTACAAGGCCATCGAAGGTTTGGAGCTTTCGATCAACGACCTGGACGCCGTCACCACGCGCATCTCGAACTTGTCCAAGGAACTGCGCGCCATGCTCCCGGGCCTTGAAAACGGTCGCCACGAAGTCATTATTTGCGGACTTTTCTGGCTCAAGTCACTCTTGGAAAAGCTCCGCGTCGAAACATTTAAAATTAGCACAGCCGGTTTAAGATTCGGGTTGCTTTATGAGAATCAATAAATTCATTTCTCTCTGTGGAATTGCGAGCCGCCGCGCCGCCGACACCTTGATTGAAGAAGGTCGCGTGCAGGTGAATGGCGAGACAATCAAGGACCTCGGTCACCAGGTCGACGAAAACGCCGACGATATTCTGGTCGACGGCAAGCCCGCCAAGCTCCCCCGCAAAACAACGACCATCATGTTCCACAAGCCGGCCGGTTGCGTGTGCACCAAGACCGACCCGCAGGGCCGCCGCACCGTATACGATTACCTGCCGCCAGCATACCAAAGCTTAAAGTATGTAGGCCGCCTCGACTTGCAGAGCCGCGGACTGTTGCTGTTTACCGACGACGGCGAACTGCTTCATCGACTCACGCACCCGAGTTATGAAATTCCGCGCAGCTACTACGTGTGGACGGACCGCCCGTTGAGCGAACACGCCGCGCAAAAACTGGTGGACGGCGTAGACATTCGCGAAGAAGGCGAAGAACAAGAAGAAATCGCATTCGCCACCGACATCTATCTGGAAAAGGGTTTCGCCGAACTCGTGTTGATTGAAGGCAAGAACCGTGAAATCCGCCGCATGATGCGCGCCGTGGGCTACGAAATTCGTGACCTGAAGCGCGTCAGCTACTGCAAGTTGACCTTGGGCGACTTGCCCGCTGGCGAATTCCGCGAACTCACCGCCGACGAACTCAACAAAATCCGACAGGCTGTTCACGTTTAATCACCCTAATTGTCTTCCCGGCCTCGAGCCGGGACCTCCTCTTCAAACCGAGAAAAAGAATTTAAAATGCCTGCCATGAAATTTTCTTTCAGACTAATACAAAGGAGATCCCGCATCTACGTGCGGGAAGACATTCTAGTATGAATAGCAGAACTTTATACATCGGTGATGTGCATGGTTGCGCGGATGAACTCGAGCGCATTGTAGACGCATTCGGTTTTGTGCGCGGCAAAGACACGCTGTATCAGACCGGCGACATTATCAACAAAGGCCCCGACATGCTGCGAGCGCTGAAATTCGTGAAGGACAACGGAATCCTCACGGTGCGCGGCAATCACGAAGAGCACTTGATTCGTGCGCTGGAACTGCCCGAAAGTGGCTGGACCGAAAAGCAACGCGCCCGCTTCGCCAAGCTCCCGATGGAAACCTGGCACGCCATCGCCGCCGAAGTAAGCACTTGGCCCCTGTGGCGCGACACCCCACACGCACTGCTGGTTCATGCCGGCTTGGAACCTGGCAAGGTCAGACTAGAGGATATGGATCGAGAAGTTCTTTTGTCTGTAAGAAAATGGAACGACCGTCCGTGGTTTGAACAAATTAACTGGCCAAAGACAGTCGTATTCGGACATTGGGCCAAGATGGGATTCGTGAACAAGCCTGGATTCATCGGGCTAGACGCAGGATGCGTTTACGGGAAAAAGCTGATGGGCTGGTGCCCTGAAGAAGACAAATTCTACGAAGTGCCTGCCGCCCGCGAATACACTCCGGTAAAAGACAAAGCAAAAACCGCCATCGATGCGCCCTGCATTGTGCCGGGAGACCAGTTGCCCGAATCCAAGCAACCGAAATCTTTCGAAGACATCAAGGCAAAAATTGCAAGCGGCGATATCGCACTTGCCGACGACAGCGAACACGCTAAAGAAATTCGCAAAGCATCGCCCAGCGTTGCCGCCGAGTGGGCCGGATACCCTTAAAAATCGCAGTTTTTTACGCAGCGGTTTTGAACAAATTCCGCTTCAAAAACCATAACGCCCTTATTGTAGCGGCGGTACGGTCCATTACGCAGTCCGCGTTCTAAAGTCATTTCTTCTTTAAGGCCACCGAGTTCATCAAAGATTTTTGCGGTGCCATGTAACTGCCCGCGCATGTACGGCAGCTTGCGGCGCAGGCGACCCTTGTCGTCCCATTCTTCGGTCATGCCGTCAAGCACGCCACCGCGGTAAATCTCTTTGCTCTTCTTAGTTCCGTTCTCGAAGTAGATGGTGGTAATCCCTTCTTCAATTCCGTTTTTATAACCGATGGTCTGCCAAACTTTTCCGTTTTCGAAATAGCTCTTGAACACACCGTCGAGTTTGCCGTTTTTATACGGCGCCTCGACTGCGACCTTGCCGTTCGGGTGATAACTGTAGGCTATACCCTCACGAATGTTAGTCCCTTTTTGGACCGCGTAAAGGCGTGAAAGCGTACTGTCGGCGTAAAATTCTTTTATCGTATCAAGCGCCACCGCTGGCGAATTTTGCGCCAGCGCAATCGAGCAGAGCCCACATAGAGAAATACACAACGAAATTAACGCTTTCATCGAAACCAAATGTAGCTTTATCACTGATAATTATGTATTTTGCCATTGCTTATGCGCATTACTTTTTTAAATCCCCCGTTTCATCCGATGTTCAGTCGCGAGTCGCGCAGTCCGTGCGTGACCAAGTCGTCTACCCTTTATTGGCCCATGTTTTTGAGCTACGCCGCCGGCACAGTCGAAGCCGACGGTAACGAGATTCAGCTCATCGATAGCCCGGCCATGGAACTCGACCTTGCGCAGACTTTGGATGGCATCAAGAAGTTTGACCCCGAACTCGTGGTTTGCAGCACGAGTACGCCGAGTATTCTGAATGACCTCAAGGTGGTGCACGCCATTAAAGAAGCGCTCCCGAAAACGAAGATCGCTATCATGGGTACGCACGCTACCGCCGAGCCGCTCGAATCTATGGAAATGGAACCGAGCCTCGACTTCGTAATTATCGGCGAAGCGGACTACACCGCAAGGAATCTCGCCCGTTACCTGCGCGGCGACATCAAGGAAATTTCTAGCATCGCTGGTCTCGCCTTCCGCAAGGCAGATGGCACAGTTGATTTTCAGCCGGAAGGCCCGAAGATCGAAAACCTCGACGAAATCCCTTGGGTTTCCAAGGTTTACCGCAAGTACCTTTACAGCTGCTACAAGAAGTATTTCTACGGCGCCAACCTGAACCCGCTGATTGTGATTCTGTCGGGTCGCGGCTGCCCGAACCGCTGCAGCTACTGCGTGATTCCGCAGACGCTGAACGGCCACAAGTTCCGCCGCCGCTCTCCGAAGGATGTGGTCGACGAACTGCAGTACATCAAGGAAAACTTTGACGACCTCGGCGAAGTCTTCTTTGAAGACGACACATTTACCGCAAGCCACGAACACGTTCGCGAAATCTGCAACCTGATTCTGGAACGCGGCCTCAAGATTACTTGGAGCTGCAACGCTCGCGCCGATGTGCCGCTCGACTTGCTCAAGCTCATGAAGAAGGCCGGTGGCCGCGAAATGTGTGTGGGCTTCGAAAGTGCATCTCCGGTGGTTCTCGAAAACATCCACAAGGGTGTCAAGAATACCGACAAGGCAATCGAGTTCACGAAGAATGCTCGCAAGGCAGGACTCTTGGTGCACGGCTGCTTCATGGTCGGCAACCCAGGCGACACGCCGGAAACACTCCGCATGACGCTCGACTACGCCAAGAAGTTGAACCCGAATACGGCTCAGTTCTACCCCATTATGGCATACCCCGGCACTGAAGCTTACAAGGAAGCTTTGGAAAGCGGTGCATTGCAGACAAAGGATTACAACCAGTGGCTGGATAAGGACGGTTTCCACCGCACCACGATCCAGCGCGGCGAACTCACCAGCCAGGCACTTGTGGACTTCTGCGACAAGGCCCGCCGTGAATTCTACCTGCGTCCGAGCTACATCCTGCGTCAAGGCATCATGGCTATCAAGAACCCGCGTGAACGCTACCGCGTGATGCGTGGCTTCGGCACACTTGTGAAGCACCTGTTCCGCAAGCACGGCCAGCTCGCTCCCGTCGCCCGCCAAGCCCCGACGGTGAAAGAGTAAATAGTAGGAAGTAGACAGTAAATAAAAGAAAGCCGCGGCGATGAGCTGCGGCTTTTTCATATTTTGCTCAGCGATGGGACGCTTATCGTAAAAATTATACGGCGGCGAATGCGCGGCCAAGCTTCTCCAAAGCTTCGTCCACTTCTGCAGCGCTTACGTTGAGTGGCGGGAGCATACGCAGCACGTTGCCCTTAGCAGAAAGCACCATGAGCTTTTCAGCACGGGCAGCAGAGATGATGTTACCGACCGGCATGGATTCGTCGAGTGCTACACCGAGAATCAAACCTTCACCGCGGATTTCCTTGGCAAATGCATACTTTTCAGTAAGGGCCTTGAGGCCAGCCTTAATCTGAGCGGAGCGTTCAGCGACATTCTTGAGAAGGCCCGGAATCTGCTTCACGACAGCGAGACCTGCAGCGCATGCAATCGGGTTGCCGCCGAATGTTGTACCGTGGTCGCCAGCCTTGAGTTGGTCGGCAATGTGCTGGCGCAGGAGAACCGCACCGAGCGGGAGACCGCCACCGATTCCCTTAGCCAAAGAAACGAGGTCCGGATTCAAGCCGTACTTTTCGAAACCGAGGAAGGTTCCGAGACGGCCCACGCCTGCCTGCACTTCGTCAACGATCACGAGGCAGCCGCATTCCTTCTGCAGGCTATTAATGGTAGCAACCATTTCAGCGGAAAGCGTCATCACGCCACCTTCGGCAGCGAGGCTTTCGAGCATGATTGCGCAAGTGTCCTTATTAACTTCTTTCTTGAGGGCTTCGCAGTCATTCCAAGTCACGTGCACGAAGTCACCCGGCATAGAGCCAAAGCCTTCGCGGATAGCCGGCTGACCCGTTGCAGAAAGAGCTGCAAAAGTACGGCCGTGGAAGCTGTTAATAAAAGTCACGATCTTCTGGCGATTCTTTTCGCCCTTTCTATCGAAGTACTTACGTGCGAACTTGATAGCGCCTTCGTTGGCTTCGGTACCGGAGTTGCAGAAGAAGGCCTTGTCGAACTTGGTGATTTCAAGGAGAGCCTTGCCGAGTTCGATCTGCGGGTAGTTCGGGTAAAGGTTGCTGATGTGGTTGAAGTGGTTCATCTGTTCCACCACAGCATCCTTGATTGCCTGGTTCTGGTGACCGAGAGCGTTCACGGCGATACCAGCCACGAAGTCCAGGTACTTGTTGCCCTGATCGTCGTAGAGGTAAGAGCCTTCGCCCTTCACGAAGTTGATGTCAGCCTTGCCGTAGAGCGGCGCGATGATTTGTTTGTCCTGTTCGAGCAGGTTAGCGCAAGATTGTGCCATAGTTTAAATCTCCATTAATTTGTTTGCCAAAGTGTTCCGCGTCCTTCCAACCCACGATGTGGATGCTCTTGAGTCCTCGTCGGATCGACTTGAAACTCTCGCGGACTTTGGGAATCATACCGCCGGAGATGACGCCAGCTTCAATCAGCTTTTCGGCGTCCGCTTCGCTCAGTTCGGGAATTACATTCTTGTTTTCGTCCATCACGCCCGGCACGTCGCTCACCAGCACAAACTGGTCGGCTTCGAGTGCCACAGCCAGTTCGCTTGCAGCGGTGTCTGCGTTCACGTTCCAGCTCATGCCGTCGCCAATGGAAATCGGGCTGACCACCGGAGTCCAACCGGCAGCCCACAGGTCAGCGACAATCTTCGGGTTGACCTGCTTGATTTCGCCTACAAGGCCAAGGTCCACCTTGCCCTGCTTTTTGACGACCTGGAACAGATTGCCGTCCACGCCAGAAATACCGATGGCGTTGCAGTTGTTGTTCAGCAACATGCGCACAAGCTTCTTGTTCACATGGCCCGAGAGGGTCATCTCGACCATCTTCATGATGCCAGGTGTCGTAACTCGGAGGCCGTCGATGAATGTCGGTTGTTCCTTGAGCAAGGCGATATTTTCGTTGATGTCCTTGCCACCACCGTGAACCACGGCCACCTGACAGCCACTACCGGGGAGTGTAGAGACTGCCGACACAAAATCAGCGAGCTTGGCTTCGTCGATTGCCAGGCTGCCACCAATTTTTACAACCACTTTTTTCATGTTTGACGAGTTCCTCTCGAGCGGGTCTTTACAGACGGTTAAAATTTTTGGTGTGAAATTTAGAAAATAAATATGCGGGAGGGAACCCAGCTCGGAGTGGACGCTATGCGTCCGTGGCTACGTTCAGTCATACAGGCAAGTAAACTTGCCTGTGCGACACTCACTTGCACACTTTTGCGAAGGCCGCACGGTTCCCTCCCTGCACCCTCCCTTTCCTTGGCCGACGCTTCTTTATCCCTTTTTGAATGTTTTTTGTAATTTTTCAACTTTTCCTTTTTTATCGGAACAAGATTTTGTTATATTGCGTATATAAACTTAACCTAAGACACAAAGAGGTAATTATATGGCAATCACGAAAGTTTGGCTGGACGAATCCAGTGACGAATGCGTCTCCTGCGGCGCTTGCGAAGCTACTTGCGACGCAGTGTTCGAAGTTCCTGAAAAGATGAAGGTCAAGGAAGGCGTTGATTTCTCTGCTTACGAAAGCGAAATCAAGGACGCTGCTGACAGCTGCCCGGCCGGCGTGATTAAGTACGAGTAGTAAGTTGCGACGCGAGTCGCCGACTACCGAAAACTTTTTAAAGCCTTGTCTTCGGACAAGGCTCTTTTTTTTATTGGATCCTTCGGCTTCGTGTCACTTCGCGAATTTTTCGTATTGGGCTTTGACCCATTCGGCGTTGTGAGCGGTCGATTCGATAATCACTTCGTCAATCGCACCGTTCCAAGTGTCGTTAGCGACTTCGGAACCACCAATACGGAACGGCAGCGGGGCTGCAACTTCCTTGGGCGTAAACGGGACACCGGCCTTGTTGCTCACGAGCACCCCGTTGATATAGAAGTACAGTTTGCCACCTTCGTTAACGAGCACCAGCAGCGACCATTCATTCATAGGCAGCGTGCCACCACGTTCGACATTGCCCTTGGCAAGCCATGCATAGCCATAGCCCGACAAGTCCATGCCATCGCCCACGGCAACAAAGGAACTTGTCATAAATTCATACTGCAGCTGGAACCTGGACAATCCGGTCATCCAGTCTTCACGTTCTGCAAAGAGGAGCTGGTAAATGCCATCGCCACGGTAACCGCTCCACTTGGTCCATGCGCTCATGGTAAAGTCACCTGCACAGGGGTCAATATCACCCACTTCGACGAACTGACCGACCTTGAGCAGAATGCCCTTGCCCGACACACCTTCCACGTAGTTCACGGAATCGGCGACCGAACCGTCATTGTTATAGACCTTAGCTACGCTATCGGAGCCATCCATGTGGAGGTTCAAGGATATCGCAAGTTCTTCCGTGGTATCGACAGCGGTAGTATCTTTTGCAGTGGTGTCAGGCACCACCGGTTCCGGCGTAGCGGTATCCTGCGGAACAGAAATACCATCGGGCACATTCACCATAATGCCACCGTAAGCGGCGCCACTATAGTAGTGGTAATCCGAAATCGTGAGCCAGCCCTCGTTCTTGTTTTCGAGAGACGGAATCTTGAGTGTGTCGCCCGCGACAGCCGTCATGAAGTTTAAACGGGCCTGCGACTGATCGCTTTCCACATACACCAGCGAGATTTCGCCCACGGGCATCGCGTCGAATGCAAACGAACCATCGGACTTGACGGCCGCGACATCGCTACGGCCCACAATGCGCATGTAGCCGGACTTGGCCTTGGCAACACGACTTTCAAGTCTGCGCGGGTGACCCACCATCACAAGGGCATCGCCACCTTTCTGAATGCGGGAAAGGCCTGATTCGGAACCGTTTTCGGCATAAATCACCACAGAGCGCGTGCTGTCAAACTTCAAGCTGAAAATGCCGTTGTTATCGGCTTCCACCACCACGGAATCTTCGATAGAGGTCTTATCCCAGTTGTCGTAATAAGCCACCACGCGGGCGCGGGCCACAGGCTGGTTCGCCTCGGTCACCACAATGCCCTGTGCAACGGAGTTACCGATATCGGTCACACCACCCGCAGTTTCGTTTGTCTTGGAACAAGACGATAAAAGCAACGCCAAAGAAATCAAAACGCCAGAGGCACTTTTGAACAAATTATCCATTATTTTGCCTCCTTTTCAATTTTCTTGCTCATCGGGAACGCCACAAGCATCATCTCGTAAACACGTTCTACATCAAGATCATTCGCTGCCCGCGCGATAATTTTCTTACGGGCCTCCTCCAACACCTCTACTGCATAATTATAAGAACTTTCGCTCATGGCGAGAGTCGTGAACGCCGCAAAGCGTTCATTTTTGGGCATCGATTCCACAGCACCAATAGCATGCTGAATATATTCGCGACGAATTTGTCGCAGAGCAATCGGCGGAATTTCAGCGGCATCGAGCATTTGCGAGGTGGCTTCGTAACGGTCGCCCACCTTTTTAAGCAAATTCCATTCGACCAAGTTCTTGACCGCTTCGCGGGCTTCTTCGGTCGTAATTTGCGGGGTGAGCATACGGGCAAGCACCATGTAATCGCCATGCCAATCACTATTCACCGCCATTTCGCGCACAACCGGATAGTACCACTTGCTAAAGTAAGCCTGTTCGCGGGTCGTGACGTGTGTAAATTCAATCTGCTTGCGGATCTGAACAATCTGTTCCCAGGCGTTTTCGCGTTCGTTCACCTGCTGCGCCTGGTTGTACTGCACCAAAGCTTCGAAATAAGCCTTCTGCAAAGGCTCGAAGTTCATGGCCTTCGAAATCTTTTCGATGGACTTGGGCGTCAGGTTGAAACGCCCACGGATTACGTTCAAACAATAAGAAGAACTGCTGAAGCCCGCCTTCGCCGCAAAGAATCGGTGCGAAAAGACGGCGCGCATCTTCTTCTGTTCCTCGAAGTAATCTTGGAGGAACTTGCGGAAGTCGTCGTAATCAAACAGATGTTCTAGCGCAATACACATACCCTTAAAATAAATATTTTTTACACACTAAGCAATAGCGCGAGAAAATTTTTACACACCCCAAATGCCCCTTTAGGGGCTATTTTTGACGGAAATCACAAAAAGCGGGACCATTGGTCCCGCTTTCAAAACATAAGAAAAGTTTACACGAGCGCTACATTCCTTTGCACTGCGATGCAGTGCAAGGATTGCGGCTCGGTCATGGCAGCTCATGCAAGCATGGCTGCCGCGACACTCGCCTTACATGCCTTTTTTGAAGTTCTTCAAGAGAGCGCTCATCTTGCCGGGCATGGCGTTGGGCTTCTTGGGAGCTGCACCCGGGCGGTCCTTGCCGGCGATTTTTGCCTTGAGGTCTGCGAGAGTTGCATGGCCCTGAATGCCGCCCTGCGGGCGGGCATTGCCGCGGTTATCGCGGCCGTGGCCACCGAATCCGCCGCGGTTACCGCCTGCGCGCTGGCCACGCGGGCCATTAGCGCCGGCACCTGCAACGCCGTCGGTAGATTCCTGCTTCATGGAAAGGCTAATGCGCTTCTGACCTACGTCGACTGCGACCACGCGCACCTTCACGATGTCGCCAACGGTCAAAACAGTCTTTGCATCTTCCACGAACTTGTCACTGATTTCAGAAACGTGCACGAGGCCGTCCTGGTGAACACCGATATCCACGAAGGCGCCAAAGTTTGCCACGTTGGTGACAACGCCTTCCATCCAGCTACCCGTAATCAGGTCCTGAATAGTGCGAATCTTGTCGTCGAATTTGGCGTAACGGAATTCCTTACGCGGGTCGCGGCTCGGCTTCTGAAGTTCCTTCATGATGTCGTCCAAAGTAGCCTTACCCACTTCGTCGGAGAGGAATTCTTCGAGGTTGATCGCCTTCACGGCTTCGGCGTTACCCACCATATCCTTCACAGAAACGCCTGCCTTTTCAGCCATCTTTTCCACGAGGGCGTAGTTTTCGGGGTGAACGGCAGAATCGTCGAGCGGGTTTTCAGCACCCGGAATGCGCATAAAGCCGGCAGCCTGTTCAAAGGCCTTCGGGCCAAAGCCCTTCACGTTCTTCAAAGCTTCGCGGCTAGCGTAGGCACCGTTTTCTTCGCGGTACTTCACAATGGCTTCGGAAAGCGTGTTGCTGAGGCCAGCCACATGAGAAAGAAGCGGAGCAGAAGCACTGTTCACGTCGACACCGACCATGTTCACGCAGCTTTCCACCACTTCGTCCAAGCGCTTCTTAAGTTCGCGCTGGTTCACATCGTGCTGGTACTGGCCCACACCAATAGACTGCGGGTCAACCTTCACGAGTTCAGCAAGCGGATCCTGCAAGCGGCGGCCAATGGAGATGGCGCCACGAGTCGTCACGTCTTCCTTCGGGAATTCCTGGATAGCGATCATGCTTGCGCTATAAACAGAAGCACCGGCTTCGGAAACAATCACGCGCGGTGGGACCTTGCCCTTGAACTTGGCAGACATTTCGGCACAGAAAGCATCCGTTTCGCGGCTAGCAGTACCGTTACCGATAGCAATCAAGTCAATCTTGTACTTGTCAATGAGGCCCATCAGGTACACAGCGGCACCGGCCTTGTCATTCCACGGTTCATGCGGCTTGATAATGCCGTGATCCATAAACTTGCCGTTTTCGTCGAGCACAGCCACCTTGCAACCCGTACGGAAACCCGGGTCGAGGGCGAGCACAGCCTTGTGGCCAGCCGGAGCGGCGAGCAAAACGTCTTGCAGGTTCTTACTGAACACCTTGAAAGCTTCTTCTTCGGCGGCATCCTTAAGCATCAGGCGCACTTCGCTTTCCATGCTCGGCTGAAGCAGGCGTTCCCAAGCATCCTGGCACATGGCTTCAAGATACGGAGTCCAAGTGGTGTTGCCCTTGATAATCTGCTGCTTGAGGTAGCCAATCATTTCTTCGTTCGGAACTTCAATAGAAAGGCGGAGCACCTTTTCCTTTTCGCCGCGGCGGAGAGCCAGCATGCGGTGACTCGGAATCTTGGAGACCGGTTCGCTAAAGTCGTAGTAATCCTTGAACTTGGTTTCCTGACCTTCGAAATCCTTCTTGACCTTGGAAATCATGACGCCGGTCTTTTCCATCTTGTTACGCAGATACTGACGGAATTCGGTATTGTCGGCGACTTCTTCGGCCAAAATGTCGGCAGCACCCTTGAGGGCGGCCTTCGGGTCGGCAAGACCCTTTTCTTCGGACAAATAAATTAACGCAATCTGTTCGGCAGTGTTGCCCGTTTCTTCTTGAGCCCACATCAGGCGAGCCAAAGGTTCCAGTCCGAGTTCCTTGGCAGCGGTTGCGCGAGTGCGCTTCTTGGGCTTGTACGGAGCATAAATATCTTCGAGGAGGGTCTTGTCCTTACAGGCTTCAATCTGGGCCTTGAGTTCGGGAGTGAGCTTACCCTGTTCTTCGATGCTCTTGAGGATCGTTTCCTTACGGTCCACCAATTCTTGCAGGTAGTCACGGCGGTGGCTAATGTCGCGCAGCTCGATTTCGTTCAGCGTGCCCGTCTGGTCTTTACGGTAGCGGGCGATAAAGGGGATGGTACCACCCTGGTCCATCAGTTCGAGCGCCTTGGCGACGCGCCATACTTCAAGGTTCAGCTCTTCAGCAATAATTGCAGAAAAATCCATAATATGTAGTTTCCGTATTTGTATTCGGTTGAGGGTCTTAAAGCCCTAAGTTCAACCCAGCACCGCAGTGCGGGGTACCCCGGGAGTCAGTTCCAAAGGTAAGGGGAATATAGATAATTCCGATGACAGCTGAGTGTCAAAACGGGGCCTTTCTCTGTAAGTTTATTGTAGCGAAATTGTTAACTCACGGAGTCTCAACAACTTACGACCAGCACAAAAACCCTTTAGAACATTGAATATTTTTCTATCTTTGGCCCAGTCAGTTCGAAAACCATCCTGACTTAAAACAAAACTAGGAGACATCATGCGTTCAGAAGCTGAACTCGAAGGCGTTACTCTACTCGGTAACAACAAAACCCAATACAAGACCACTTACAGCCCCGAAGTGCTGGAAAAGTTCCCGAATAAGCATCCGGGTAACGACTACATGGTCACCTTCAACTGCCCTGAATTCACAAGCCTCTGCCCGAAAACCGGCCAGCCGGACTTTGCCGAAATCAAGATTAACTACATTCCGGATCAGTTTCTGGTAGAATCCAAGTCCCTCAAGCTTTACATGTTTTCGTTCCGCAATCACGGCGATTTCCACGAAGACTGCGTGAACATTATTATGAAGGACTTGGTGAAGCTTCTGGACCCGAAGTACATCGAAGTCGAAGGCATCTTTATGCCGCGCGGCGGTATTTCGCTCTATCCGTTTGCCAACTACGGCAAGCCGGGTACCGAATTCGAATCGCTCGCCAAGAGCCGCCTGTTCACCGCCATCGATAGGAGAAAGTAAGATGCCTTTCCAGAACGAAATCATCCTTATCGCCTCCATCTTTGTGTTCTTTGGCGGACTCGTCGCCTTTTTCCGTTTCTTTGGCAAGCAGGGCATTTTCGCTTGGACCGTAATTTGCACGATTGCCGCCAACATTGAAGTGCTGATTTTGGTGCACGCCTTCGGGCTCGACACCACGCTCGGCAACGTGATTTTTGCATCGTCGTTCCTAGCCACCGATATCATGAGCGAAATCTACGGCAAGAAAGAGGCTAGCCGCTGCGTTAAGATTGGCATTCTCGCAAACGTGACCTTCATTCTGATTTCGCAGAGCTGGTTCCTGTATATTCCGGCCGCAGGCGACACCATGGCAGAACCGATTCGCACCGTGTTCGCCAACACCCCACGCGTGATGCTTGCCAGCCTGTTTGCCTACGCCATCTGCGAACTGTTCGACGTGTGGGCCTACCATGCTTGGTGGAAATGGACCGAGAAAAAGTTCGGCGACAAGCGCGGTTTCTTGTGGGTGCGTAACAACGGCTCCACGCTCGTAAGCCAGCTGATTAACGTGGTCGCATTCAACCTGCTCGCCTTCGCAGGCGTGTTCCCGTGGAATACGATTGGCGAAATCCTGGTATTTGGCTACGGAATCTTTATCGTGACATCGCTGATGGACACCCCGTTCGTGTACCTCGCACGCCGAATTTCCGAAAAGCACCCGGAATTACTGAAAGACTAATTACAAAGAGTCTTGATACTAAAATCTTGGCATAAAAAACGCGCCCGGTGAGGCGCGATTTTTTTATGCTTCATGTTCTTCGATTTCGTGTTCTTCGACTTTCTGCTCGCGGAACAAATCTTTAGGCAAGGGCTTGCCTTGTTTGCGCCAAGCAGCGTATTCCGCCGTCGCCGTGAATATGGCATCGGTCGTAGAGTTCAGCGCCGTTTCCATACTGTCTTGAATCACGCCGATAATAAAGCCCACGGCCACCACCTGCATGGCAATGTCTGTCGAAACGCCAAAAGGAGCGCAAGCCAAAGGAATCAATAGGAGCGAACCACCCGCGACACCGCTCGTACCGCAAGCACCGATAGTGGCAAGCAGGCACACGATTATGGTCGACGAAAACGATACCGGAATCCCGAGCGTATGCACCGTGGCAAGCGCCATGATGGTAATGGTGATTGCTGCACCGCTCATGTTGACGGTTGCACCCAACGGAATCGAAACAGAATAAAATTCGCGATCGAGCCCGAGCCTTTTACAAAGCGCCATGTTCACAGGAATGTTCGCGGCCGAGCTACGGGTAAAGAAAGCCGTAACAGCACTACTCTTAAGACACTTGAGCACCAGCGGATACGGGTCGTGGCGCAGCACAATGCCCACAATGGCAGGCACCACCACCAGCGCCATAAAAAGCATCGTTCCGACAAGAACCAGAATCAGCGTTCCATAGGTCTTGAAAATTCCGATACCGTTCGTAGAAACCGAGGTGTACATGATGCCCATGATACCGAACGGAGCAAGGTTAATAATCCAGCGCACCACCATCGACACGGCATTCGACATATCTTGCAACACCGTAAGCGTCACCGGGCTTGCAATCTTCTTGATGGCAAAGCCTAAAAAGGCGCCCCAGACCAGAATGCCTATATAATTAGCATCAGAAATAGCGGCAAACGGGTTCGACACCGCATTCACCAACAAATTATGCATAATTTCATAAATATCCGCAGGCACCACCGAAGCATCGGCAGGCACCGTCAACTCCAAATTGAGCGGGAACATAAAGCTAGCCCCCACAGCCGTAAACGAAGCCAGCAAGGTACTCGCTAAATACAACATAATCACGCGGCCAAAGCGACGATCCAAGCGAGACTTGCCGGTAGCAAGCGAACAGATAATCAAGACGAACACGAGCACAGGCGCCACGGCCTTGAGCGCACCCACGAACAGCACGCCGAACTCGGTAATCCATTTCTGCGAAGGCAGGAACATTCCCAAAAGTGCGCCCACGACAATCGCAATGGCGATACGGAGCACCAGGTTTGCATTGTTATACTTATTGATTAAAGCGCTTAATTTCATTCCGAACCTCCTTATATATAGTGGAGACACTATGTAATATAAATATAATTATGGCGTTTTTGCGAGAAAAACGCAGGTGGCGCAAAAAATCAAGGCCATTTTGGCAGGCGAAAATTTTCAACGCCTTTTCGATGAACTAAATTTTGCGCGAAAAATGTTTTTTACGGTGCTCACATACCTGGTCATCGGCCTTTTGGCCGTATTCGGACTATTCTATATAGTCTTGGAGGCGCGGTTCTTCCGTGCGCTCGGTAAAGTGCGCGTGGGAAACTCCGATGTGGAGCCCGCACCCAAGGTGAGCATTCTGATTTCGGCCCGCAACGAAGAGGCCGGCATACGCGAGACTCTGGATTCGGTCCTTGCCCAAGACTACCGAGGTGAATGGGATGTATGGGTGGCCGATGACCGAAGTGAAGACGGAACTCCGGCAATTCTCGCCGAGTACGCCGCCAAGAACCCCAGACTGCATGTTCTTTCCATCAAGGAAATCCCCGAAGGCGCGAGCCCGAAAAAGCATGCTCTTTCGCTGTTGATTGAAGCCTGCGAGGGCGAAATCTTGTGCCTGACCGACGCCGACTGCCTGGTAAAGCCCACCTGGGTCACGGGAATTGTCGCCGAATTCGAACCGGGAATCGAACTGGTGGCCGGACATTCATACATTCCGACCCTCCCTGGCAAGTCCAGCGTGCTCATTTGCATGCAAGCCGTCGAAACGCTCATTTACCGCGTCGCCGGCACCGCAGGCCTCGCCATGCGCCTGCCGCTTACCAGCACCGGCAACAACCTCGCCTACCGCAAGAGCTTTTTCAAGAGCGTAAACGGCTTTGACAACGTGATCAAGATTCAAAGCGGCGACGACGACCTGCTGATGCAGAAACTGGCCGCGGACCGCCCTTGGGCCATGCGCTACTGCATTGCCGAGTCGACCTTTGTGACCACAAGCGGCAAAGAAACCTTGAAGGAACTCTGGGAACAGCGCAAGCGCTGGGCATCGAAGACTATATATTATACACCGAAAATCGTTTTTGTACTCAGCATGGTGTTCCTGTTCCTCGTCATGCAGTGTATCGCAGCGGCACTTTCGCCGTTCAGTTTCGGAATTTTGATGGCGACCATCGTCGCCTTTATCGCCAAATGCATTGGCGACCTGGTTTTAATACTTCGCGGGCTTAGGATCTTTAAGCAGGAGCACCTTTTAAAGTGGTGCATTCCGGTTGAAATTATCCACGCCCCCTTTACCGTGCTGGCCGTGCTTTTTGGCCTGTTCGGACGATTTAAATGGAAATAATGATGGCAACAACAACTAAAAAAGCAACCACGACTAAAACAACAGCAACCAAGACCGCCGCAAAGAAAACGACGAAGGCGGTTAAAGCTCCGGTCGACGGCAAGACCCTGATTATCGCCGAAAAACCGAGCGTAGCCCTGGACCTGGTCCGCGTGCTCGGACAAAAGAACTTCAAGAACGAAAAGACCCATTACGAAAGCGACACCACCATCGTAAGCCATGCCATCGGCCACCTGGTTGAAATCGCCGACCCCAAGGAAATTGACGAGAAGTATAAGAAGTGGGAAATGAGCACGCTCCCCATGCTCCCCAAGGAATTTCCGCTGGTTGCCACACCGGCCACCAAGGGCCAGCTTTCCGCCCTTAGCAAGCTCATCAAGCGCAAAGACGTGACGACCATCGTGAACGCATGCGATGCGGGCCGCGAAGGTGAACTGATTTTCTTCTATATATTACAGTATGTGCTCAAGGGCAAGTTCACGGGCAAGACCATCAAGCGCCTGTGGATGCAAAGTATGACCCCGGCCGCCATCAAGGAAGCATTTGAAAACATGCGCGACGGCTCCGAAATGGAAAACCTGAAGGCCGCCGCCCTTTGCCGTAGCGAAGCCGACTGGCTGATTGGCATGAACGGAAGCCGCGGCCTTACCGCCTACAACAGTTCCATGGGCGGATTCCAGGTGACCCCGTGCGGCCGCGTGCAGACGCCGACGCTTGCCATTATCGTGAACCGCGAAGAAGAACGCCTGCAGTTCGTACCGCAAAAGTTCTGGACCGTGGAAGCCGAATTCGACAACGACGGCAGCCACTACCCCGGCAAGTGGTTCACTACCAGTAAGGAAGACGGTAAAGACAAGGTCAAGCAGATTTTTGACGAAAAGAAAGTCAAGGAAATATTGAAGAAGTGCAAGGGCAAGGCCGGCACTGTGGAAGAAACGTCTGCCCCCTCGCTCCAGAAGTGCGGGCCGCTGTATGACTTGACCACGCTCCAGCTTCGATTGCGCAGGCTTTGTACGAACGCCACAAGGCGACCACCTACCCGCGTACCGACAGCCGTTGCCTGCCCGAAGACTACGTGGCTCCGGTGAAGGCAACCCTCGGTAAGATTGAAGGCCCGCTCGCCAAATTCGCCGAGACCGCCCTCAAGAACAACTGGGTCGTGAAGACCCCCAAGGTATTCGACAACTCCAAGATTTCGGACCACTTTGCTATCATCCCCACCGGCGTGATGCCCTCGGGCTTGACCGAAGCCGAACAAAAGATTTTCACGATGATTTGCCAACGATTCATCGCTGTGTTCTTCCCGCCTGCCAAGTACGAAAACACCACCCGCGTAACGACCGTGGAAGGTGAAACCTTCCTCACCGAAGGCAAGGTGCTGGTGGACCCGGGCTTCAAGGCTGTGTACGGTAAGGACAGCGACGACGAATCCAGCATTCCGGCCCTGAAGGGCAAGTCCGCAAAGACGGTCGCCCTCGAAGAAAAGGAAGACTTTACCAAACCGCCTGCACACTACACCGAAAGCACGCTTCTTTCTATGATGGAAAGCGCCGGTAAGCTAGTGGAAGACGAAGAACTCCGCGACGCCATGAAGGAACGCGGACTTGGAACGCCGGCAACACGCGCCGCCATTATTGAAAAGCTCGTCAGCGACAAGTACGTGGTTCGCGACGGCAAAGACATGATCCCGACCGCCAAGGCATTCGACCTAATCAAGGTGCTGAAGGCCATGGACATCGAAGCGCATCGAGAAGGGCAAGGAAACCCGCGAAAAGTTCATGGAAGGCATCGTCGACATGACGCGCACCATGGTGAAAAACATCAAGGGATTCAAGGAAGAAAGCACCACTGGCGAAGCCCCGTTTAGCCCCGTGAATGGCAAGAAGGTCTTTGAAACCGTAAGCCGTTACACCACCGAAGACGGCATCGTGATTCGCAAGATGATTGGCGGCAAGAGACTCACTCCGGAAGAAATTACCGAGCTCTTGACCAACCGCAAAATTGGTCCGCTCACCGGATTCCGCAGCAAGCGCGGTGCCGAATTCTCAGCCGTCGTGATTATCAACGACGAAAACAAGATTGAATTTGTATTCGATGAAAAGCCCGAAGAAGTGGAAGTCGGAGCCGAAGTCGGCAAGTCGCCTGTAGACGGCGCCGCTGTGTACGAGACTATGACCGGCTACGTGAGCGATTCTTACTTGAAGAAGGAACCCAGCGGCATTACGCTCCCGAAGATTCTCTTGGGCAAGGAAATTCCGCTCGAAGAAATCAAGAAGATGCTCGCCGGCGAAAAGACCACACTTTTGAAGGGTTTCCGCAGCAACAAGACCCACCGCACCTTTGACGCATACCTTTATTTGGATAAAGGCGGCAAGCTCAAGTTCGACTTCCCACCCCGTGAATTCAAACCGAGACGCTTTGGCAAGAAAAAAGCCGAGTAGCCCGCGGAATGCACCTAAAAAGAGCAGTCACATTTTTACTTGCGGCATTTGCCTTTATTCAGGCAGAGGATTCTCTGTCTGACGTGCAGTTTGTGCCGTTGAATTCACTCACGGAATCTATCGCAAGCGAACAGGCAGATTCGTCTAACGCAAGCGCGGAACCCGCAAGCAGTTCAGCTGCCAGCGCACCGAGTAGTTCTGCAGCAAGCGCGCCGTATACCGCCGAAGTTTTACCGCAAACCGACTCCGTACAAACGCCATACGGGCTTCCCCGCGAAATCATGCCCTTGTGGGAATCGCTGACGATCAAGCAGAAAGCTGCGCAAATGGTCATGGTCTACATGACGCCCGCATCGTTCATGCTCCAACACGAATTCGGCGGCTACCTAGTGATGAAAAATCACCTGAAACACTTGGAAAAATTCAACGACAACATCAAGACCGTGAATGATTCCATGCGCATTCCGCCACTTGTCGCGACCGACCAAGAAGGCGGTCTGGTGAACCGCATTGCCGCAATCGCCCCCAAGTGGGAACGCACGCCAAGCGCCAAGCAAATGCGCAACATGAGCGAAGATTCAATCCAAGCGCTCGCCGCACGCATTGGGGCAGCCATGAACGAAATCGGAATCAATCTGAATTTGGCCCCCGTGCTCGACCCCGCAAAAGACAGCCGTGGCAAGCATTCGTTTATGGAAGAATCCAGACGCTCTTGGGGAGAAGACACCACGAATGCATCTAAGGTTCGCGCCTTCGTGCAGGGCATGCGTGAAAGCAACGTGGCATGCGTCTCAAAGCATTTCCCAGGTTATGATTCCTGGACCAACAGCGACCACCAAATTGCCGTGAGTTCGACCCCTAGGGCAAAAATTGCAAGGAACGTGGAATTTTTCAAAACGCTTGCCAGCGATATTCCCGTAACCATGATGAGCAGCGTGAGCTTCGTGCGCATCTCTAGCCGCCCGGCCGTATTCGAACCGAAGATTGTGAAAATGGCACGCGAAATGTCGCCCGAAACCGTGATTCTGACCGATGACCTGTGGGGCGTAAGCCTACGCGCTTGGGTAAGCGGTAACGAGCGCGTGCGGAGCAAGAACTACCCCGCCAAGGACTTTAGAAAACTCGTGCGCACCGCCCTAATGGCCGGCAACGACATGTTCATGATTACCTACCCGCAGAAAGCTGTTGAAATGGTTAACTATTTAGCAGCGCTTCGCTTTCAAAACAGAGCAAGACTTACCGCGAACGCATCGAAGAATCTGCAGCAAGAATACTGAAGATGAAGTACAAGGCGGGAATTATCAAATAACCTAAATTGCCTCGACTTTCGCTTTCTTGGGAGTCGAGAGGTTCTTGACTTCTTTCAGAATCTTTTCGGGTCCGACCTTATTGTAGGCCAGTTTCAAAATTTCAGCCGCAGCCAGCGCATCGTCTAAAGCGCGGTGATGATTGAACTCCGGCAGTTCTAGCGCCTGCGTCAACTTATGCAGGCTGTAACTCGGAAGCCCCGGGAAAAAGCGACGAGAAATCTTGACCGTGCAAAGCCTCGGCGGGTCAATCTTGATGCAACAGCGCTTGAGTTCCGTACGCATGAACTTGATATCGTACAGCACGTTATGCGCCACAAAAATACGGTCTTTCAAGAGTTCAGCCACCTCTTCGGCAATCGATGCAAACTGAGGCTTGCCATGCACCATTTCGTCGGTAATACCCGTCAAATGCTGCACAAAAGGCTGAATCGGCATACCCGGGTCAACTAGTGCCGAATAAGTCTTGACTACTTCACAATCATCTAAAAGAACAATGCCTATTTCGGTAATGCGGCCCACTTCGGCCGTACCACCCGTCGTTTCTAAATCTACTACAGCAAACTTCATGGGGGCTATTTAATCGGAATGTCGAACTCCAGAGTCTGCTTGGCTGATTCGCTCACGACTTTGGCCTTGAGCACCTTGGATTTGGGCTTTGCATACAGAGGCACCACCATCAAATTCATGATGCTACTGGATTCACTCGGGGTGGCTTCGCTATCGCGTGCCGTCTGCGAGAAAATCGGCTTTTTACCCTTGTCATAAATGTAATACGTCAGCTCGCGCGGAAATCCCGGCTTGATCTGTTTGGTGGCAACCTGGAAATACACCATGCCACCCTTCGGTACCTTACGCAGGCTGTCTTTAATTTCTTCTTCGGTGGCGAAATCGCCTTCCATCATCATGCGAACATCTTTCTTGATTTTGTTCACGCTTTCATACTGAACGGTAATCTGGAACTTGGCATCTTCAGGAATGGCACTCGGGCGCACATCGCGAATTTTTGCGTTGTTCTGGTAGTATTCCCAACGGCCGTTGTCGTGCAAAATCACTGTCGAGCCGTTCGAAGTCGTCGCCACAATATCTTCAGCAAAAGAATTTGTCGCAGAAAGCAACAAAACCATCGCCAGGACCCATAAAAAGCCAACCGACCCACATACCCAAACATTAAATTTCATTCAGACCTCGTCCGTTTTACCCAAATATAAGCCATAAAATCGAAAAAAGGCGAAAAATAAGAAATTTATGTAAATCGTAATATTCGTTTCTGTGTAAAAAGCGCATTTTCAGCCCGAAATCGTCATTTTTTTTTGTAAAATTCGGAATAGTTTTATTTATTTTAAAGGCATGAATTTCCCGATTTACGCTCTTGCTATTGCCGCATTATTTTTTTGCGCATGCAGCAACAGCGAAGGGGAAATTTCCGCGGTTTCGGCACAACCTTCAACAAAAAAATATCTCCCCCTAAACGATACGGAATACCCCTACGCAGGCATCCCGAGAATCGTAATTGAAACCGAAAACAGAAGCCCCGTCAAAGACCGCAAAAACGAAATTCCCGCCAAGCTGCAAATATGGGGCGAAAACGCCCCCGAAAGCGAAGTGCTGGACATGACAATCAGGGGAAGGGGTAATTCCACCTGGGACATGCCCAAGAAAGGCTACAAAATTGAATTCATCGACAAGCAACCCATGCTAGGAATGCCTGCCGAGCGGGATTGGGCGCTGATTGCCAACCATTCCGACAAAACCTTGATGAAAAACTACCTGGCCTACCAACTTTCTGCAGGGCTAGGCGCCTACTACTCGCCGCGCTGTGAATTTGTCGAGCTGTACCTGAACAGGGAATACCTGGGAGTATACCAACTCACCGAAACCATCAAAATCGGAAAGAACAGAATCAAGGTTCCGTCGCCAAGCACAACCTTTCTTGTCGAAATCGATGCGAAATATCGAAAAGACGAACATGTATACTTCACCAACTTGGGAAAAGCGCTCAACATTCATTACCCCAAAGAGCTGAACACGCTGTCTCAAGACACACTGATTTCGTTTGTCAATAACTTTGAATCCTACGTCCAGTTCATGCAACAATACAAGACGCTGTCTTTAGACCGATGGATCGATGTCCACGAATACATTTTGCACTACTGGGTTCAGGAATTTGCCAAGAACCTAGACGCCAACTTTTACACAAGCGTCTATTTTACATGGTCCATTGACGGACGCATTTTCATGGGCCCCGTATGGGACTTTGACCTGGCATTCGGAGGCCACAACGAAACTAAAGACCGCAAACCATCGGGGTACGGGATTCGGGATCGCTATTGGAACAAATACCTGTTTGAGGATGCCGACTTTTTGCAAAAAGCCCAAGAATTTTGGAAAGAACACAGGCCAGTCTTTCTGTCTGTCCTAGACACAATCGAACACTACCGCGCCGTATTAGAAAAGCCCGCCAAAAACAACTTCAAACGCTGGGACATGCCCTACTCTGATTACGACGAAGCCGTGAAAGAACTAAAAATCTGGACAACAAAGCGCTTTCTTTGGATTGACCGGACCATTGACTAAAAATCAAAAACAGTAAGAAAAAAGACATTAAAAGCCGTTTACAAAAAATCTATATTTGTAAACGTGCGTTATCATTTTGCAAAAAAACTCCCCCTGTTCCTGAGCCTCGCTATTGGATGCCTGTTTTTGGGATGCAGCAATAGCGAAGGGGTGGATCAAGAAATCATTGCTAATTGGAACATTGCAGAAGACGACGCCACCTTTCTCTCCGCAGAATTAGACTATCTGCCTTTAGACGATTCAGAATACCCTTACGCAGGAATTCCGAGAATAGTAATCGAAACACTAAATCATCAACAAATCAAAGACCGCGAAACCGAAATCCCCGCCAAACTACAGGTTTGGGGAGAAAAAGCTCCTGAAAGCGAAGTGATGAATTTGACGATTAGGGGGAGAGGGAATACTTCGTGGGATGCTCCCAAAACAAGCTTTAAAATTGAATTTATCAACAAGCAAGAAATGCTTGGAATGCCTAAAGACAGAGACTGGGCTTTAATTGCGAATTATGCAGACAAGACTCTGATGAAGAATTATTTAGCATACCATTTGTCCGCAGAACTGGGCGCATATTACGCACCTCGATGCGAGTTTGTCGAAGTGTATTTAAATAAGGAGTATCTTGGCGTCTATCTACTTACAGAAACCGTAAAAATTGGGAAAAACCGGATTAACATTCCCAACAATACAAATTCCTATGTTGTCGAAGTTGACGGCAAATATCGAAAAGACGAACAAATTATCTTTTCAAACATTATAAAAAATAGCGGGAACGGCAAAGCGTTCAAAGTCCACAATCCCAAGAACGCAGCAGAAGGTTCACTAATTACACTTCAAGATCACATTCAGGATTTTGAGAGGTATCTGAAAAATATTGATAATTCCTACGAAAACAACATCGCCCAATGGCTCGACATTGACGAATTCATAAAACACTATTGGATACAAGAATTTTCTAAAAATCCCGATGCGGGTTTTTATACAAGTAACTACGCCCCAGAATTGGGCTTTTTCACAAGCGTGTTCTTCACCTGGACAAAGAACGACGTGATACGAATGGGACCTGTTTGGGATTTTGACCTAGCATTCGGAGGTCACGCCGACAAAGAACTTGATCAACCGCAAAATTGGCATTTTAAAAATGCTTATTGGAACTATTACCTATTTAAAGATTCAATGATTCAACAATTATGCCGCGATTTTTGGGTCAACCAAAAAGATTATTTTTCATCAACCCTCAACACCATCGATTCCATACAATCTTACCTAAATTCCGCAGCGAATAACAACTTTAAGCGGTGGAATATTCTGTCCAGTACCAGCTATAATTTCCATCCATTCGCTTATTCAAATTACAACAACGCAATCGTTGGTTTAAAAAAATGGATAAGTCAAAGAATATTGTGGATTGATTCCAATTTAGATTACTAGAAATTATATTCTTGACATAATCCGAACATACAAACAAAACACAAGTGCAATTGGATAATAACCTATTGCCAAGGCGGGGTGGTTCACGAGTTTTCGTTGAACCTTGCAAAACATACCTAAATAACGATCCGGATGCAAGAACAATTCAATGACATTTATTTTTACGTCCTTAATAGTTTTGTCTTTTTGCTTTCCCGTAGAACAATTGTCAAAGCGATTCTTATCCAATTCATTTAACCATTCGCATCGTTCTTTTGAATTAAAGACAACCGATTTTAGAACTATCCGGGCACACTGTTTTAGAGGGACTTCATTATTTCCCAACCACGCACACAGACCTTTGAAATGCAACAACATCCGTTCCTGCATTTCACGGATATATTTGTCATATAAATATTCTTCTTTTTCATTAGTTTTCAAGCGAGTCCTCACTATCCCAGACTCTTCATAATACGAGTCAACAGAACCATGAGGTGCCGTAAGAATCTGTTCATACATGGAACAATTTGTACACAGCACTCCATAGTAGGCCGTATTTGGCGCATTTTCGCCCATATCAAAAAGCAACCCCTTTCTCACACATTGATTCGGAATATTCATTTTCTCTTTTCGTCTTGAACCAATGTAGAAACCAACTGTATTCCACCCCGAAATAGAAGCTATAGTTTGTTGAGAATGGTTATACCAGCCTTCATCAACTATAAACAAGGTGTCTCCGCTTTTAAACGATTGCAAATATTTTAGCAACAAGTCCTTTGATTCTTCATCATCTCTCGCTGCAAAGCACACTTTTCTAGAATTTAAACAATATGCACTTTCAATTCGTTCGCATTCAGGGACTACATTTTTTTGATACACATCAAAAAGTTCCTGTAACAAATACCCGCCTCTGCTCAAGAACGCCAGTTTATGCGCATTGTTTCTTTTCGCCTCTGAAAACAGTCTCTGTATAAAAGCGAACAAGACTACGGAATACTCTTCGAAGCACGAATTTTTATAGAGCCAATTTGATTTTTTCGATACAATCTTCTTGGAATAATCCCATTTAAATCGTTTACTCAAATTAGTATATATTTTATGACGAATCGGGAAATACCTAACAGCAGCAACGCCTTGTTTTTTCGCCGACAAGACATCATCCCTTTTACTATCACCAATCATCACTACGTTTTGGGGATCAATATTTATTTTTCCAAGAACATGCTTATAAAGCGCCCCCGTTCTTTTACTAGCATTGCACTCCGAGGAAATAAAGACGCCATCAAAAAGATTGCTTACCCCTAGCGATTTAAAGAAAGAATCATAGGCTTTTTGGGGCATATAGAAGTCAGACACCAAATAGACCTTCTTGCCTTTCTGCTTCAGTAGATAAAGAGCGTCAACCACTTCTTTATTCGGATACTGACAACCCAATTCGATTGATTCATCAACCGAGTAACTTAAATTCAAAAATTGCTCAAATTCTACATGCCCCTCTAAACGAGCTAAACTATAAATTTCTGAAACCAAGTTTTTATACGGCGGTTCATCAAATTCCTTTCGAAGATTCAACAGGGCTTTTTTTCTATAAGACGCCAAGCTGCGTTCATCAATGCAATTAGATTCCAGGTTTAATTTTGCAAGAAGCCTTCTAGCCCACAATCCATATATCTGATGCGAATGTATATATCGAAAAACCAGCGTATCGAAATAATCAACGAATACCACATCGTAGGGAAGGAGTTTTTTCAACAGATTCATTTTACGCTTCCTTTTAATATTTTCATTAATTGAGAATCTATTGTCTGATCATAATTCCAAATTCCAAAACCAGCACCATTCATTCCCCAAAAAGTATAAGAAATATTGTATTCATCAAACAACGAAACAAGATCTTCAAGCCAACGTTTGCGCGCATCTAAATCAGGTACATTTCGTCGACAGCCAAATTCCCCTACATTCAAGGGGATTCCATATTTCTTGGCAACTTTTACGGCATTAGCAATTTCCGCTCTTATTGTTTTCTTGTCATATGTAGACAAGCCATATTTCAACTTTTGTTTTAAAGAATCAGAAAGTCGCCTATAAGAACTATCAGGAATCGTCTGCCCCGGATAGACGGCAGGGCCATCATAATACTTTAATTCGGTCCACGACGCCTTGTAATGGGTAAGTACGGAAGGTTGATAGAAATGGAAAGACAGAATCAGCTTTTTGTCGTTTTGGGGAATTTTCAGATACTTAAAAGTCCACAATTGGTTGCCCCGATTCGACCCAATCACAAGAAAACGATCCTTCTCTTTTTGACGAATCTGTTTAATCCATTTTGCGATCAGTTTATTCCATTTATCATGTTCATTGATTGGCGCTGCAGGCTCATTCAAACATTCATAAGCCAAGGAATCTACTGAATATTTAGAGAATTCCTGCTGTAATTTCGACCAAACATTCAAAAAATGCTGTTCGGCAGATGAATCTGAAAAAAGAATATTTTTCTCATTCAAGAAAAAATGAACCCTAGAACGATGAAGGTCTAAAACAACCTTCAAACCTTTTCCAATCGCATAATCTATACGATCTTGCAACAAAGTGAATTCGGCGTTTCGGTACGCCAAGCTGTCATCAAACAATACGGTTTCATTAACAGGTATACGAATATGGTCAAAGCCCAACGAACAAAGCAAATCAATCTTAGAATGAGAAAAAAGAGTATCTAAATGTTCATATGGAGAATTTTCTCGTTCCATCCATTCGCTGATATTGATTCCTTTTCTAATCGAAAACTCAGACGCCGGAGCAGAAGCTACGTTTGACGAATTTGCAAATGTAGTCGCAATCGACAATATCAGAACAAACGGAAACACCAGTATCCATGTAGATGTTTTTCTCATCATATTTTTTATTTGACTGAAATTGATATCTCGTTCGTATTTCAAAATTAGGAGTTTCTTCTTGAAGGGAGCTTCTTTGCCAGAATATTTTTCACAATAGCCCAGAAGGGGCCATTATCTTCTCTATTCCAATAAGTCAAATAATCACTGTTTCTAATATCCTTCATAAACTGAAGCTTGGAAATTTTTTTTGTCTTAACATTCGCCCTATACTCATTAATTTCAACAAGACAATTAAAAGGCAACTTAGTAATGTTTACGCATTCACGATTGATGCGCCCATTCAAGGTCGCATCTATCCAAGAATGAACTAGATTATAGCCCGCTGCTGTGGAAGCATGACTCCACGTTGAATTGCGGAAGTTAATCTCCAAAAAATACAATTGGTCATTTTCATCTACAAGAAATTCCACCGAAAAAATGCCCGTAAATTTGGCTTTCTGAAGCATCAAGCTAATTTTTTCCGTAAGATCTTTGTTGTCAAATTGTGTAAAATAGTAGTAATAGCCATAGCTTTTATCAAATAATCTGTGGTAGAAGGAATTTATGGGAATAAAGACATCTTTACCTTCATTGCAAGCCACAGCGTCAATACACAATTCATTTTTCTTGATAATATATTCCTGAAGCATAACATCTTCATCTTCTATATCTTTATAGGCGCCAAGCAGTTCCTCCGCATTGTGGCAAATATGCATGGTATTTTTCCAGCTTGTAGATAGGGAATTAACAGCCTTAGTAATTATGGGATATCGAAGATTTTTGGGCAACTCTCCCCTTTTTACAACTTCACGTCGAGCAACATTCACCCCACAGTCTTCTGCCAATTGGTTCAGAACTTCTTTCTGCATAAAATGATTCAAGCGTCCTTGTTCACCACAATTGTAGAAATAGAAGTCATCCTTCAATTCATCATAATGTTCATTCAGCAATGCCGTAGTATCATCACTGCCCGTCAGAATGAAACATTTTTCTTTTCTACGACCGTATTCGCTTTTTATCAAGGCCAAACCTTCCTCATTACTTTTCACATAATGGATTTTTTGAGGATACTTGCTAGCAGGGATCGCAACAGGGTTTTCACCAACCAAAACAACAACCGGAGACACGCCGATTTCCCCCAAAGAACGTACTATTCCCAGAGGATTATAATGATCCGAGCCAAAAACGATACACAAATTAGAGAACGGCATCTTTGCAGACTTGCTTCGATCTTCCCGAACCAAAACATAGATAAAATACACACTACCAAGCAATATAATAACAAGAACGGCTAGCCCAAGAACAACTGATGCAGACTGAATTAGAGACAATCCGCCACAATAATACAGAAGCATGGCGCATCCACATTGGACACATCCCCAAACAATCTTATTAAGCGCACGAACTTCCTTATCCTTTGACAATAGCGTCGCCACAACATAAGAACTGGAATCAGAAGAAGTGACAAAAATACAGCATATGGTAAGCATCACCGCGACGGACAAAACAACAGATCCGGACTCTCCCGCCAACTGTTTGAGAAGATAAAATAATGAATGGGGAAGATTTTGTTGCATTAGAGCAAAAAGTTCATCTTTGATAACTAAACCTACATTGCCAAAAACACCATACCAAATAGCGGTTAGCACTGTAGGCAAAAGAACAATGGCAATCATTGTTTCACGGATTGTGCGTCCCTTGGAAATTTTTGCAAGGAAAACGGCAACAAATGCAGCCCAAGCCGCAAACCAAAGTTGATAGAAAACCGCCCAACCGGCAGCCCATTCATCAGAAAATTCTTCCCAAAACTTATTGTAACTAACAAAATTTTGAGCAAAATTTTTCACACCCCTCAAAGTGTACCCTGTAAAGGAGGATTTCAAATCAAATGAATGATAACCAAGAACAACAACAACAATTAGCATAACAACAATTAAGACACTTGTAACATTTGAAAGCCACTTCACGCCCCTCTTTAAACCCGAATTAACAGACCATACAGCAACCAAACCAATTACAGCCATCAACAGATAAGGACTGATATCGTAATCAAAAACATATTCCACGCCACCTTTCAACTGAGCAACACCCAGGCCCAAGGAAGTTGTCAAACCAGCAACAATGCCTAAAGCCATGACTATATCAACGATTTTCTTTAACCAACGGTTTGTTCTGCCTGGGAACGCAGCACTAAGTTTCAGTTCGCGACCTTTATTGTAATGGAAATACGCAATGATAACACCAAGTACTCCATACATACTCCAAGCATTCAAAGTCCAATCAAACAAAGTAAGAGAATACGCGACTTCTTCCGCACTTCCAGCCACATTCCCAAAATACGGATTACTATTCATGTGGAATAGAGGTTCCTCACAATAGAATACGATCCCTATTCCCAAGCCGGCCATTATAAGACAGGATACCCAAGATACATTGCTGTACTCCGGTTTAGCGTATTGGCCACCAATTTTGACACTCCCGTACTTTGAAAAAACAAAGAATAAAATCACTAAAAGGCAGAATACAGTAGAAAAGCCTACAAACTCTCTTGTCGCCACACAAATATCGTGAAACATTTGTCCAAAAAATGACTTGTCTATATTCAACAGCGGCAACGGAAGAATTATCGCCATCAATAGGCAAAATGCGATAATTGAACTGCTTTCTTTTTTCATTTTTTTCACAACACGTTGAATATTCATTTTTTCCCCTTTTTATAAATACTTATCCACATCAACAAGTCACCTTGCTATATTCAAATATGCCAAAAGTTTGTCGACGAACCATACCCGAGGCATTTTCCGGCTCATTTTGCCGAGAATAAAGACAACCCCGCTCATTTTAAAGACTGTACTACCAACGACATAAACCAGCACGCCTATTCCAAGCTGGACAATAAACAGCACCATTTTATCCGCCACCAAAAACGACAAGCCAAATATTGCACTACCCATAATTGCAGACAACACTAAACTGGGCAAGACATCACGAACCTGCTCCGTGTATGTATATCCAACAAATTTTTTTATATAAAACATAAATAGAATTACACTAACTAATTCAGATAAGACACTTCCTACGGCCACCATCGGCACGCTATTAAATACAAACAGAGCAATACAAAGTAAAATCAAGGCGATCACATTAATTACAACCATAATCTTTAAAGTAATGTCACTTCGCCCTAACGCCATAATAGCTTGATGGCATGTCGTCGTGAAAGGTCTTACCAAAAACATCAAGGTCAACATACGCATATAGAATACGCAAGGGGTCCATTTTTCCGTAAGAATCACTTCAACGAATGTATCTGCAACAGCAATCAACCCAATAAGAAGTGGCGCTAACAGGAACGTCGACAAGTTAATCCCCTTCCTGCACAACTGTTTTACATACGCCAAATCATCCTGCCGATTAGAAAAGGCAGGAAACAGCACTCTTCCTATGGAAGCATTGATATTCGTAACAATTAAATTCGGAAATTTCTGCCCTTGATCATAGAAAGCTAAATCACCTGGGCCAAACTTTTTTCCAACAACAAGGCTTCTAAAGTCGTTCACCAAGGTAAAGCAAATCGTTGTCAACAGGACCTTCCAGCCAAAGTTAATCAGAAGTTTGGAGCGAGT
Source organism: Fibrobacter succinogenes (assembly GCA_902794535.1). Classification (GTDB taxonomy): domain Bacteria; phylum Fibrobacterota; class Fibrobacteria; order Fibrobacterales; family Fibrobacteraceae; genus Fibrobacter; species Fibrobacter succinogenes_O. The sequence goes on along the minus strand of CADBHQ010000016.1, from coordinate 11,592 downwards.
CCATGAAAACTGAAGCCGCGGAGACCAATCACAAATTCGAGCAAGAGCAATCGTCACCGCAAAAATGGAAACCAAATACTGCCCCACCAAGGCCCATACGCCAAAGCCACAATAAGCCAAAATCACGCCAACAACAGCCGACAACAACGTAGCCACCGCTGTAGCAAAAAAAGATTTTTTGAAGGTCATCGATTTTTGGATTTTAGCCTGCTGAATCGTATTAATGCTGGACACAATTAACCGCAATCCAAGAACATGCAATACAGGAACAATTACAGGGCGTTCATAAAAATCAGCTATAAAAGGGGCACCAAAGAAAATCACGCCATACAGCAACAACGACATTACACAGCTGCATATGAACATTGAATTAAAATCCAAGTCATCTGCATCTTTCTTTTGCACTAGAGCTTGACCAAATCCCCCCGTCACAAAAATGTCGCAAAAAAGAATGAACACCATGACTATGGAAATGACACCGTAGTCATCAGGAGACAAAAGACGAGCTAGAATAATGGTCACAAGAATGGATACAAACTGCGTACTGAGTTTTTCTCCATAAGTCCAAAAAAGACTCTTAACAATGCTTTTGTTCGCTACTTCAGCCATACATCATTTATTTTAGCAATTTTTGGTATTCTGCCAAAGTAATACCTTTATACCCAAGCCCCTTCGCATAATCAAAAAGGCGCTCTATACAACCAAACAATTTTTCAATACATCTTTCGTTTGGAAACGAAGGGCTTCCACCAGGCATCATCTCTGAAGAATGAAGCATAAACATAACATATTCATTATCACGGGACGCATCCAAAACTTTTTTCATCTTCAAGAAAGAGCAAGATGCATCCGGGCGGATCCACTCATTTCGGCCTTTCAAAGCCCATTTGATCTCTTTGGCAAAGCCCTTTACGGAATGGATTCTGTCTATGCAGAAATCATGTAAATACTTTATAGTCACAGGAACTTCCCATAGACCATCATATATTAAGTAAGGCTTTGACGGACAACAAGAATAGTCAGACCCAGGAACGCCAGACTCTCCCAAACACGCTTCCCAATTGACAAGCGGTGTTACGGAGCAGTCCACTTTATAACCATATTTCTTTAAAAGTTTAAAATAAACGTCATTAGTCGTCCAGCGGCCACTCCGATGAGAAACCATCTTTATCTGAAAAGTATCCTCCAAAAGATTCGTCAAATAGCCGATCTTTTGATCCATTACTTCTTCAGGATACTCAATCAGATAGGAACGCTGATTCGTCTTCTTCTCCAAATGGTGTTCCGGAGGGTTATGCCAAGCATGCAAATGCATTCCTATTTCGCAGGTTCTTGCCTTTAGGCGATCTTGCATATACTCAACGAAAAACGAATCGCACGCCATTTCATAATTTGTCAGCCATACGGGAAAGAATGCGTACTTTTCGCTTAGTTCCTGAAAGCGCGGTAGAAATTTCGCATTCTCCGTTGAAGGACTCTTAGAAAGATTCCATTGGTTATCACCTTCCGTATCAATGGTAATGATAAAATACTTTTCACTCATATTTTCTATTCCTAGTGAAGGAAGAGTTGATGTAAGAAAGGCTTTAAATCCTTCAAATCATAAACCGCATGCGCTTTGGTTTTAAACCAATCTCGAATAAAAGTAATCAAAGAAAGATCGCCATGCATCACATTGCGAACATCCTGCAAATCCGGCATAAAAAAAGTTTCTCTCTTTATCGTCTCAGGTTCATTAGGTGGTAATTTACCTTCGCAACAATAATACACCCATAAATAAGGCAAATTTACTCCTGCCTGGGTCACAACATACGCATTACCATCATTACGGAAATTAACTTCCATGAAGTAATCTCCTTTTTCATCTCGCAGAAATTCCGCGGAAAAAAGGCCCGAATAACCGACTCTCCGCATAAAATCCTTAATTTTTCTCAAATCATAATTAAGTTTTTCGCAGCTGCTGTATTTCAAAAAACCTGTATTGGTATTAGGCGGTTGACGCAAAATATGCGTAAATCCAGGGATAATCACGATTCGCCCTTCATCCAAAGAGCAGCCGATCAACTGAAATTCCATTTTCTTTTTTATATACTGCTGTATCTGGATTTTGATAGAGTGTGTTTTTTCTAACGCGGCATTCAGTTCCTCTGAATTTTCGACAATACGTATATCATCTTTCCCACCGAAAGCCATAAGGCTATCCAAAGGCTTTACAATACTGGGAAATGAATTCCAGTTTTTCAAAAGTTCTTTTGCTTCGGATAATTCAAGCACCTGACTTTGCGGCATTTCTATACCACATTCTTTCGCAACGGCAGCCTGAAAGCCTTTATCAAAGATATTGCCTTTTTGATACACCTTTGCATAAGGCATAATAAAGGCATTCTTTAGCATTTCGCGGCTATTCATGATAATAGCGGCAAATCCGTCTCCACAGCAGACGATAACGGGTTTAACAAGTTCTGAAGAAAAACGGTTTAACAAAACTTGAGGAGCGTCTTCATCTTTTTCCAGAAAGATTGTTTCTGTAACGTATTTACTATGTGCGACAAAAGAGTTTTTTACAGACGTCAAGAAAAAAACATCTAATTTCTTTCTTCCCAAGGCTCTGATTACGCCCAGAGGATTATGATGATTTCCACCAAAAACAATAACCTTTCTGCTAAAATCATTCATTGAATAATCCCTCCGCTAAAAAATCATGAGATCCATGATCACTGATTTTTTTTGCGGGAACACCTGCAAGAGTTATGTGGTTTTCAGCAAAAGATTTTGTTACAACGGCATTTGCCCCTATAGCAACATCATCGCCCAGTTCTACGGCACCGATAATCTTTGCACCCGTAGCAATAAAGCAGTTGTCACCGATGTGAGCGGCTTGCCCCGAACGTCCCGTAGCGCCAATGGTAACGCCTTCGTGTATTCTACAATTACAGCCCACTTTTGTAGTTTCATTCACCACTATGGTTCCATAATGAGCAATGGACAAACCGGGGCCAAACGCATTCACCGGTATCGAGAACCCACCGCACTTTCTGCCTAAGGCATATAAGCGTTTCTTGTACAGAGAACCTATTTTTTTCAAAGGGCCCGGCATGCAGTTACAGTAATACTCCGCCTTTCTGAGCAAAATTTCAAATTTCCAAATATCATCTTTAAAAAAGGATTTTTTCCTTTTTAAGGCAATGCGGTCTCTTTCCAAAAAATATTTCAAATCTTTACGGCTATTGATTTGCATTCGCCCTCTCCATGTATTCATTCCACTTCTTCAAATACACATTCTTCAGTTTTCTGCTAACAGCATGAACTTCAAACTCTTCTATATCAGAAACTTTTTCCCCTTTATACGCCGTGTCCAGCAACGCTTCAGCCCAGGTCTCAGCGCTATCTTGCGCATCCATCTTTCTGACGGCATTCGACACAATAACTTCAGAAGGAACTCCGTTGGAAATCACGCAGCGTGTTCCGCAGATTTGAGCTTCCAGAGTAACCAAGGAGAAAGATTCAGAAATAGACGTGACAGCAAGTACATCTGCGGCACAATACAGAGGGACGACATTCGACAACGACCCTAAAAACTGCACCCTGTCAGCAATCCCATAAGATTCAATCTTACGGACCAGTTTTGCCTTTTCACGAGGAACGCTACTACCAGCAAAAACCAGCAAGCCCCGAGGATTCTTTTTCAACAACAAAGCAAATGCATCTATGAGCAAAGAGAAATTCTTGATCGGATTGATTCTTCCCACGGCAAGGACAACAAAATCCTCAGAAGACAAACCATGTTTTCTGCGTGCAGATTCTTTACATACAATCTCCCTTCTTAGCGCTTCAACATCGACACCATTAGGGATTATTTCATAGTCAAAATTTCCATAATGGCCTTGCGCCAAAGAAACTTGTTCCTTTGTTACACATAAGGGAACGAAGCCTTCTTTACTAAAAGCTCTCTTTATATAGCGCAATTCTCTGCCCCTATAGCGCCTAGGATCACTATGCAATGTATCAAATCGAACCGGCACATTCAAATCTACTACAGCATCCAACGTGATTGAAAGCAGCGCAGAGATATGCACATGCACAATATCGGGACGATTATCCTCAATAGCCTTTCGCCAATTCTTTTTAGAAACAGGAATTTGAAAATATCTTTTCAAATAAGGAATTTTGACGCATGTCTTTGGGAAGTTTAAATACTGTACATTGTAGTGATTTTCCTCAATTTCTTGATCGTATTTAGATTTCGTCTTGCCAGTGTAAACACACAATTTCAAGTCGATATCAGGATCATTTTGGAAATCACGCAGGTAGTTCAAGACAATCTGCTGAGCACCTCCAGCACCCATTGACCATATCAAATGTAGAACCCGAAGTTTTCTCATATTCCCTACCCGATTTTTGCGTTTTTTCTCTCAGTATTTTTTTCTTCTTTCTTTTGCAAAAAAAACACACAGGCAAAACTAAACACCAGGAAGAACGAAAAAGAACCACCTTGTACACCGGTTAGCAAAACCGCAATTAAATAGGACAAGAAAAACATTGCCAGCGAAAATCCCTGAGAAGTACACTGAATCTTTAACGTATCAAACAACCGTTTAAAAAAGACAAAAAACGCTATGCAACCAAAAATCCCCGAGTCGAACACTTTCTGGAAAATCACAGATTCAAAACCTCGCATTTCCAAGGTCAAAGATTCTCTCAAATTTGATTCAGACGCTAGGAATCCTGAACCGTAACCAAACAGAAAATCCTTGCCTTTCAATATGTTCATCATATTTTCAAATTGAGAAAGTCTCATGGTAGAAGAACTACCTGTTGCCGCTCTGCCCGAGGTATCTACAATCAAAGATCGGGCAATATTCAATAAAGATTCACCCTTATTGGAATAACCAAGAATTGCCACCACGGCAACCAATAAAGCCATCAAACAAATAACTTTTTTAGACAAATCCGCCCGCCGATAATACAAATAAAGCAGGGGGCACAAGCTTAACAAGGCCGCTCTCGATCCCGAAAGAACGATATTTGTCAATCCAAGGAACAAAAGAATATAATAGAGATTTTTCTTAAGATGGTCCTTGATAAGATATACAAAACTGACTATAACACACCAATACTGAGCCCAAGACAGAGGGTGAGGCAAGGTTCCACTTGAGCGCCCCTTCAACCCCATTCTAGCGTCATTGAGAAAATCCGCATAAATATTTTTCTCACCAACAAAAGCCCTCGACAAGGAATCTATATACACATTCTTTTGCATTAGGTAAACTAGTATTCCATAAAAGCCGCAAACGATGCAAACAATTGCCATATAATTGATAAATCGACCAGCGTATTGTTTTTCGATAAAAACCAAATAGGCAAAGTAACAGATCAACATCTCCTGGAACAAGTTCTGCTTAATGATGTAATACAATTGCGAGCCCAAAGGCATTCTAGTAGCAAAAAACGCTAACACGATCAACACGGCGCTATAGACTAGGAACAATTTAAGAAAAGGATACCTTTTTACAGAAGCTAATTTTACCCTATGCACCACCAGGGACACAATCATGACGATTGTCCATAAATCAAAAACATCGACACTTACCGGACCCAAAACAAACCGAACGTAAACTGGAACAAACAACTTTGCCAATACTACAATAAAAAATCCCCTTTTAAAATCTAAGAGAATCATGCAGCATACAGCAATAATGAATAAATCTGTCAACAAAATCATTTTACAACCACAATTTCACTGTCGAATCCACTTTTCCAAAATGGATTCTTTTGAAAAGGAACGAATTCTTTCTTTTGACATCAACTTGTAATGTTCAATACAATCTTGATTCGACAAAAGCAACGAAATACCTTTTTGCAATTCAATTTCACCTTGAGTCAAAGGCTCATTCGCATCATATTTTTTGCCATCACAAACTGGAGTTAGCACACCATAACTGCAACGTTCCAAGCAATCCGTTTTTTTTGCATAGTGGGTTTCCGGAGCGACAATCTCACGTATACCTACGCCATCTGTCGTCACAACGGGAAGTCCAACCGCATAAGCCTCCAAAATAGCATTCGGGCAACCTTCAAAGAAGGAACTGAACGCAAAAATTTTCGCTTTATTCAAATATGCATAGGGATTTTTCTTAAATCCCAGAATCCGAACGGAATCGTTCAAAGAATAGTCATCTATAAGTTTCTGCAAATAATCATTCAATTCGCCTTGTCCAAGAATTGCCAATTTCGCATTCGGATGCTCTTTCACTACCGCGGAGAATGCACGAATCAAATGCCAATGTCCTTTCTGACCTGTCAATCGACCAGTGGTAACAACGACATCACCTGTTTCAAAAAAAGCTTTTTCTTCATCGTCAAGGCAATCTTCTTGTGCGGCATTCAAAATGCGGTTTTGATCACAAATATTATAGACGACATCTATTTTCGATTCGTTGGCGCCAAATACTTTAATCAAATCGTCTTTAACCATTTTAGACGTGGCTACAATTCGATTAGCTTTTTTAAACAGCCATTTATCTCGCAGCCTCTTGATTTTGCCTTTTACCACTGCAGATCTCAAATTTCTCACAGATATCGTTGACTTGGATTTTTTCGAGCCGGTTAAAATATTGATTAAATCCGGTTCCGTCAAGAAACTAATGCATTCGTCAATTTCATATTCACGACGAATTTTTCTGACCTTAAAAAATAGCTTTACAAACCACATTAGCAAGGTCAGCCCGCGCCCTTTATTGACAACAGATTGTTTAAGCGTAATTATTTCAGCATCGCTCTCATAAGTCTTATTCTCATCATCTATAACGACTAAAATACAATTACACTCTTTTGCCATATAGCCAGCCAATGCGGCCGCAGCACGTTCAGCTCCTCCGAATGTCAACGCCTTTGACAATATCATCACATTCTTCATACAGTCAATCCAAGCTAATTCGAAAATAGAGTGCAGTAGCGATTTTGCATCGTTTCTATAGAATAATTTTTCATGACAAAATCGTAGTTCTTGTCCAAGATCACCTGTTTCTCTTCATTGGACAATCCAAAAGCCCAAGTAATCCGTCGGCTCAACGTTTCGTCATCATCAGGAGGAAAAAGAACATTATCATTCACACAGACATCTCGATTCATCACGATGTCCGAGGCCAAGCAGAAAGCCTTCATCGCATATGATTCCAACAATACGTTTGGGGTCCCTTCTTCATACGAAGGCAAAATGACGATTCCGGCTTCGCTGTAATACTGCGCTATATTAGAAGCATAACCTACAAATTTCACACAATCGCTCAATCCATGCAATTCAATAAACGAGTCCAGCTGATCTTGGTAAGCAGAATCGTTCTGCACGCCCGCAAAAATAACTTTAGGCCTTTGCGCTGGAGCAAAATGGAGCAAAGATTTCAAGACGACCATCTGATTCTTTATGAACGTCACTCTTGCAGGCACCAAGATATAACCCAAGGACTTTGTATTGCCGGGCAAACAATCAACAGAGACTCCATTATTAACACATTCCACGTTTCGACGCAAAACATTGGAAAGAACCGCAGAAGCATTTTGGGAATTCGCAACAATTTTCGTGCACATGTTCAATAGAGTGCGCTTTACCTTGCTATTACACATTTTGGCACCCGCATTTCTCTCATTAAAAAGAATCTTCGGCCCCTTCATTTTCACGAATGGAACACAAAACAAGCCAGTCAAATTAGTAAACATCACCCAGGAATAAGTTTTCCTGTTGCAATGAAGTAAGAGCCAGTACCAAATTCTAACCAAAGCAAGGAGCTTTTTTAGAAGCGTTTTATCTTCTTCATTATTGATTTTTCCATTTAAAAAGACAAAATCAATATTTTTATTTTCGTCAATAAAGCTCTTACAATCTTCCGAAGAACCGTTCTCTATCAATAGTGTAACAGAAAGATTCCTCTTGGCAAGCCCCTGTGCTAATAATCGGACCTGCTTTTCGGAACCTCCCGCAAAAAGGAGTGGCATTAATATCAATACACTACTCAAGGCGGAGTAACCTTTTTAACAACGAAAACATCCTATTGCATCATAAACAAAACCATATTCACCGACTTCCTTGGCATCGTAAATATTACGACCATCAATGATAAGGGCGTTCTTCATGGACTTTTTCATCACACCGAAACTCGGCATGCGGAACAGTTTCCATTCAGTGACAAGCAAAAGCGCATCGGCATCGAGCAAGGCTTCGTACATATCGTTACAATAAGTGACAACATCACCTACACGACGCCTGCATTCGTTCATTGCAACCGGATCATAAACACGAACTGTCGCACCAGCCTTGGTCAACAAGTCAATAAGCACTAGCGCCGTTGCCTCGCGCATGTCATCGGTTTCAGGTTTGAAAGCAAGTCCCCACATAGCAATGGTTTTGCCCTTCAGGTTCTGTTCGCCACCCATATGTTTGCAAAGCTTTTTGAAGAGTACTGTTTTCTGGTATTCGTTTACTTCTTCGACAGCCTTCAAGACACCCATCTTGTAGCCGTTTTTTTCGGCGGTCTTGATGAGAGCCTTCACATCTTTGGGGAAGCAACTTCCACCGTATCCGCAACCAGGGTACAAGAACTTGCTACCAATGCGGGTATCGCTACCAATGCCATGACGAACCATATTCACATCTGCGCCCACAAGCTCGCAGAGGTTTGCGATATCGTTCATAAAGCTGATGCGAGTCGCAAGCATGCTATTGGCGGCATACTTGATCATTTCTGCACTGGGAATATCGGTAAAGATGACGCGGAAGTTATTCAGCATCATCGGGCGGTAGAGGCGAGTCATGAGTTCCTTGGCCCGTTCGCTTTCCACACCAACAACGACACGGTCGGGTTTCATAAAGTCCGTGATGGCGCTTCCTTCCTTCAAGAATTCCGGGTTGCTTGCCACGTCAAACGGAATCTCTACACCGCGCTTGTCAAGTTCTTCCTGAATGGCAGCTTTGACCTTTTGGGCGGTTCCGACCGGAACAGTAGATTTTGTCACAAGGACAGTGTATTTCTTGATATTCTGGCCGAATGTGCGCGCGACAGCAAGAACGTACTGCAAGTCTGCAGAGCCATCTTCATCGGGAGGCGTGCCCACGGCACTAAAAACCATTTCTACATCGTCAAGGACGCTGGCAAGATTCGTTGTGAAATGCAAGCGACCTTCGCGCTGGTTCCTGAGAACCATTTCATCAAGGCCCGGTTCATAAATAGGAATCTCGCCTCTTTGAAGGGAATCGATCTTTGCCTGGTTCACATCGACACATGTGACGTCTACACCCATTTCCGCAAAGCATGTCCCACTTACAAGACCAACGTAACCTGTTCCTACGATTGCAATATTCACGAGGCGTCTCCCCAATATTTCACAAACAGTTTCACAAATTTCCAGTCTTCAAGAACATAACGCCTAAACATACGCGACGGTTCCTGATAAATCCGGTAGAGCCATTCTAAGCCGGCATTAGCCATCCAGCGGGGAGCCCTTTTGACTTTACCCGCAGCAAAATCAAGTGTTGCACCCAGACACAACGTCAGCGGCACTTCAAACAGGTTTCGGTACTGATGCGCGATTATTTCTTGTTTCGGACAACCCAAGGCCAACACCAGAATATGCGGTTTAACATTTTTAATCAAGCTTTCAATTTTTTCTAATTCTTTGGCATCATTTTCAAAGCCTAGCGGAGGAGCGTAACATCCGGCAATTCTCAATTCAGGATATTCCTTTTTCAGATTTTCAGCAGCCTTTGCCGCAACCCCTTCTTTTGCACCCAAAAAAAACATTGTATAATGTCGATCGGCAGCAAGATTACAAAGTTCCGGAAAGAGGTCCGATCCTGAAACTTTTTCCTTGATAGGATTACGATACAACCTAGATGCCCAAACTAAAGGTTTGCCATCCGTCAATATCAAATCAGCTTCTGAATACGCATTTTTCAAACGCTCATTCGTTTCCAGCTTAACAATGTGGTCTACATTTGGTGTAACTACATAAGCATTCTTATTTTTCTGAATCAACTCATCTATAGCCAACAATGTTTCTGCCATTGTCAGATTATCAATTTCTGTGTTCATAAACTTGATGCGGCACATGTTGTCACCTCAAATTTTGCAAGTTTCCAGCCCCTAACGCTGTAGATTCTTTGCATAACACTAAAAACTCATGATTCAAAATCATTACTATACCACAAGAACAAAATCTATACATAGCAATTTACATATATATAGGCTTAACAAACAAGGTTGCACACAGAAAAGTGTTGAAAATCTGTCCATTTGGAGTTTTAAACTTAGGAGCGCGGTTTAAGACAAAAAAAACACCCCGGCTCGCGAGAGTCGGGGTTGTTTTAGATCCTTCTCCCTGCAAGGGGGATCATGCTCACATAAGCGCTGAAGCGCTAAGTGATCAAAGAGGCTTCGGCGTTTCACGCCTCCGCTCAGGATGACTCCTTACTTCTTCAAGAACTCGTTAATGCCTGCAGCAGCGCGGCGTCCTTCGCCCATAGCGAGGATCACGGTTGCAGCGCCGAGCACGATGTCGCCACCAGCGTAGACCTTTTCCATGAAAGTCTTATTGGCAGTTGCATCTTCGAGAAGGATGTGACCCTTCTTGTCGACGGAGAGTTCCGGCGTGGTGTTGCTGATAAGCGGGTTGGAACCGTTACCGATAGCAACGAGCACGGTGTCGCATTCAATTTCGAAGCTTGCACCTTCGACCTTGACCGGACGCGGACGGCCCTTTTCATCGGGTTCGCCGAGTTCGTACTTGTCGACGAGCATGCCGCGCACGTGGCCGGCTTCGTCGCCAAGGATCTTGGCCGGGTTCTGCAGAACGCAGAATTCGACACCCTCTTCCTGAGCATGGAGAACTTCTTCCTTACGGGCCGGAAGTTCGTTCATGCTGCGGCGGTAAATGATGCGGACCTTTTCGGCACCGAGACGGAGAGCCATACGGGCAGCGTCCATAGCGACGTTACCACCACCGAGAACAACCACGTTCTTACCGGGCCACATCGGAGTATCGGCATGTTCCTTGTCGTAGGCGCGCATGAGGTTAGCGCGGGTCAGGTATTCGTTAGCAGCGAACACACCGACCAGGTTTTCACCTTCAATGTTCATGAAGAGCGGGAGGCCGGCACCGGTACCGACGAACACGGCATCGAAGCCATCCTTTTCAATCAGGTCCTTGAGCTTGCGGGTACGGCCGATGACAAAATTTGTCTCGAACTTCACGCCCATGGCAGCAAGGGATTCAATTTCGTTGTCCACGATCTTCTTCGGAAGACGGAATTCAGGAATACCGTAGCGGACCACACCACCGAGCTTGTGGAAAGCTTCGAAGATGGTCACGTCGTGGCCTTCGCGGCGCACGTCAGCAGCGACAACCAGGCCGGCAGGACCGGAACCGATCACAGCCACCTTCTTGCCGGTAGCGGGCTTCACGGCCGGCACAGAGGCGCCACCGTTGTTGCGTTCATAGTCAGCAGCAAAGCGTTCCAGGCGGCCGATAGCCACAGCCTGGTTCACGTCCTTGTGCATCTTGCCCATGGTGCAGTTCATCTGGCACTGGCGTTCCTGCGGG